>JBNGDU010000233.1:0-6636 GCA_049975025.1 Anaerolineae bacterium
GTGGTGAGCAGCGGACCCCAGGACTTGGCGTAGACGACATCAGCGTCCCGGAAGCCTTCCTCCATATCGTGGACGACGTCGAATGACGTGCTGTGCATCTCGGCCTGGGCTCGGGCCTCGTCGACGATCTCGGGCATGAGTTCAAAGCCCTCCGGATAGGATAGCGTGACGTCCATGCCGAAGCGGGGCATTTGGAGAATCAAGGACTGCGGCACGGAGATGGGCTTCAGGTAAGACGACGCATAAGCCCACGAGACGACGATCTTCTTCCGGCGTAGGTCGCGCCCCTTTTTCTCCATCACCGTCATCAGGTCCGCGAGACACTGGAAGGGATGGTAGACATCACACTGCATGTTGAGCAGCGGGACGCGAGAGGCGGACGCCACGTTGTTGAGGTACCGGTTGCCGACTTGCCAGTCGCAGTGCCGGATCGCGATACCGTCGAAGTAGCGCCCGAGGATCTCGCCAATCTCCCTGTCGGTGTCGCCGTGTGAGATCTGGGTCGTGCGCGATTCGATAAAGGCGGCGTGACCACCCAGTTGCGCCATACCGGCCTCAAAAGAACTCCGGGTTCGTGTGCTGCTGAAGAAGAAAAGCATCGCCAGCGTCTTGTCACGCAGGAGGGGATGCGGCTCACCCACCGCCCGCTTGCGTTTGAGGTCCCAGGCCAGATCCAGAACGGTCTCCACCTCTTCCTTGGAGAAGTCCAGGTCTGATATCAAATCACGACCGCGTAAGAACGTCTGCATACGTCACCTCCGAAATCTTATCTGTGAGTTATCGGTTGATGGTACTCTATCACTTCACCATCTCGCGGAGCACCGCTGGCAAGAGGGCGTAGAACTCCGTTGACTTGACCACGTCCGCGAGGGGCACGCTGTCGAGCACGGTGTGGGCGGTCTTTTCGTCACCCGGCGCAAACCCAATACACGGAATCTCGGCCCTTCCGGCCCAGTAGTTGCCATTGGTGCTGAAGTCCCATTTGCCCGGGACATGATCCGGTAAGCCTATCAAACGGGCGGTCTGCAACCCGGCGCGCACCAAGGCATGGTCTTGCTCCAGAGCCCAGGCGGGGAAGATCTTGTCCACAGACCGAACGAAGCCCGTGTAGCTCGGTTCGTCATAGCGCAGCAGCTCGACGGTGACGTCGCCGCGCTCTCGGTTTTCCGCGGGTAGGAGCTGCCGGATCCTCTCGATCTCCGCCTCCGCCGTCTCGCCGAAGGTCAAACGGCGATCGATGTAGATCGTCGCCAGGTTTGGCACCGCGTTGATACTTGGCGTTTCGACCTCCATGTCGGTGACCGTGATTTTGCCGGGCCCCAGGAAGGGATCATCTTTCAGCTCGGGTTCCAGCCGGCTCACCGCCTCGATGATGGGGAGCAGCTTATAGATCGCGTTGTCGCCCAGTTGGTTGCTGGCTGCGTGGGCGCTCTTGCCCTTGGCGACGACCTTCATCTCGACCCGACCCTTATGCCCTCGATAGACCTCCATCCTCGTTGGCTCGCCGATGACCACGTAGTCGGGCTCGATACCCTCCTCTTCCATCAGGGCGCGAGGTGCGAGACCATCGCACCATTCTTCCATGTTCCCGAAATAGTAGGCGGTCCAACCTTCCAGCAGACACAGACGCTTGGCGATGGCCAATCCGTAGACCATGCCGGGGGTGCTGCCCTTTTCGTCACTGGCCCCGCGGGCGTAGAGCACCCCGTCCTCGACCTTGCCGGCGAAGGGATCCCAGTTCCATTCATCCGGGTCGCCCACGCCGACGGTGTCCAGGTGACTGTCATAGAGAATCACGCCCGGACCGTCTCCCATTCGACCGACGATGTTCCCCATGGGATCGAACCACGTAGCATCGAATCCGAGTTTCTCCATCTCGACCTGCGCGCGCTCGCCCACCTCGCGGATCTGCGAGTCCATCGAGGGGATCGCGACAAGGTCGCGCATAAAACGAAGGATAGCCTCCTGCGCCTCTTCCACTGCATCGTGCACGGTCTCCGCGAGGATCCTCTTTTCTTCTGTCATTATGTCTCTCCGGCTTGGCTGGAAGTGATCAATTCCCTATAGTGCAACGCAAACTCCGATTCTCGTCACCTGGGTGGCATGAACGTTGATGTGGATCAGGTGCGCACCTGTCTTATGACCTGGAACTTGAAGTGGCCCGGGACGAAGGTGCTCACCGAATAGTCGATGATCTGTTCATGGTAACTGAAGAGCTGGGCTACCAACTTGAGCAGCGCTGTGCCCGGTTCAATGTTCAACCGGCGGGCCTCCCTGGCGTCAGCCGATTCGGCCATGATCTGGGTCCGAGAGATCGTCAAGGCCGGAGAGTCTCGCGCCAGCAATATGTCGAGCACAGAGCCGCGAAAGCCTGCGGCGAGATCGGTTTTGCTCAGATATTCGACGGGCACCACATCTCTGAGATCTGCTACGGGCTCTCCCTCAATGGCGATGACCCGGTCCACGACCAGTACCGGCGTAAGATCCTCCCGTTCAAGGCCCTCCAGCTCTGCCTCGGTCGCCGCCCGCTCCGTGATCGACAGATGTGCCATCTCCGTGGCCAGGCCCAGGCGTTGGGCCATTCGCTCAAGGCTCTCCAGCACCTCCAGGCCGGTCTCCAGGATCGGCAAGCGTGAGGCGACGAAGGTGCCCACGCCGCGCCGCCGAATCAACAGGCCGCGCTCCGCAAAGGTGCGCAGCACCTCACGCAGTGTGGGACGTGAGACGCCGAGCTGCTGGGCCAGGACCGGCTCCGGCGGCAGTTGATCTCCGGGCTGCAATCCCTTCAGCAGTTGGGTAAGGGCAGCTTCCACCTGCGCTTGGGGTGATACGACTTTGGGCAGGTCTTCGAAATCCATAGTTTGGCTCCATGTCAGATTATATGTCAGACAACTGACATGTCAAAGCCCCATTGGGGCGTCTGCCGGCCTTGAAGAACTCGGGATGGAACCTCTGGGGTCGCTGTAGCGTCTATAGATCAGGGGAACTCAAGGAACAGACACAGTGCCCTCCGGCGGATGCGCCTAGAGGCGATGTGGAAGAATCCCTTGCGGAATCCCGGTAAATATGACTATAATAGTAAGTAGTAGGAAGGAGATCAGAGAGAGAGCTATGAGCAAGCTAGGGAGATTCAGTTTCGCGTTTGTCTTGGTATGGGTGGTGCTAGGTGGAGGGCTGTTCCGTGTCCTGCCCGCTGCCGCGGCCAATGAGTGGTATGCTGAGTACTTCAACAATATGACGCTCTCCGGCGGCCCGGTGCTCACCCGTTACGAGAAAGACCTTACACATGAGTGGGGGACCGGAAGCCCCGGCGATGGGGTGCCCGCTGACGGGTTCTCGGCGCGCTTCAGTCGTGACGTCTGGTTTGAGGCCGGGACCTATCGCTTCACGTACCGCTCCGACGACGGACTGCGTATATGGATCAACGATGTCCTGGTGGTGGACAGTTGGCAGGATCAGGCGGCGACTTGGCATTTCATCGACCACTTCGTGCCGGGTGGCGTAAACCGGGTCCGTATTGAGTACTACGAGCATTGGGGCAATGCTGCGATGCAGCTCGGCTGGGAAAAGCTCCAGGGCGGGGCTACTTGGTCCGCGACGTATTGGAACAACAAGAACCTGGCCGGCAGTGCGGCTCTGACGCGGCGGGACGCCGCCATCGACTTCGACTGGGGCACGGGTAGTCCGGACCCCGCGGTCGATGCCGATAACTTCTCCGCGCGATGGGCGCGCACGCTGGGGTTCGAGACGGGGACCTACCGTTTCTACGCGAGCAGTGACGACGGTGTTCGCATCTACGTGGACGGGCAACTGATCCTCGACGCCTGGCGGAAGCAAAAACTGCCCAACACCCACTACGCCGATATCGCCCTGACGGGCGGCAACCACGTGGTCGTCATAGACTACTTCGAGGAAGGTGGTGAGGCGGCGATCCACGTCTGGTGGAACCGGGTCGACGCCATCCGGGGTTGGCAGGGACGTTACTACGACAACCGTGAGCTGCGCGGCGGACCTGCTATGATCAGGGATGATGCTGAGATCAACTTCGACTGGGGCGAGGGCGCCCCGACGAGTTGGATGCCCGCCGACAATTTCTCCGTTCGCTGGGTGCGGACCTTCGATCTCAGACCCGGACTCTATCGTTTCAACGCGATATCGGACGACGGCGTTCGCCTGTGGATCGATGATGTCGACTTGCGCCTCAACCATTGGGAACCTCAGGAACGTACGTGGCACTATCAGGATTGGCACTATCTTGAGGGTCGTCACACACTGCGGGTGGAGTACTTTGAGAAGACAGGCAGTGCCAGCATTCAGTTCTGGTGGGACTACGCGCCCACCGTGGAGGTCGCCCGCGCTATGCCTCCTTCGCCGACCTACGGAGCTACCGCGATCCCCACTGTTCCTGCGACGTCGAAACCAACCACGCCGACGCCGTCGGTTGAGCGGCCTGGACCTTGGACGGCGGAGTACTTCCAAGGTCGAGATATCAGCGGGACCCCCGTGCTGAAGCGCACGGATCCGACCATCGATTTCAACTGGGGTTGGGATTCACCTTCATCGGAGATCCCTGTGAATGACTTTGCTGTTCGCTGGACGGGCACCTTCCGGTTCGAGTCTGGGCGCTATCGATTCACGACGACAACCGACGATGGCGTGCGCCTTTACGTGGACGATCGCTTGGTTTTGAGCAGTTGGCGCCCAATGCGCGGCACCCGTTACGCGACGGTAAGTCTCACGGAAGGCCCTCACACCGTGCGCATGGAGTACTTCGAGGCGACCCAGGCGGCCAGAGCTCAGTTGAGCTGGCAGCGGTTGGGACAGTGATCGACGCTCGAGAGTAGGGTTGAATAGAGAAGGTCTCACGGTCGGCCTGGCTCGTGTGCTCACAGCCAGGCCGACTGAGCGAATTGCCCTTTTGAGTTGGTTAAGGAGCTGGACAAGCCATGGCGAATCGGAACGTCGAGGGCACTTACCCCGGCATATATAGATCTGACAGTGACCCTCGCTCCGTAGCACAGGATCGTCAAGCCGCGAGCGCGCCGGCGAGTACGGGGCTGATCCTGCTCCTGCCGTTGCTCGCGCTGTGTCTTGTCGGCGTCACTGTCTTCAGTGGGTGGGTCTTTCTTCAGAGGATGGAGCGCCTCTACCGCGGTCACATCTATCCTCACGTTTACGCGTTGGGTGTGGATCTCGGGGGTATGAAGCCTGAAGAGGCTGCTAGGGCGTTGGAAGGCGTCGCCGAGTATGTTGACACAGGGTTGCTGGTGCTCACCGATGGAGATCGACAATGGTCCTATCCGTGGTCCAAAGCCGGCTTGCGGGTCGACGTCGAGGGCACGGCACGGGCGGCTTATGATACGGGCCGGGGAGGCGGTTGGCGGGCGCAGGCAGAGGTTTGGCTCAACTACCATGACGTCGCTCCCCGTTTCCTGTTTGACGCCACGGCGGCGCGAGCCCTGCTTGAAGATCTCAGCGAAGAGGTATCTCAGCCTGTGATCGATGCTGCAATCGAGCTTGAGCAGGGAGAGGTCGTTGTCGTGCCTGGACAGACCGGTCGCGTCTTGGATCTTCCCACGACGTTGGCCCGGATGCGCGAGGCCAGTGGCGGCGTCTACCGAGTGGAGGTTCCGCTGGCCTTTCAACTCCTGGATCCGGTGGAGGTGGACGCCACGGACGTCGTGGCTCAAGCGGAGCGTCTGCTATCTCGTCAGATGACGATCACGACCTATGATGTGCTCACGGACGAGATCTTCAGCTGGCCCTTGGGGCGAGAGGAGATCGGCAACTGGCTTTATCTTGTGCCCGGGGAGGGTGGAGAGCCCATCGTGGACGTGAACGCGTACGCGATTCGGGATACATTAATGGCCTTGGCGGATGAGATGGGTCAGGGGCGGGGATTTCGTTATGATGAGGCCGCGGAGACCGTCTTTCAGGCGTTCGACGACGGTGTCGCTCAGGTTCGGTTGTATATGACCCACCCGGAACGGGTCTACGTCGTCGAGCCCGGCGATACGCTCACCAGCCTCTCTGCCAAGTTCGGCATGCCACCGGGGCTGGTCGCAGAGGCCAATCGTGACATCGACGTCAATCGTCTGCAAGTCGGGCAAGAGATCTTGATCCCTTCGCAGGATATACTGACGCCCCATATGCCCGTCTTGGGTAAGAAGATCGTGGTAGATCTCGCTGAGCAACGCACACGCGTCTATGAAAACGGTCAGCTTCTCTGGGATTGGGCTGTCTCAACCGGTATCGAGACATCACCGACGCATCGAGGCACCTTCCAGGTTCTGGAGAAGCACGAGGAGGCATACGCTTCCCAGTGGGACCTGTGGATGCCGTATTTCATCTCGGTCTATTCGGCCGGGGGCGGCGTGGAGAATGGCTTTCACGAGCTGCCGATTCTATCCAGCGGCGCGCGACTATGGGAGGGCAACTTGGGTCAGCCGGCTTCCTACGGATGTATCATCCTGGGGATCCCCGCTGCTGAGACCCTCTACAATTGGGCGGAGATAGGCACGACCGTGGAGATCCACTAGCGCGACCGCGCTGCGCCGAGAATCGGGATCAGTTGGTGGAGCGCGTGCGGGCGCGTGGGAGCGTGAAGTAGAATCGGCTTCCTGCACCCACCTCGCT
>JBNGDU010000233.1:6736-12457 GCA_049975025.1 Anaerolineae bacterium
GCGTGCGGGCGCGTGGGAGCGTGAAGTAGAATCGGCTTCCTGCACCCACCTCGCTTTCGACGCCTACTTCCCCGCCGAGCTTTTCCAGGATCCGCTGAACGATAGAGAGCCCCAGCCCGTGCCCCTCAGCACGCACGTTGTGCAGCCGCTCGAACGGCGTGAATAGCTGTGACTGCTGCTCCGATGTTAGACCAACCCCGTTATCCTGTACCCAGAAACGAATCATCTCACCGTCATTTTGGGGCGGCGCGTCTGCGCCGAACGCAACGCGGGGAGGCGTGCCTTCCTCGGCACGGCCGCCGTATTTGATGGCGTTGCTCAGGTAGTTGACCCAGACCTCCTCCACCCAAGGGGGATAGCCCACGGCTGCAGGCCAGTCATCGGCTAAGGTAACCTCAGCGCCGTACTCATCGATGAGGTAGTCAAGTCTCGCCTGCGCTTCCTCTACGATCTTGCCCATATTCAAAGGCGTGAGTTCGATCTCCTCCATCTCACGGACGCTGGCCAGCAACAACAACTCGTCAATGATATTGTTCATCTTAGCGCTGTTGCGATAGAGAAAGTGCGCGTATTTCTGCAAGTCCGTGTCGTTGGTCTCTCGGGCGTGCTGTATCAGGAGATCTATGAACCCAATCAGCCCCGTTAGCGGACTTCTCAGGTCATGGGCAACCGTGTGGGCAAAGGCAGCGAGCTCCGCGTTCTGCGCTTCGAGATCAGCAGCATATCTACGTAGCTGATCCTCCGCCTTCTTGATCTCTGTTATGTCGGTCAGGGCTGCAAGGATGCCGGCAAACTCATCTTCTTGGTAAAGCGGTCGGTTGCTGGCCAAGACGTGGACGCTGCGTCCATTGCGGTCTTTGATCGAGGTCTCGAATCGCGCGGACATCAAGTCCGATGGCTCGGCATGACGATCGAGCTTTTCCAGCGTGGCGTCGGACACCAGAACAGGGCCACGTTGTCCGATAAGCTCGTCAGGCGGATATCCGAGCATATCCTCAGCTGCGGCATTGGCGAACACGATGCGTTGGTTCTGGTCGATCAGAAGAATCGCATCTGCGACGCCCTGAACGATGCCCTCGTTGAACTCCTTAAGATAGGCGGTCTCAGCCGAAAGGCGCGCGTTGGCCAGCGCTATGGCAACTTGCCCCGCGACCGCGTTGAGCTGCGCGAGGTGCTGCTCGTTGAAATTCGGTTCCTCCGGCGCGTTGATGACCGTCATCGTGCCGAGCATGCTTTCCTGATAGTAAAGGGGGACGACCAGCATAGAGCCGGCGCGGGTTTCCTCACGATGACGGCGAGCGATCGGACTCTCACGAGGATCGGGTTGATCTTTCGGTGAGATGACAGGTTGTACGCGCTCGACGACCCAGCCCGTCAGGCCCGCCATCAACTCATCAAAGGAGGGTTGGACCACACTCTCAACACCAGGACCGCCTGCCGTGAAGCTGGTGACGCGCGTGATCTCAGGATCGAAGGTGATGACGACGACCCGATCGGCCGGCAAGGCCTCCGCCACGCTATCCGCCACGATTTGGAGCATGTCGGGGATGTCCTCGCTCGTGATCAGCGAGCGGGTGATTCTGTAGAGGGCTTCCGTCTTGACCAGAGCTTGACGCAGCAGGGCTACGGACGCCTCCCGGGCTTCCTGGGCCGCTTTGCGTTCCGCTACCTCTTGTTGCAGTTGTTCGTTGACTTTGTCTAGTTCGTCGATTAGCTTCTCGCGCTCCTCCAGTTCCTGTTGGAGGCGCTCGCGTGCATCTCGCAGCCGGAGATGAGTTGTTACCCGCGCGATAACCTCGTTGACGTGCAGAGGTTTTGTGATGTAGTCCACGCCCCCGGTGCCTAACGCTCGGACCTTGCTCTCCTCGTCGTTGAGCGCGCTGATGAAGATAATCGGGATGTTCTCGGTCTCGGGGTTAGCCTTGAGCTTTGCCGCGAACTCAAATCCGCTCATCTCGGGCATCATCACGTCCAGCAATATGAGATCGGGTGCGGCGTCTGCGATCTCGGCGAGGGCTTCGGCGCCGCTTGTCACCGGCCGGGCATGGTATCCTTCCATGTCGAGTATGTGGGTCAGCAGTCGAAGACTCATGGGGGAGTCGTCCACGATCAGAATGTCACGACCGGTTTGATTCGTTGGTGCGCTAGACATAGTGATGCTCCCACTGCTTCCGTTTGGTGTTTCGACCATCTGAGCCGCGGAAATCTATATCGGACCCCAGCGATTCTTAATGTCAGGTGGTTGGAATTCCGGCGTCGGGCTTGCCCGGGCAGATCCATGCAAGCGGATTTATATACAAATACCGGCGGACGTCAAGTTCGGTGATGCGTCAGGCGGCTCGCCGACGGGTGGCTATGCGTCCGGCTTCCGTGATAGCTGCCAACATACTGTCCTCTGTCGCTATGCCTCGGCCCGCGATATCAAAGGCCGTGCCGTGGTCCGCCGAGGTCCGGACTATAGGTAGGCCTAGCGTTATGGTGATGGATTGCTCGAAGCCATGGGTCTTCACAGCCACGTGGCCCTGGTCGTGATACATGGTCACGACGACATCGTAGTTGCCCAGAATAGTCTGAAAGAAGACCGAGTCAGCCGGAATAGGCCCGTGAGCGTCAATGCCGCGCTCGCGAGCCGCCTCCACAGCAGGGGTGATCTCGTCGATCTCCTCGCGACCCAGCAAGCCCCCCTCACCGCCGTGGGGGTTGAGCGCGGCTACGGCAATGCGGGGGCGCGCAAAACCAAGGTCGCGCATGCCTTCATAGGTGATGGAAATCGTGTCCAGGATGTTTGCCGTGGTAATCTGGTCGGCGATCTCCCTGAAGGGAATATGGCGCGTGACGTGAGTCACCCGCAGGCCCGGTGTCGCGAGCATCGTCGTGCTGCGCCGCGCGCCTGTCAGTTCGGCAAGAATCTCCGTATGGCCGATGTAGTGGTAGCCGGCCATTCGCATGGCTTCCTTGTTCAGAGGGGCTGTTGCGATGGCGTCTATGTCGCCCGCGATGGCTAGTTCCGTTGCCTTGAGAACGTATGCCACGGCAGCGCGTCCCGCGGCCTGGGAGATCTGTCCCATCTCAACCTCGTCGGGGGCAAGATTATGGAGATCCAACAGATGGACGGTATCGGGGGATCTCCCCGCCTTCTCAGGGTCCTCTATGATCGCCAGGTTCGGGATTGGGGCTGCGAACTTCGGGTCTCCAAAGACCCTAGCATCACCGATGACCAGCGGACGACAGACCTCGTAGATCTTCGGGTGCACCAGAGCCTTGGCGACGACTTCCGGGCCTATGCCCACGACATCCCCTATCGTGATGCCGACGATGGGTAGTTTTTCCATACTCTGTCTTCCCTTCTAGCACCTGGTCCATAATCGAGGGCCCGAGACGCTGCCGGGATCTTCAACCAGCGTCGTGAATGACCGGCTCATCCAAACAACTCTTGATCCTAAGTCAGCCCAATTTACAGTACCATCGCTGACATATAGACGTCGGTGAAATTGGGGTGCGCGGTCAGTTCGATGTAGCGAACCCGATCCACGATGGATTCGGCTAACCGCCGGCGCTCTGCCGAGATAAGCATCTGGCGTGCGCCGGTGCCCGCGGCGTTGCCGACCTGTCGGAACCGATCCAGGGGCAGGGGCGGGAACATGCCGATTTGGGTAGCGCTCTTAAGATCAAGATAGGTGCCGAAGGCGCCGGCGACGATGAAAGCCCCTACCTCGTCGTAGCTGATGCCGGCTTCGTTCAGCAAGACATCCACGCCGGCGCGGATAGCGCCCTTGGCAAGCTGGATCTCATTCACGTCCCGGCGGGTGACGAGCAGGTCGTGACCGTTCCCGGTGTACGCTTTTTCGACCAGCACAAACGCCCCTCCGCCGTCGCGGGGTATGATGCGGGGATGGTTCTGGTCCATGCGCCCTGTACGACCGATGATACCGGCGGCTCTGAGTTCGGCCACGACATCCAGGATGCCTGACCCGCAGATGCCGACGGCGGGACGACCGCCGATGGTCTGCACGCGGATATCGTCGCCCGTGATCTGAACGTACTCCACCGCGCCCGGCCCGGCGCGCATCCCGGCGTAGATGTGAGCGCCCTCAAACGCCGGTCCCGAAGCGCAGGAGCAGCTTAGCAGGTTCCCATCGACAGCCAGGCTGATCTCCGTGTTGGTCCCGATGTCCAGAGCAATCGTGGGCTTCGCCGCCCGCCAGGCGTCCGTCGCGAGCAACATCGAGACGTGGTCTGCGCCGACGTACCCGGCGATGTTGGGGGGCAGATAGACTTTCGCGCCCGGGGCGAGGTCCAGGCCCAAGTGAGCGGCCCGGATATCCAATGGATCGCTTACTGACGCGATGTAAGGCGAGGCGCCGAGTTGAGCCACAGGAAGGCCGATGAAAAGATGGTGGATGGCTGTGTTGCCTACCACGACCGCATCCACGATCTGCTCTCGAACGACGCCGGCGTCGTTACAGAGCTTGTCCACCAAGTCTTTCAAGCCGGCTACGAGGCGGCTTTGTAGTGCATCACGACCATCGGGTCGTTCATTGGCGTAGGCAATCCGGCTGACGACATCCTCACCGTACGCGATTTGGGGATTCATCAGACCGTCCTTCGCCAGTGTGTGTCCGGTCTCGAGATCGACCAGGTAGGCAGCCATCTTCGTCGTGCCGATATCCACCGCAAGTCCGATGGGTTGCTGGTGGGGGTGGAGCACCCCGACGACCTCCAGCCAGGGCTGCGGCCCGCCACTATCCGGGTTTGTGCTCTGCCGGCGAATCGCTACCCGAGCGGTCCAATCGCGAGCGCGCAACTCCTCTGAAAGCCGGTGCAGCACGGGCTGTCCGTAGAAGGGGCGGGGAATACCTTTCTCGGCCAAAGCGTCGGTCAGCCGCACCGTGTCGGCCCGCAGGTCCTCAAGTGTAGGCGGGTCAAGCGTGACGTCGACCATCTCGATAAGAGGGTCAGGCGTGATCTCCGTCTCCTGTCCCTCGATCTGGAGTCGCTGGGGGGTGCTCAGCGACTCCGGTGGGATATGGATCTTCACGTCGCTGCGAGGATAGGCCTGACAGGCCAGGCGGAAGCCGGACGCCAGTTCAGTTTCGCTGAAGGTATCACGTTCGTCTGCGGATGGGGGGCTGAGCTCACCCTCGATGCGCTGAACGCGACACTTGCCACATGAACCGGCGCCACCACAGACCGCCGCGATCTCAACCCCGGTGCTTTGGGCTGCTTCGAGCAAGCTCATATTTGAGCCCACGAGAGCTCGGCGACCGATAGGCTCTAAGTCTACCCAGAACTGCTTTTGACTCATCTTCTGATTTTGGTTGTCCACACTAATGCCTCTGATCGGTAAATGAGCTTCCGGGGCGGTCGGAGCCACCACGGGACTCACTTTATGTATTAGGTCACAGCGTTCGAGATCGATGTGACCTTCTCAACTGATGTTCACACGACTATCGATTGTAGCACGGAGGGCCGGGCACTCAAGCGTGCAGCAGGTGCCTGCTTATCGCAGTTTCGTGCCGATGGGCTTTTGATATACTGAGAGTATCACATAGGACTTGTACTCTGCAAGTTCGTCACTGCGGGAATCAGCCTGAAGACCACATGGGGACCTCGGGCGTTGTGACAGAACGGTAACATGCTTGCCACGCGGACGTGTCCTGCCTATACTAAGTAAGTCGGAAGAAGTACTTTAACAGCCAAGACCAGCAGTTTGCAGCAGAG
>JBNGDU010000234.1:0-12425 GCA_049975025.1 Anaerolineae bacterium
GACAAGCGCTGAAGCGCTTACTACGAACCTGAACGGTCGGCTTGACTGAGGACGGGGGTCACCCTCTGCTCAGGACAACCTGCCGTGCAGCGCGGTCCGGATCCTTTACAACGGCGCAAGGGCTATCGAAGCGCATGGTCGCTCCCTCTTCTGAGGTGAAGGCAGGCCAGTGCGGCAAGTCATCGTGGTTGGGATCCCCGTAGCGGGCGAAGTTAATCCAGGCTTGGCTCATCCGGCCCGCCAGGATGTCGGCCTCAGGGTCGCCCCCTGTCAGGTTCGAGCAACGCTCGAGATTGTCGAACACAAATGCGATCTCCGCGCTGTGGAAGGCACCTGGGCGACCATCCAAGACGGGCGTGCGCCACGAGAAGAGGTAGTAGTAAGCCGGAGCCTTGCCCTGGGCAGCTTTTCGCGTCGCCTGGTCCACAGCAGATTGCCGGAACGGCGCGACGGAGATGAACGCGAGCAGGTCAAAGGGTTTGGCATCGGGGTAGCACCTTTGGTACGCGGAGAGGATCTCCTCGGATCCTTCCCCGTAACGAGCGCGCAGCTGCTGAACCAGCTCGGGGCCCGTGAGGCTGTAAGCGTCGGGGCGATCGACCCCGCACACGAACTCGTGCAGATTGGTGCCGACCAGCAGCGGCACGTCGGCGGAGACATCCGGAGCATCCGGGTCAAAGGGATGGCGGGGTAAGGACCCACCGTCTACAGTCGGCGTCCAGCCCAACCTGGACCTACCGTGCTCCCGGCGCGCTTCGTCGGCGAGCCCGCGCACAGCCGCCCGCCCGGCAGCCAGAAGTTCCTGCACGGTGAATTGCTGAAGGGCTTCGAGGTGCGCGGGCTCGACCCCCAGTTCCGCCAGCACTGCCGCGGCCAGACGGGCGGTGTTCTCCGGCTCTCCCACGCGTAACGTCGAGCCGCTTTGTACTGCAGCCCGGTGAAAGAGTCCACCGGCAGCAGGCATCGCCATCAACGCATTGACTTTCCCGCCGCCGCCCGACTGACCAAAGATCATGACATTGCCCGGGTCGCCGCCGAAGTTCACGATGTTTTCCTGTACCCACTCCAGGGCGAGAACAATGTCCAATAGACCGACGTTGCCGGAGCCGGCATACGGCTCGCCGCCCACTTCTGCCAGGTTCAGGTGACCGAACACGCCGAGCCGATGGTTGAGGGTGATGACAACGACATCCCCGCGGGTGGCCAGGGCTTCGCCATCGTAAGCAGCGAGATCGTGACCGGAGCCTACCTCGAATCCACCGCCGTGCAGCCAAACCATGACCGGATAGCGGGTGGGGGTGTGGATTGCCGGAGTCCAGATGTTCAACCGCAGGCAGTCCTCACCGGCGGGTTGCAGGTAAGCTCGGTAGAGCAGGAAGGCGTCCTCGTCGTCCACCGGCGCGTTGTCCCCCCCGGTGACCAGATAGGAGCCTTTAAAGGCCAACTGAGGGCACGTATGCCCGTAGTGCAGGCAACTGCGCACGCCCGACCACGGGCTGGGTCTGGACGGGGGCATAAAGCGCGCAGCGCCGCCCGTGGGCGCACCGTAGGGGATCCCCTTGAAGGTGTAGATGCCGTTGCGGATATAGCCGCGCACCTTCCCGGCGGAGGTCCGAACGACAGCTGCGGTGCTCGATGTGTTCAAGGAAAGCCGTGGTCTTTCCCCCGAGGAACTTTCGATTGCTTGATCCATGCGTCCTCCTGCCCAATGGGGCCCTGTGCGGCACGATGTGTCTGAAGGTATAGGGATAGTTTGAGTCGTGATGCCGTTATAGCACGGGCCGTATCGACTGGCAAACCTGCAAATGCACCCTCGATGAACATCTACCGGGCGAGAGCTAACGACTCGGGACGCGGGCACAGCGGAAACCCTGGATAGGGTTCTCCGCCATGGGTGTGCTCTTGAGACGATACGCCGAACGCTAAGGAACTCGGGAATGGAGCGGGCTCCTCACGGATTGGGAGAGGCGAGGTCGACCTTCACTCCGATTTGACAATCAATACCGAGCAAGGGGCATACTCTATCGCCCGCTCGGTCACGCTGTCAAGGAAGGCTCGCCTGGAGCTCTGAAGGCCTTTGCGTCCTATGACGAGCAGATCAATGTCGAAATCCCAAACGACATCTGCGATCTGGCCGTGCGGCAGGCCTTCTCGCATCAGTCGCCTACAGGTCACGCCATGATTCCTGGCTATGTGAGAGACATACTCCAGGTAATGCCACCCCTTTTCCTCCAACTGGCGACGAACTTGATCGGTCGACTCGCCGGACGCTGCAGTTATGTCACCGATCACCGTTTCGTCGATCACGTAGAGGGTCGTCAGAGGTAGACTGTGGACAGCCGCCATCTGTATCGCGACCCGGGCGGCACGAAGGGAAGCTTCGGAACCATCGATAGCGACGAGAATACGCCCAAAGGGGCTCAGCCGCCGATCGTCTTCTGAAGAGGATATGGGAACGCTCATGGACCTCCTAAATTGCGTCATCACCGCGGCGAGGTCTATCGGACTCGTAGCTGACACCATGCCTCGACTTGACGCGTTTCAGCCGGAAAAGCTCCTCACGCTCACGCTCTTCCAAGACGCTCTCAATATACGAGACCATGTCCTCATATTCCGGGATGAAGACGTGCTCCAGCGCGTTGACACGGCGCTGTGTCTTCTGCAAGTCGCGGGCTAACCGCCAGGCCGTGGTCAACGTCTGTGCCAGCTCCGGTATCTTTCGTAGCACCGCCTGGAATCTCTCGGCGACCTCGTCCAAATGCACTGTGGTATTACCCATGCCATAAGAGATGTCCGGCGGTCCGCCGCTTCCCGTCACCATCGGGACCATGACGCCCATGATCGTCCGGGGCATCACGTCAACCTCCATCGTCTTGTTGACCGAAAGGGCTGCCCATTCCAGGTGTTCCCGCCCCATGACCAACCGGGCCACTTCGAGAGCTTCGTAAGCTTTGGACATGAGGTCCCGGACCTCCGACTCTAACTGCGACGCATCGTGAGCGATATGCAGCAACTCGGATGTAAGGGCCTCACGCTTCTTATCGAGGATATCGTGTCCCTCGCGCGCCAGCTTCAACGTCCTCCGTGCGCTCATGAGGTTGCTGCGCGTGGGCGCCATCTGAGGGCTCATGGGGCCTCCGAAGCGCGATCCTGCCTCTGTTCGCGGTGCTCGTCACCGCCACGGTAATGAGCAGCGATCTCGTCATCGCGCACGCGCGTCAGCTCGCTCCTTGGCAACTCCGACAGCGCTTGCCATCCTATATCGAGAGTCTGGTCTATAGAGCGGTTCTCCATCCTGCCTTGGGCGATAAACTCCTGCTCAAAAGACCTCCCAAATCTCATATAGGCCTGATCGACAGCACTGAGTTCTTCCTCTCCAATCACCGATGCCAGGGATCTGGCATCCTCTGCCCCCGCGTAGGCAGCGTAAAGCTGTGAAGCCACGTGAGGGTGGTCAGCGCGGGTGAACCCCTCCCCGATGCTGTCCTTCATCAAGCGTGACAGAGAAGGAAGCACACTCACCGGAGGATAAATGCCCTGCTGAAAGAGCTGCCGGCTTAGCACGATCTGGCCCTCCGTGATATAGCCCGTCAGATCAGGGACCGGATGGGTGATGTCGTCATTGGGCATCGTGAGGATGGGCAACTGGGTAATGCTGCCTTTCTGCTGCTTCAGACGACCGGTGCGCTCGTACAAAGAGGCCAGGTCGCTGTAGAGATATCCCGGGTATCCCTTGCGGCTAGGAATCTCTCCGCGCGCGCTGGAGATCTGGCGAAGCGCCTCACAGTAGTTGGTCATATCCGTTAAGACAACTAACACGTGCATGCCCTTTTGGAAAGCCAGAAACTCGGCCAATGTCAACGCGGCGCGAGGCGTCACCACACGCTCCACCGGAGGATCATCCGCCAGGTTCAAAAACATCGCCGCTCGAGTCAGCGCCCCCGTATCGGCAAAGGCATCCCGGAAGAACTCAGCCACGTCATGCTTCACCCCTAAAGCGGCAAAAACGATGACGAATCGCTGGTCGTTCGATGCAGAGAGATTGGATTGACGCACAATTTGGGCAGCAATCTGGTCATGAGGCAGCCCACTTCCGGAGAAGATGGGGAGTTTCTGACCCAGAATCAGGGTGTTCATTCCATCGATGGCGGAAAGCCCGGTCAAGACCGCATTCTGAGGATATTCGCGCGCTGTAGGATTGACGGGTTGCCCATTGATATCTGCCCATTCCTCGGCGATGGGAGCGGGATGATGATCCAGAGGATTGCCCAATCCGTCAAAGACGCGTCCTAGCATCTCCTCAGCCACCGGCATCCGCATTGGACTTCCGGTAAAACGAACCTTGGTCCCCGCCAAGGAAAGCCCCGTCGTCCCGGCAAAAACCTCAATGACGGCGCGATCTTCTCCAGCCTCCAAAACACGTCCCTGACGTTCCCGACCATCCGGATCGACGATATCTACGACCTCGTCGTATCCAACGCCAGTGACCCCGTCAACAACGATAATCGGACCCTCGACCTGCGAGATACCGATGACTTCCTGTCCTTCGATGGCGCGCATCTGGGTCATGTGTATTGCTGCTCCAGTTCATCCATCTCTTTGTCCAACATCTGATGGATATCGTCTATACGTCCGATCTGATCATTGGGCACCATTTGCTTGATGCGGACGATTCGCTCCACGACGGGAAGATTATGAATCACGACAATCGGACAGCCCCGTTCAACCAGATGTGACGCTCGATCGTGGAAAGATAGGCTGAGCTCCAACATCTTGATCTGCTTTTCAATACTGGCGAAAGTGTCCACCTCATCCATAGCATCCTGCTGCAGAAAACCCTCCCTTAGCAGACGTGCTGTCTCCAAAACCAGCCGCTGATCATCAGGGAGAGCATCTGCGCCGATGAGCTGCACGATCTGCTGGAGATGATCCTCGCGCTGTAAGATCTCTAAGGCGCGCTCGCGTAGATGTTCCCAAGCACCATACCCCTGCGCATTCCACCAGGCCGCCATCTCGTCCACATACTGACTATAGCTCTGCAACCAATTGACGGCGGGGAAGTGTCGCTCTGACGCCAATCCCTTATCCAGTGCCCAGAAGCAACGCACAAAGCGGCGCGTATGTTGGGTGACGGGTTCGGAGAAGTCACCACCTGGAGGGCTCACAGCACCGATCAAGCTGACGGAGCCCGACGTACCGCTCAGCGTCACAACCCGACCGGCGCGCTCGTAGAACTCGGCTAATCGAGCGGGCAAATAGGCGGGGAACCCTTCTTCGGCAGGCATCTCCTCCAAGCGTCCCGAGATCTCTCGTAGGGCTTCTGCCCAACGAGACGTTGAATCAGCCATCATCGCCACGTCGTAGCCCATATCTCGATAGTACTCAGCCAGTGTGACACCGGTGTAGATGCTGGCCTCTCGCGCGGCAACCGGCATGTTAGAGGTGTTAGCGATCAGAATCGTGCGCTCCATCAAGGGATGACCGCTTCGAGGGTCCTTTAGCTCGGGGAATTGGCGCAGCACATCGGACATCTCGTTGCCGCGCTCACCGCAGCCGACGTAGATGATGATATCCGCATTGCTCCACTTCGCCACCTGATGCTGCAGCACCGTCTTGCCGGCGCCAAACCCCCCGGGAATGGCAGCGGAGCCGCCTTTAGCCAACGGAAAGAAGGTATCTAGCACGCGTTGACCTGTGACAAGCAGCTCCTGTGGACGTGAGCGGGAACGATAAGGCCGAGCGCGTCGCACCGACCACTGCTGCAGCATCGTCACACCGTGTTCGCCCCGAGCGTCTTTGACCCTCGCGATCTCATCATTGAGCGTGTACTCCCCTTCGGGCGCGATCCACGCTAACTCTCCGGAGAGATGCGGCGGGAGCATCACACGGTGCTCAACCAGGGGGGTCTCCGGAACTGTGCCGAGAATCGTCCCACCCGCCAGTTGAGCGCCCGGCTCCACCGTGGGAGTGAACAGCCACGGCTGCTTGCGGTACAGCGGTGTGAGCTGAATACCTCGACCGATAAACGAGCCGCTTCGCATTTCCATCACCGGCAGCGGGCGCTGGATGCCGTCGAAGATACCCGAGATCAATCCCGGCCCCAACTCGACCGACAGGACCGAACCGGTGCTATAGACCTCCGTGCCCGGTCGAAGTCCCGAGGTCTCCTCGTAGACTTGGATGGTGATGACATCGCGACCGAGGCCAATCACCTCACCAACAAGGTGCTGTGGTCCCACCTCGACGACCTCGTGCATACCGATTTCTTTCGTCCCCCGGGCGCGCACCACCGGACCATTGACCCAGGTGAGTTTGCCGACGCGCTTCAGAGCGACTTCCGTCCCGATCACGCCTCATCCCCCATCAAGATCCGGTAGACAACAGGACGCAACGCCCTCCGCATGCGTTCCAATCGGGTCTGGAGCGTATTATCGTAACGTATCCGACCATCTATCGACTCGATCACCACGCCTACCGCAGGCGGAGCCAGATCATCCTTCGCCAACGACAGATCACACTCAAGGACATCACTCAGCCTTGCCAACACCCCGTCATCCAAATATCCCCTGGACTTTGCATCCGCCAGGATCACGAGCGCACTTCGCCCCCTTATATGCTGTCCGGCATCTTCTATCAGGCCCTCCAAGATCTGAGCGTAATCCTCGATATCATCAGGATCAGACATCCGGTCGGAGGCTTGCTCAAACACCTGGTTCAAGAGGTCCTCCCGCTTTTCCATCTTGATCGCTCGGACCTCGAGTTCTGCAGCATTTTGCGCTTGCTGCTTCACGCGAGCCGCTTCAGTCTCGGCATCTTCGATTAGACTGGCCTTCTCGGCTTCAGCCTCACGCCTCGCTTGTGCAAGGATACTTTCCGCCCGCATCTCTGCATCCTTAAGGATCCGTTGGCGATCACGCTCAGCTCCAGACATAATGTCTTCGGTGAGGCTTTCTACGTCCTGGCGCGTCATACCTTAACTCCAATCGTCTTGCGTAGCAGATCCTGGATCGAAGGACGACCTGGCGCTACACTATCGGGACCGGGGATCTCAACGATCAGCGGGACCTCACTTCGCGCCATCAGTTGTTCGATCCGATCTCGCGACAAGTCCGCCACATCCCCAGTGATCAAGATCACGCCGAGATCCCGTCTCTGTAAAGCCTCGTCCAGCACCTGCGTCAATTCATCTTCCGTCTCAACAATCTGACCGGAGACACCCGCTAACGCAAAGCCCCAGACCGCGGGCGGCGACCCAATGACCAATAACTGCATCGTCTCGCCTCAACCCAACATGATGAAGGCGATGATCAAGCCGTAGATGGCCACGCCCTCGGCCAGGCCGACGAAAAGCAGCGCCCGTCCGAAAACCTCGGGCTTCTCGGCAACCGCACCGACCGCCGCGGAACCCACGTTGCCGACGGCATAGGCCGCACCCAGAGAGCCCAGACCGACGGAAACCGCCGCGCCGATATAGGCCAGAGGATCACGCGCGACGGCTTGCTGCAACAATCCCGCAGCTCGCACGCTTTCCGGGGCAAAGAACCAGACCAATCCCAGCCCCATGACAGCACATGCGACGATCAGGTTCACCACGCTAAAGCCAATGACAGTCTTCCGAGTCAGTTTCTCGGGCGCGTGACGGTGACGCAGCACGAAAACAACCCCCGGCAACAAAGGCACCATACCGATCAACAACCCCAACAAGACCCTCATCAATCACACTCCTCTCAAAGCAAAGATGCTTTCTTCAGATTACCGAACTTCCGGAATCAACACCAGAGGCTGATAACGTTTACCACCGGCAGCAAAGAACTTACTGAAGAACTCATAGTACTCCAGGCGCAAGGTCTGGATTGCCACGATCATGCCTTCAAATCCTATTACCACCAAGTTGCCTATCACGATGACCAACCAATATCCCAAGTCCTGGTCAGGAGAGACGAGCCGGGCCAATATGAACACAACCAGGCTCAACGCGCCATGGGCCACGGCGAAGGCGCCCATGCGTACGTAGGAGAGCGTGTTGCTGAGAAAACCAAGGACCGTTTCAAACAGCTCAAAAAACCCCTCGGTAAGTGTCAAGCCCAAAGCTTCAGTCTGAATGGATTCACCCTCGATAAGAGGCGACAACAATGCCTCTGTAGCGATCGTCAAAGCCGTGATCAACAAGACCGCGAACAACGCGCCTTTACTGATGGGGACGTCGACGTTCATCAGCGTCGCACCCAGACCCAGCAACGCTCCGTAGAACAGGATGCCGGCGAGCCCATTCCGATCGAAGAGCGCCTCCCCCCAACGTCTCTCAAACACCGCCCCCACTACGTTGTAGACCATACCCAGCGTCAAAACACTCGCGCCCAGAAAGACGGAGACCAGCAGGATATCGGTCGTCCGCTCCAGGGGCCGCAACCAGAGAGACGGAATCACATCCTCAAAACCGAAAAGGCTACCATAGAGAAAACCAAAAATGGTCGCCGTCCCCCCACAGGCGATAATGACACCGGCAAAGCCACGGACCCCCTCAAGGAACTTCACCTTACGACTGAGCACAAGCACACCCAAGAGTATCAAGAAAAGTCCGTGCCCAACATCGCCAAACATGACCCCAAAGATCAGTGGAAATGTCAAAGCTATAAGGGGCGTAGGATCGAGTTCGTTGTATCGAGGATACCCATAGGTCGTAACCAATTGCTCAAACATCCTGACAATCGGCGGATTAGCAAATTCGAAAGGCACCGAATCCTGTTCCTGCGCCGTCGGCTTAAGCACCTCAATTACCGTATCCTCCGAAACGTCGACCACACGCGCCCTCAGTGCATCCACCTTGGAGGCCAGCACCCATCCGACAGCAAGGTAAGCGTACTGGAGACGTTGGAAGCCGGCGATAGTCTCCACGACCTTACGGCTGGCCCTAACACGCCAAAGGATATGCCGGAGACGCCGAATACGAGCATCATGCAGATGATGGACGGTAGCCTGATACTCGGCAATTTGCTCGCGGGTCCTGTTAATCCGCTTCTCCAAGGCCGCCAGGACTTCGGCAGGGGTACCCTCATAGGACGTTGGGAATTCAATGGGGTTTAGATAGGCGCTCCGCGCAGCACGCCTCAAAATCTCAGCATCGCGTTTCACCCCGAAGAGCACCACCGCAGCCAGATGATTCACTTTCTGCAAAACCACGAGCAAGGACGGTATGTAATCCAGGCTCGTTTCCAGCCGCTCTATGTTATCGACCGGCATAGTCCCCAACATTGAGAAGAGATATCGACCGGTGCGGAGAGCTTCCAGTTCGACATCCAATCCCTTGAGAGGCTCTATTTGCTCCCTAGTGCGCTGGAGTTCCGCCAATTCCCTGCGTGCTGTCTCCAGCTCTTGCGCAGGACCTTTCGCCTCCTCCTCCACCGCATCGATGTCCCGCTCGGCTAAGTCCGGCCCGATCAAATGCAAAGGACCCGGCGGTGGCGCCCCCTCCTCGACCCCCAACACCGCCATCACGTCGAGAATACGTTGCTCCAGGGCCGAATAGACGTTGGCCTTTTCCGTCCACTCATTGGCACGCGAAACAGAACTCTGCCTCTCCGTCTCCTCTGGGGGCATAACGTGGAAGACGCGGGAAGCAGCCAACGTCTCCGTCACGGCGACAATATCATGCTCGGGGACAATCAGCTCGAACTTGCGCATCGGCTCAGCACGAAACATCTTTACCATCCTTAGGGCTTGATTCCCCTACAATGTCGGCATCAGCAACATAGATTCCCAGACATCGGGAGACAATCCGGACGCCTTGGCCTCAACAACGACGGTCAGGTCCCGGATCTCATACTCGTTGAGCCATACATAGGCCAAAGGGAGCCCAATGTGAAAAGGCGATCCAATAAACATCTTGCGACACCGCGTCAACAGCAACCGGCTCAGCGCCTCTTCGAGCTTTCCCAGCCCCTCGCCAGACTCCAGTGTTACGCCCTGCAATTGCTCCCTGAGGTCAGGATGGATCCGGAAAACCACCGAAGCGACGTCCTCCCCCCGGGCTATGGCGCGAATGTCAGCGTCCTCGACCTCGTAGCCCAACGGAAGTGTGTAGTTGACGATCTCCGCCTCGGACATGTGATGGTAGACATGATAGCGAATCGCCCATAGAAGGTTGTCGTTATCTAACGCCGTGCCCACGGTTCTCAAGGCCATTTCGCGATCATGACCGTGGAGCTGGTCAATGCTTTCCCACAGATTTCGACGATATCCAAGATCTAAGGCCACTTCCAGAGGGAAGAGGTTCTGCTCCTCGTGGTAACGCGTGAGGGCGTGGGCCATGATGTCGTAGTAGGAAGTACCTTGCAGCACCTGAACGGCGCGCGCCACACTCGGCGCCCGCACCATCTTCTCCAGGTCCGCGACATCCACCTCGATGTATTTCCCCATTGGGTAGAGGAGATGCAACACCTGGTCCCAGGAAACCCCGGCCTCAACGCCCCGTAGCGCACCCTTGATATTGTCGACCTCATAGTGATGCCAGAGTTGTGTCAGGAGGGACCTGCCAGGCTCTTTGGAGATGCGGATAAGTTTGGCGTAGACACCGGCGAGGTGCCAGCGAATCTGGTAAACGGTGCGGCGCGGGGTCAGGAGAGAGCGATCAATCTGTAGATAAGGTGCGTAGGTTGTCTTGCTGAGAAAGGTCAGCACAGCGTCCTGATCAGGCGCTTGGATCAGAGCATCCCAATCCTGAGTGGAGAGCAGGTCGGCGTAGAGTGCGCGGACTGTCGCCTGAACCAGCGAATAAGCCTGGACGCCCTGCCCGATGACCACGCTACTTCCTCCCAGTCACCCGGTGCACCACAAGGTTGACGGCAGCCGCCCGGTGTTGAGCAGCGCGCGCGACCATCTGCTCCGCCTCATCCTTAGCCTTGTCAATGATCTCGGCGCGCCGAGCCTCGGCCGCAGCCTTTCCCGATTGCAGAATCTCGTCGGCCCGGTCTTGGGCTTCCTTCAAGACGTCCTCACGGAGGGAGGCGGCTTTTTCCCTCGCCTCGGCAATCATCTGGTCTGCCTGGCGTTGAGCTTCATCCACCTTCTCACTCGCATCTTTCTCAAGCTGGATAACCTGAGCAACCAATTCCTCGCTCACGTCACGTCCTTTCAAATGGACTCAAAGGATTCGCAAACGCCGCACTCGACAGTAGGGCCACCAAGGCGGCCCCATACCTTAGGCGCCTTCAGCCTGCGATCAAGAACATTATAGGCCTGTTTCCCGACAAGATAAGGGGAACATTCCGTTGAGAGGCTCGCGCCGCGAAGAAGCAGCAAAAACGAGTCTAGCCCTGCCGGTGGCGCCATGGATGGCAGGCGGAGGCTTCGAGAACCTGAGCGACACGATCGGACAGGCCAAACGTTGTCAATAGTTCGCAAAATGCTCTAGCAGCTCGCGCGCAGGGCGCATTCTGGTTTCGGGAAATAACAAGCTGATTATCGGTGAAACCACTTGCCAGATGTGCAGTTTTGGTTCCTTCGCACCAAAGTGCTCCGCAAAGACGGGCCAAAACTGCCCAAGACCCTTGGGTCCGTGTGTTCAGAAATGGGCAAAACACTTCCTGATGCTGTAGCGGTGAGCCTGGCTAAGAGATTCGCCCCCATTTCTGAACACACCCTCGCGCGCACCGAAGCTTGACCCGGTATGTACATTGGAGTATAGTACGATCAGTTATGGGAGCCAGTCTGAGACTTCGCACAAAGGATCATGGTAGCGAGAGGGCATCACAATGAGCATTCACATTGTGGATGAAAAGCTTGTGCAGCGAATCGAGCGCATCGCTCGGTTGGAGCGACGCGAAGAAGTGGACGTCATCGCCCGGGCGCTGGAGCTATACGAACAGAAAACGGAATCAGTCGGAGGCCGAGATTTCCTTCTGGCTATTGCGAGTCTTGGCAGCTCCGAGGATGGAGACATATCTGAGCGTGACGAGGAAATCCTCTCTAAGGAAGTAGATCCGCTGCGTGGATGGGATTTTACCGATAGCTCGTGAGCGCTCTTTCAGCTTTTGCCCTGCTTGACACCAGCTTCCTGTTTGCATTGGCTGACTCCAACGACCGCAATCACGATCGAGTGGCAAAGGCTGTGCAAGACCTTACTCATGCACTGCTTCTACCGATTCCGGTCATCCCCGAGATCTGTTATCTGCTGGCCTCGCGATTAGGACATCGAGCCATGCGCCGTTTTCTTCAGGAGCTTGCAGCAACTGACATCGAGCTCGTGTCGATCGACCGAACGGACCTCCCACGCATCAACGAGTTGTTGGAGCAGTATGCTGACAGCCACCTGGACTTCGTCGATGCAGCCCTCGTCACGATTTCGGAGCGGTATAGCATAGTGCAGGTCCTCACCCAGGGCTTTATCATTCTCCCAAGATAGGGTAAGGTGGGATGCCCTGATGATT
>JBNGDU010000235.1:0-12384 GCA_049975025.1 Anaerolineae bacterium
GCTCTGGAGTATCTCGTTGTTTCTGATTCAGAACGGGGCGAGCGGGCTATGGTGGCTTCTACGACCATCGGCGTCAGCACTGGTTCTCCTGATGGTGGCGGTCGCTTTGCGAATTGGGTTCTACCCGTTCCAGGTCCTTTACATCCAGGCTCCTGGTCGATCACGTCCGCTGAGCGTGATAGGTATGCTCAGTCCGATGATGGGCATCGCGCTGCTATACCGATTGATGTTGCTTCCGGGACTTCATGGGCTGCCCATCTGGGGTGTGGCATGGGCTTGCCTTTCGGTTTTCTGGCTGGGGCTCAAGGCGATTACGAGCCGGAGGTGGCGGGCTCTGGTCGCGGCGGGCTATGGCGTCTTCCTGATGGTTGTGGCGGGGGCGTTGGCTCAGAATGATCCCGAGCTGCTGATGGTGGGCGTTGCGACTTGGATCGCGTGTATGGCCCTGCTTTTCATCGCGAGGCGGTATGACCGCGCGCGTCATCTCTGGTCTCTGCCCACGTCGATTGCGTTTGCTTTCCTCTTGGGATGTCCGCCCTCACCGCTGGGTCGGATCTACCGCGAGGTGCTTGTCAGCGTGCCATGGGGCTGGCGCGGGGTCTTTCTGCTGGGCTTGGTGTTGACAGTGACGGCCCTACTGCAGAGCGCGGTTCGGCAGGCGGCGGGGCGCGTGGTGCCTCCGACGACACATCGCAAGATCGCTTTGATCTCGGGGTGGGGCATCGTCGTGGGGGTGCTGGCTGCCTTGGTGACGCGCGTCGACGCTGGCATCGTCAGCGCCCTGTCGGTCGGCCTCTGGTTACTGGCGTTGGCGGCAGGGACCGCGCTTCTCTACTGGGGGGGTCCTGTGCGGCGCGTTCTTCAGAGGGCGCAACCCGTCGTCGAGTTGTTGGATATGCAATGGTTCTATCGGACGGTGTGGCAGGGAGCAGAGCATCTCCTCAGTGTGTTACGCATCGGTGCTGAGGTGGTCGAGGGCAGCGGGTCGGTGCTTTGGTCGGTGCTGGTGCTCCTCTTGGTGCTCGTTGTGCTGGGTAGTGTATGAACCCTTTTTTGGTCTGGCTTGAACGGTTCGCTGAGCTTGTCTCGTTGCCCGCGGCTTGGGGTATCTTCTCGATGGGCGCCATCATCTATGTGATCAGTGCGTGGCGTGTGCGGTTCCTGGCTCTCCTGATTCAGTACGTTTTCATCGGACTCCTTTTCGCGCGGATCTTCGATACCCGTCCTGAGATGGCCTTGATGAAGATCCTCGTGGGATGGTTGATCTGCGGGGCGTTGTTGCTAAGCGCCCGCATCCGGTGGCGCGCTACCCAGGGCGCCGGTCAGCGCCGGCAATGGGCCGCGAATCTGCCCTTCAGAGCACTGGCCTTGATCACGGCCACGGTCGTGGCGCGCCTGGCCTCCGCGAAGTATACGCTGCCCTATGTCTCGGCGGACTTGGGCCTGGCGTGCTTCGTGCTGGTCATCTTGGCGATCCTCTTCTTCGGGACTGAGGAGCGCGATCCGGGCGTGGTCGGCATTGGGGTGTTGAACCTGTTGGCCGCGCTTGACATCTTCTACTCAGCTCAGGATCCCGGTCTGTTGGTCACCGGTCTCCTCGTGGTTGTCAGCTTGTTGGTAGGGTTGGCTATCTCCTACCTCACCGTTGTTGAGGTACCCACGTGACCTATCCGGGGCCGCTGGTGATCGTTGGCTTTCTGCTTGCTGTGGCCGCCGTGCTACAGATCCTCCGGCGGTGGACGGTGGTGATGGCTTGGATTGCGGCTGCCGCGACCGGCGCTGTGGGAACACTCATCGCTCTCGTGCCTCTAGATGAGACGTTCACCGTGGGCCCGCTGACGATCGCTCTCGGCGAGCCTCTTGTCGTCCTGGGTCGGGTGGTGGTCATTCAGCCTGTGGATCGTCTGCCCCTGGCCTTCATCAGCCTGACTGCCTCTGTCCTATTTCTGATCGCATGGCGGCTCTTGCCCCATTCGAATTTCTTTCCCGTGGGGGTCGCGATCGTTGGCCTGCTTTCCGCCGCGCTGACGGTACAGCAGGTGGTCTACGCAGCGCTCTTCGTCGAGATGGCGGCGATTCTGTGCGTCTTTCCGCTCCGGGAGCCCCACACCGGACCTGAAGGAAACCAGTACGGTCGACAGCCCAGAGGGGGTCTGCAGTATCTGACGTATGCCACGCTGGCGCTGCCGGGATTGATGATCACACAGCTTCTCTTGGAGCAGTTCGCGATTTTCCCCGGCGATCTCAGTCTACTGCGCTCGGCTACGATCCTGCTGGGCCTCTCATTTGCTATCCTTCTCGGCGCCGTGCCTTTCCAATCATGGCTCTCAGCGGTCGCCACCGACGGGTCTCCGCCCGTGGTCACCTTTCTGTTCACGGTCAACTTAGGCACGGTGTGGTTCCTGCTGTTGGCCTACTTGGAGTCCTATCGGTGGCTTGGCGAACAGGCAGAGTTCGCGTCTCTGTTCACCTCGGTGGGTCTGCTGATGATGGTGATCGGCGGTGCCCTGGCTGCTTCGCAGCGGCAACTGGGGCGGATCGTAGGTTACGCAACGCTGGTGGATAACGGTGCCATGTTTGTGGCGCTGGGCACACGTCAGGCCTCCGGCGTCACGCTGACCTTGATCATGTTGATGGCCCGGCCCCTGGCTTTAGGTTTGATGACGCTGGGGCTCGATGGACTTCGCCGGTTCGGGAAGGGCCGTGATGACGTAGGAGCCCTGACCGGGGCCGCGTGGCAGGTCCCGTGGCGCACATTGGCCTTTATGGTCGGGGGCATCGCGATGGCCGGGTTCCCACTGTCGCTGGGCTTCTCGGCCCGCTGGGGCCTTTATCGCTTGATGGCCGAGGCCAATCTCTTCCGAGCGATCCTGGCGCTCAGCGGGAGCGCTGGTGTGATGATGGGATTGGTCAATAGCGTTCGGTTCCTGCTGGCGCCGGTTGGGGAAGATCACGAAAGGTCGGCTGTGAACGAGGATCCGATTGTGCTGTTCCTGATCCTGACCTTGATTGTCAGCACCTTTCTGCTGGGGGTCTTTCCGCAGCTCTTCAGTCGCGTCGCGCTGCAGATAACCCAGGCGTTCACGTTCTTCACGCAGTAACGGGCGCCGGTCCGGATCGAGCTGGACTGCAGGTCACGTGGGCTTCTCTTCGAACGGTCGGCCCGGACGACATCGAACCTAGCGTAGGCTAGCGTATGCCAGTGCGTGCTGGCTTGTAGCCGTGCACAGTTTCTCCACACTAGAGGAGGTCGTCTATGGTTCAATGCCGTGGCCCCATCGCGCTTTCATATATCGAGCGGGATCGGGAGGTCGTTTCGCCCTCTGTAACCCGTGGATATCCCTTTGTGATGTCACACGGACGTGGTGTTGAGGTCTGGGACGTCGATGGTCACCGCTATCTGGATTTCAGCAGCGGTGTTGCCGTCACCTCGACCGGACACAGCCATCCTGATGTCGTCAGAGCTATCAAAGAGCAGGCCGAGAAGTTCCTGCATATGTCGGGGACCGATTTCTACTATCCCGCTCAGATCGAGTTGGCGGAACGACTCGATGAGATAGCGCCAATGGAGGAGCCCGTCCAGGTCTTTTTCACCAACTCGGGTGCGGAGAGCATCGAGGCTGCTATCAAGCTTGCGCGCTATGTGACCGGTCGCCCGTACTTCATCGCCTTCTACGGAGGATTCCACGGGAGGACGTTGGGCGCACTGGCCTTCACAGCCAGCAAACTGGTGCAGCGGCGGTTTTTCGCGCCGATCTCGCCGCCTGTCACGCACATCCCCTATCCGGACCCCTACCGTCCCACACTGGCCCGCCGGGGAGAGGATGAGGGCGAAGCTGTCATTCGCTACCTCGAAGAGCTCGTTTTCACCAGGAAGATCTGTCCGGAGGAGGTGGCGGGAGTGCTCGTTGAGCCGATTCAGGGCGAGGGTGGATATGTCGTGCCGCCATCCTCTTTCTTTCCCCGGCTGCGGGAGCTATGCGATCGCTATGGCATCCTGTTGATCGTTGACGAGGTGCAGAGCGGCATGGGGCGAACCGGTAAGTGGTTTGCCATTGAGCATGAGGGCGTGGAGCCGGACGTGGTTGCCGTCGCCAAGGGGATCGCGTCGGGGATGCCGCTGGGCGCGATGATCGCACGCCGTCACCTGATGACTTGGCCGGCCGGCGCCCACGCCAGTACGTTCGGCGGCAACCCGGTCTCCTGTGCCGCTGCACTGGCGACGTTGGATCTTCTCGAAAATGGTATGATTGTCAACGCGGCAGAGATGGGCGCTTACATGATGCGGCGTCTGAAGGCAATGATGGACGATCATCCGAGTATGGGGGACGTTAGGGGCCGCGGGCTCATGGTGGGTGTGGAGATTGTCGAGGACCGGGTAAGCAAGCGGCGAGACCCAGAGCGTCGCACGCGCATCGTCAATGAGGCGTTTCTTCGAGGCTTGTTGCTCCTGGGGGCCGGTCCCAACACGATCCGTCTGGTTCCCCCGCTCAGCGTCAGCCGCACGGACATCGATGAGGCGCTGATCCTGTTCGATGAGGCGCTGGACGCCGTGGAGTCGGCTTAGGGAGCGGAGGAGCCTGGTCTCCGCGAGCCCTTAGTTCTGTGAGGGAGAGCGTATGTCCCTGAATCTGTACGACTTCCGAATACGGCAGCGCGACTACCTACTGCGCATCGCGCGGGCGATGGTTTCGCGGCTGAGTATCCGCGCTGTTTTGCGACTGATCCTGCAGGCGTCGGTTGACATGCTCCAGGGCCAGTCGGGGCTGATCGCCCTCCGGGGCGAGAATGGCGCCTACTCCTTCTGGGCCAGCTATGGGCTGCCGCCCGCGCTGGTGGACTCCTTCCAGCCGTTGGTAGAGGAGGTGCCGGATGTAGGTCACATGGAGGATTTCTCCATGCCCAACCTCGCGGACAAGTTAGGCCAGATCGCGGAGGAGACGGGGCTGCTGTTGAGACAGGTCGTGGCGCTGCCCATGATCGCCGAGCGAGAGCTATTGGGGGTCATCCTGATTTTCCGGTCGCACAGCTCGCGTTTCTCGCCCGATGACCGGCAGATCCTCGCGAGTTTCGCGGACTACGCCGCGATTGCGGTCAACAATGCCAGGCTATACGAAGCTGCTGTAACCGAGCGACGCCGGCTTGACGCGCTTCTGGACTCCAGCGCCGATGGCATTATGGTCCTGCGCCCCGACCTCACCATTGAGCGATTCAACCGGGCCTCGGTCTCCTTGACCGGCTGGACAGCTGATGAAGCCATTGGCCGCGATCACGACGACGTCATTGTCTGGGCACGTCGCGATTCACGCAGGACACTGAGGGAGGCCGTGTCTGAGGGCTGGCCCGAGGAGGAGGGGCGTACCCTCTACGTCGAGGGGGATCTCCGCCGCAGGAACCGCAGCGTGGTGTCGCTGGGGATAACGTATGCGCCTCTGATAACGCGCAAGGGACAGCTACTCAACATCATAGGGACGATTCGCGATATCACGCGCTTCCGGGAAGCCGATGCGCTGAAGGACACGTTTATCTCTGTGGTCTCTCACGAACTGAAGACACCGGTGTCTATCATCAAGGGTTATGCGGAGACGCTCCGCCGACCGGAGGCGCGCAACAACCCCGCTCTGGTCGAAGACATGCTGGACGACGTCATTGCGGAATCCGACCGGCTTGCCCGTCTGGTGGACGATCTCCTGGATGCCTCACGCCTGCAGGCGGGCGGTCTGCCGTTCCGCGACGTTGAGGAGGTGGATTTGTCATTCCTGGCCGAACGTGTGGCGGAGCGCTACCAACCGCAGACCGATCGCCATGAGTTGATCCTCGATTTCCCGGAGAACTTCCCGTCGGTTCAAGCCGACGCCCAGCGGCTGGAGCAGGTGCTCGACAATCTGGTCTCCAATGCGATCAAATACTCCCCGCGGGGCGGTGTGGTAAAGATCAAGGGCGAGGCTTCGCCCGCCGAGGTCGTGGTCTCTGTCTCGGATGAGGGGGTAGGTATTCCGCTAGACGAGCAGGAGCGGATCTTCGATCGCTTCTACCGTGTCGAAGGGCCTGAGACGCGGGCCGTCTCGGGCACCGGGCTAGGACTGTATTTGACGCGGGCCATTGTCTCGGCCCATGGAGGACGGTGCTGGGTCTCCAGCAGCCCGGGGAAGGGTTCGACGTTCTACGTGGCTCTGCCGAGGGAGACGGGACTCGCCATCTGGAAGGAGCAGAGTCTGGTATAATAAGGAATGGTGCATTTACCCGCTGGTCCGGACGCGAAGAAGTAAGCTGCTTCGCAGTTCGCTAGGATGCGGTCTGCGATTTGGCTGCAGCTGTCCGGAGCGGTTGTAATGCCCGATGGTTGGTTCATACACTCTGGCACACCATCCGGGTGGGAGGGTGTCGAGCACTTGGGCGCTGTGGGCCTGTTATTGTCAGGCCCTTATTCTCGCCTGCGTGCATTGGAGTGTCTGTTTGTAACGATAAGGTATGAGTGAAGGAGTGAATTAATGCCACCTAGATACGTAGCTGCTGTCAACTGTCCATCGTGTGGCACCCGATTTCAGACGCCGGTTGAACAGATTCTGGACGTCCGCGTCGACCCGTCTGCGAAGAATCGCGCGCTAAGCGGCACAGTGAACGTCGCTGTCTGCCCGGCTTGTGGGACCCGCGGTGCGCTGAACATCCCGTTTATCTATCACGATCCTGACGAAGAGGTCGCGTTGCTCTACCTGCCTGTAGAAGCTGGCTCCAACGAGGTTGAGCGGCAGCAGGCGGCTGGACAATTGACACGTCAGTTGATGGACAACATGCCTCCGGAGGAGCGCAAGGGATATCTGCTTCAGCCGGAGACTTTTATCAGTATGGAGTCGTTCGTGAAGCGGGTTCTGGAGCTCGAGGGGATCTCCGAAGAGGACATGGAGCGGAGCCAGCACCAGCGGACGCTGATGGAGAACCTGATCAACGCTGCGGAAGACGAGTGGCCGGAGATCCTTGAGGAGAACGAATCCCTCGTCGACGAGGGGCTCTTTGCCCTGCTCGAGTATATCATGCAGCTTGGGGCTTCGATGGGGCAAGAGGCGGAGGGTACCGAGAAACTCGAGGCGCTCCACGACTACCTCGTGGAGCAGACCGAGCTGGGACGAGCCCTCTCCCGGCGCAGCGAGGTCGTGCGCGGTTTCGCTGAGGATCCAACGCGCGAAACGCTCTTGAATGCTCTGATTCAGGCATCCGACGACGACACAGTGCTTGTGTTGGTGCAGTCGGGGCTTCCTCTGATGGACTACAGCTTTTTCCAGGCACTCAACAAGCGCATTGAGGAGGCTGAATCGACAGAGGAAGAGCAATCGATCCGCGCCTTGCGGCGAAAGATCCTGGATACCCGGGATGAGCTCGTCGAGCAGAGCGAGGGCCTCGCTCAAGAGCGACGTCTGCTCCTGAGCAGGCTTTTGGCAACCGAAGATCCTGTGAAGATGGCTGCCAGCCATCTATCGGAGTTGGACGATCTCTTCTTTGCCGTGATGGCGAGCGAGATGGAAGCGGCGCAAGAGCAGGGCGACCAGACCGCCGTTGCGGAGTTGCGAAAGGTCGCTTCGGCAGTCAACAGGGTGATGGAACGCAACATGCCGCCGGAGATCGCCTTGACGCGCCGGCTACTTACCGCCACATCTGACGAGCAACTTGAGCGCCAGTTGAAAGAGAACGAGGAGATGATAACGCCTCAGTTCATCCAGTTCCTCGATGGCCTTCAGGCGTCGATGACGGAACAAGGTCAGGACGAGGCTGTCGAACGGTTGGCCGAGATCCAGGCCAAGGCCCGCAAGCATGTGAGCGCTGCTGCGCCTGAGGCGCGGGCGCCTCAGGCAGCGCCGCAGGCTGAAGTCGACTCAGACTCTGAGGAGCGCACGCCGTCGGGTCTGATCATCGCCAAGCACTAGCGCAATTCGGCGCGGACACATCGTAGAGAACTACCGGTTTGGTGGTAGAATCAGGGATGAGAGTCTGTCTCTCATCCCTTGTTTTTCTCACGCGTTTCAGTAGATCTCCCAGGGAGATGCCCATGCCTCGAAAGAAGATGATGCTCATAGACGGTCATTCGCTCGCATATCGAGCATTTCATGCTCTGCCGCCCGATCTCAGCAGCCCCTCGGGAGAGCCAACGAATGCCACCTACGGTTTCGCCCTGATGCTGCTATCCGTTCTCGAAGAGGAGAAGCCCGCCTACGTGATCGTGACCTTCGACAAAGGCCCCTCCTTCCGCACCGAGAGATATGAGGAGTACAAGGCACACCGGGAGAAGATGCCGGACGAGATGCGCGTGCAGATGAGCCGGATCCGCGAATTGGTAGATGCCTTCGGTATGCCCATCGTGGAGATGGAGGGCTATGAAGCGGATGATCTGTTAGGGACGTTGGCGCAGAAGGCGGAGTCGGAGGGATTGGGTGTGGTCATCGTGACCGGCGACCGCGACGCGCTGCAGTTGGTCGATGAGCACATCACCGTCCTCACCTCCGGTCGACGGTTTTCTGACACGATTCACTACACGCCGGAGAAGGTGCGTGAGCGGTACGGTCTGGAGCCTGATCAGTTGGTCGACCTGAAGGCCCTCATCGGCGACCGGTCTGACAACATCCCAGGCGTGCGGGGCGTCGGTGAGAAGGGCGGAACGAGCATGCTCCAGGAGTACGGCGATCTGGAGAGCGTGCTGGAGCACATCGACGAGCTGTCAACGCGATACCAGAACGCGCTACATAAAGGGCGTGAGGACGCTTATCTGAGCCGCGAACTCGCCCGCATCGACTGTGATGCGCCTGTCGAGCTTGATCTCGACCAGGCCCGGTCGGGCAAGGGATTTGATCGAGAGACGATCCTGGACATCTTCCAAACGTTGGGCTTTCGCACGCTGGTAGACCGCGTTCCGGATTCCTCTGAGGGGCCGAGACCTCAGGGCCAGCAGTTGCTGCTCTTCGATGAGGACGTCCGGGAGGCGGTCGAGAGCGATGTCGGTGAGTATCATCTGGTGAGCGACGTTGAGACGCTGGCGAACCTCTGTTCGCGCTGGTCCCAGGCTGAGCGGCTGGCCCTGGACACAGAGACGACCGGAATCGATGTGATGTCAGCGTACCTCGTTGGGATCTCTATCACGGATGAGGCTGAAGAGGCCTGGTACCTTCCGGTCAGGGCCCCGGAGGGCGATCGCGTGCTTGGCCTTGACGCGATCATAGAGCACTTGGGGCCGGTGCTGGAGGACGAGGATATCGTCAAGATCGGCCACAATCTCAAGTATGATCTCAAGATTCTGGCTCAGGCCGGTTTCAACGTCAGAGGCACGCTGTTTGATACGATGCTTGCCGAATGGGTGCTCAATCCGGACTCCGCCCTGGGGCTCAAGAGCCAGGCGTGGACACGACTGGGCATACAGATGACCGAGATCACGGAGCTTATCGGCACCGGTCGGGACCAGATCACAATGGATCAGGTGCCGCTGGCGCAGGTGGTGCCCTACGCCAGCGCCGACGCGGACATGACCTATCGTTTGGCGCGAATCTTGGAGCCTGAGCTGAAGCAGCGAGAACAGTTCGAGCTGTTCCAAGACCTTGAGATGCCGCTGCTGCCCGTTCTCATGGAGATGGAGCTGACGGGTATCAAGCTGGATGTGGGTTGGCTGCAGACCCTTTCTGAGGAGCTGTCCCGCCGCTTGGGCGAGATCGAGGCTCGAGTCTATGATTACGCAGGAAAGCCTTTCAACCTCAACTCGACGCAGCAGCTCTCTGAGGTGCTGTTTGACCGGCTGGACCTGCCCACCCGGGGTGTTAGCAAGACGAAGAGCGGCTATTACTCCACCCGCGCCGCGGTCCTCGATCGCCTGCAGGGTGAGCATCCGATCATCGATGACATCTTGGCGTACCGTGAGCTCTCAAAGCTCCAGTCGACCTACGTCGACGCGCTGCCGGCTCTGGTGAATCCGGAGACCGGTCGCGTGCACACCTCCTACAATCCAGTCGGCACTGTGACTGGGCGTATCTCCTCGACGAATCCCAACCTGCAGAATATCCCCATTCGCACCGAGGAGGGGCGGCGCGTGCGACGCGCTTTTGTGGCCGAGGAGGGGTGGCTCCTGCTGGGCGCCGACTACTCCCAGGTAGAGCTACGGGTGATGGCGCATGTCTCTCAAGATCCGGGATTGATCGAGGCCTTTGAGCGTGGTGAGGATATTCACGCGACGACGGCAGCGGCGATCTTCGGCGTCGATCTGACCGATGTGACGTACGAGATGCGGAGCACGGCCAAGACGGTGAATTTCGGCCTCATCTACGGTCAGAGCGCTTTCGGTCTGGCGCGGCAGCTGGGGATTGATGTCGACGAGGCCCGGTCCTTTATCGACCGCTACTTCGAGCGGTTCCCGCGCGTCCGCGTCTACATGGATGAGACTCAGACGGAGGCCGCCGAAAAAGGGTACGTTGAGACATTGCTCAAGCGGCGGCGATACTTCCCCGAGCTAGCGCCGGACAGCCGCTCCTCGACGCGCCGCAGGCAGGCCGCGGTGCGGATGGCGATTAACACCCCGATTCAGGGCAGCGCCGCCGACATCATCAAGCTGGCGATGATTAGGCTGCACGGGAGGCTCAAGGACGTGGGGCTGGGAGCGCGGATGCTTCTGCAGGTCCACGACGAGGTCGTGCTGGAGGTGCCGCAGCAGGAGGAGGCGACCACCTCTGAGGTTGTTCGGGAGGCTATGGAAGCAGCCATCACTTTGGACGTCCCCTTGAAGGTGGATGTGGAAGTGGGCACGAACTGGCTCGATATGCACTAGGGAACCTTCGGGTTTGTGGAGCGACGGCTGAGGTTGAAGCTGCCCGTTTTCCGCTGCCCGTTTGACGGCTTCTGCAGGGGCTGGTCTCTGAGAGCCGCCGAGTCGCGCATTGGTGCGTAGGTCTCCTGCTCAGGGCTGCAGCTAGCAGCATGCGGGCGCAAGTTTAGTCCACCGCGGCGCCTGATTCCAGCCAGGTCTCGACGGTGCGTCCTACCACCTCCAGGCTTTCGGCCGAGACTTTGTCCGGCGTATCCTGTGTCGTGTGCCAGTAGGGGTAGTCGAAGTCAATCATGTCGACCGCGGGCACGCCCCGACGAGCGAAGGGGATATGGTCGTCCAGCATGGCGTGCTTATATGCCCGGATCACGCGTTCCTCGTAGCCCAAGTCCGCGGCGACGGACCAGATCTCAGCCATGAGCTCCGGGTCGGAGTTGCGCTCGTAGTAGATCTGCTGATCGCTGTCGCCGATCATATCAACGAGAACCATCGCCTCGAGAGGCGGCTCACCCTCGTCTCCCCAATGCTCGGCCATATAGGTCGAGCCTACGATCCAATCCCAGCCGTCGAGGCGTCCATTGTCCTCGGCGTCGAAGAACGCCAGGTAGACTTGCGCCTGGGCTCGGTTGAGGTCCAGGACCCGGGCCAGTTCTAGGAGGACGGCGACGCCGCTGGCGCCGTCATTGGCCCCCAGCACCGGGACGGTGGGGTCCTCTTCGTCGGCCTGTCGGCGCGTGTCGTAGTGGGCGCCGATCATCACCGCTGGTCCGCTGCCCTTCCACGCCAGGATATTGCGGACGGGCGTACCCATGTAGGTGAACGTCTGCTCGCGGACCGTCCAGTCGAGCGCCTGCACTCTCTCAATAAACATATCGCCCGCCTGGAGGTTGGCCTCACTGCCTGTAATGCGGTAACCGAGATCGGTCTGGCGGGTCACCCATTCGTAGGCTTGATCACCATCGAATGTCTCCCGCCCCTGCGCCTGAGCGTTCCCGCGGCAAGCGGTCGCCGTCCACATCAGAAGCAAGACGAGGAGCGCTCGAGCTATCGCGTGAAGCGTGGGTGATTTGTGCATCATAACTCCTTGGTTTCTGAGACCGAACTCGTGGCTGTCGGCGATGGGATGGGGCCCCCGGTCTGCAGGCGACTGGCGATCACACGCCGGTAGGCGGTGATTCGGGCCGCCCGCAGCTTGCGCCGGTGGCCGAGCACCCATTTGGCGCTCTCAACACCAAGCTGCCAAACGTACTGGGCCAGCAGCCAGATCCGCAGAGCGTAGGCGGCGAGGGCTCCGTGGTATTTGCGCGTGTACCGGATCTTGCTGGTCTGGAAGTAGACGTGGCGGGCCGGCGCGACTTGCTCACTGCTCTTGCCACCGTAGTGGATGACCCTGGCGGTGGGCGTATATCCCACCTCCCAGCCGGCATCACGAATTCGGCGGCACCAGTCCAGCTCCTCAGAGTACATAAAAAAGCCCTCATTCAGACCGCCGACCTGATCCACCACCTCTCGACGGATCATCATCGCCGCGCCGGTGATCCAATCGATCTTTTGCTCGATATCGGCCGACCGGTCCTCGACGTAGTAACGCG
>JBNGDU010000236.1:0-12274 GCA_049975025.1 Anaerolineae bacterium
GGCTCAAGGAACTTGCCTTTCTCAATGCGGGCCTGCTCATCGAGATTACCGACGCGCGGACCGGCAGACGCGACCGGTTCAAGTACGACGGCGGGGTCGCGGAGTTCGTCAGTCACATCAACCGCAACAAGAACCCCCTGCATCCGGCGCCCATCTATTTTGCGGGCGAAAAGGAAAACGTGCAGGTGGAGGTTGCCATCCAGTACACCGACGGCTACACGGAAAACATCTTCACCTTTGTCAACAACATCAACACCCACGAGGGCGGCACGCATCTCGCGGGGTTCAAGCAGGCGCTGACCCGCACCCTCAACGATTACGGCAAGGGAAACGACCTGTTCGACAGCGATTTCAGTCTGTCAGGCGAGGACTGCCGCGAGGGGATTACGGCGGTCATCTCCTGCAAGGTTCCCCGGCCGCAGTTCGAGGGTCAGACCAAGACCAAACTCGGCAACTCCGAGGTGCGCGGCATCGTCGACAGCGTCACAAACGAAAAACTTGCCGAATTCTTTGAGGAAAACCCGTCCGTGGCCCGTACCATCATCGACAAGGCCGTCCTTTCAAGCAGGGCCCGGGAGGCGGCCCGCAAGGCCCGGGAACTCACCCGCAGAAAGGGCCTGCTCGAATCGTCGTCCCTGCCGGGCAAACTCGCCGACTGCTCGATCCGGGACCCGGCAAAATCGGAACTGTACATCGTGGAGGGAGACTCCGCCGGCGGCTCGGCCAAACAGGCGCGCGACAAGGAATTTCAGGCCATCCTGCCGCTGCGGGGCAAGATTCTCAACGTCGAGAAAGCCCGCATGGACAAGATCCTCAAAAACAAGGAAATTCTCGCGCTCATCACGGCCGTCGGGACGGGCATCGGCGAGGACTTCAACCTCGAAAACGCCCGGTACCACAGGATAGTCATCATGACCGATGCCGACATCGACGGCGAGCACATACGCACGTTGCTTTTGACCTTCTTCTTCCGGTACATGCGTCCGCTCATCGAGGAAGGGTACCTGTACATCGCCCAGCCCCCTCTGTATAAGATAACCAAGGGCCGGGCCGTTGCGTACGCCTACTCCGAGCGGGAACGCCGGCAGAAGGTTGAGGAACTCGGCGGACGGGGCGTCAGCCTCCAGCGCTACAAGGGTCTCGGCGAGATGAATCCCGAACAACTGTGGGAGACCACGATGGACCCCGAACGGCGCATCATGATTCAGGTGACCGTGGACAACGCCGTGGAGGCCGACGAACTCTTCACCATCCTCATGGGCGAAAAGGTTGAGCCCCGGCGGGCCTTCATCGAGGCGCACGCAAAAGACGTCGTCAATCTCGATATCTAGGTGATACCAGATGGATGAAACGATAGCGCGAAAGGAAATCGTCCGGCAGATCGAGGCGGAGATGCAGCGGGCATTCATCGATTACTCCATGAGCGTCATCATGAGCCGGGCGCTGCCGGACATCCGCGACGGCCTCAAACCCGTCCACCGCCGCCTCCTGTACGCCATGCACGAGATGGGTCTCACGTATGACAAAGCCTACAAGAAATCGGCCCGCGTCGTCGGCGAAACGCTCGGTAAGTACCACCCGCACGGCGACCAGGCTCTCTACGGCTCGCTTGTGCGCATGGCGCAGGACTTTTCCCTGCGGTACCCGCTCGTCGACGGTCAGGGCAACTTCGGCTCCATCGACGGCGATTCGCCCGCTGCCATGCGGTATACAGAGGCCCGGCTGACGTCATTGGCGGAGACGATGCTTCAGGATCTGCAGATGGACACCGTCAGTTGGGTCGATAACTTCGATGGTAGTCTGACGGAACCAACGGTGCTGCCCACCCTATTCCCCAACCTGCTCGTCAACGGCGCGGACGGCATTGCGGTCGGAATGGCGACCAAGATCCCGCCACACAACCTCGGCGAGGTCTGCGACGCCGCGGTCCACGTGGCCGAAAACTGGAAGCGGCGAGACAAGATCTCGGTCGATGAGCTGATGAAGATCATACCGGGACCCGACTTCCCGACCGGCGGCCTGATCTACCGTTATCGTGACAGCGGAGGTGAACAGCCATTGGATACGATCCGCCAGGCCTACAAGACGGGCCGGGGGCGGATCGTGATGCAGGCTCGGATGAAGCTGGAGGACATCGGCGGGGGAAAGACCAACATCGTCATCAATGAGCTGCCCTACGCCGTTCTGAAAACCACGGTCATCGAGAAGCTCGCCCGCGAGATCCGCGACGGTCGTCTCACCGGCATTACCGATCTGAGGGATGAGTCGGACTACACCGGCATGCGCGTCGTGATCGAGCTCTCGCGCAACGCGGACCCCGAAGAGGTCATTACCGAGGCGCTCAAGTACTCACAACTCCGTGAGACCTTTGGCGCCATCAATCTGGCGTTGGTACCGACCGAGGATGGCGACACGCGCCCGACCTACCTCTCGTTGGCGGAGATGTTGATCCATTTCGTTCAACACCGTCTAACCGTGATCGAGCGCCGGAGCCAATACGAGCTGGAGAACCGGCGCGCGCGGCTCCACATCGTCGAAGGGCTGTTGAAAGCTCTCGATATCCTGGATGAGGTCATCGACACAATCCGGAGATCCAGGACGCCTGATACAGCCCATAGCAACCTCACCCGCAAGTTCGGCTTCACCGAGGTACAGGCCACGGCGATCCTCAATATGCAGCTCCGGCGCCTGGCCGCACTGGAACGTCGCCGCCTCGTGGACGAGTCAAAGGAACTCCGGGCCCGGATCAAGCACCTGGAAGGCTTGCTGGGATCGGAGGCGAAGCGGCTTGAGGTCGTCATCGCGGAGACCCAGAGTCTCAGAGAGACTTACGCGGTCCCGCGACGCACCGTTATCATCGAGGAAGAGGAAAACGCGGCGAGCCGCAGCACCTTTACCACCCAGGCCGACTTAGTGATGCCTGAGAACAAGCAACTGGTGATCCTGACCCCGTCGGGAATCCAACGACGTGACGCGTCAGGCTATTATTACCGCGTCGACGAGGGTCTGACGTCCCGGGCACCCGTTGGCGGCGGTCATCTGCTCCACGTTGAAGTCGAGCCCAACCAAGAGGTCATTGTCTTCTCCAGTAAGGGTCGAGGCTGGAAAGGCGGCGTGGGCTTCCTGCCAGAGGAAGCCGCGCCCAAGGATCTGGGACTCGACCCCGACGAGGAGATCGTCGGCGTCTCGGTGTTAAAGTCCGAGCAGTATCTGGTGATGGTAAGCCGGGCAGGCAAGGTGAAACGCACCAAGGTCGAGGATCTCGAGCTGACCGATCGCACGTGGGAGGCGGTGATGGGCCTATCCGACGAGGACGACCGTCTGCTCCTGGGCACCGTGGCTGCGGAGGGCGCCCACATCCTCTTCTACACCAAGGAGGCCCAGTGCCTGAGAATTGAGGGGGACGCAGTGAATCCCCAACAGACGGGCAGCGCCTCAGGCGTCGCCGGGATCAGGCTGCGCAAGACTGATAGGCTTTTGGGCGCCACCGTGGTTCCCGAGGGTGACAAGAACGAGGGCGCGTGGCAGGTCGTGGCATGCTCCGAGCGGGGGTACGTCCATCGCTTCCCGGTCTCAGAGATCTCCGTTAAGGGCCGCGCGACAATGGGCGTCCGCTGTCTGAGAATCTCGAAGACGACCGGCAAGCTGGGCGGCTTGGCCGTTAGCGAGGACGCCGACCCCGACATCTATCTCGCGGATGGTCGTCGCCAGCGCATCCCTCTGGGTCAGATCCCGGCAACGTCCCGAGACGTGCGCGGCGATAAGCTGGTGGAGGATCCCAAGAAGGAACCCGTCGTCCAGGTCGTGATGCTGGACTGATCGCGCGATCCACAGATCCACGGACAAGCCCCGGCGCGTCGATTTGCGCCGGGGCTTAACTAAATCACCATAAGAAGGACGTTATTCCTCCCCATCCTGGGTCAGAGCCCCGTTGACGAACGTCGCCAGATCCTCTTTCAACTTGGCCAACGAGGGTTTGTCCAAGTACATCATGTGACCCGCCTCATAGTAAGCCATGGAAAGATGATCCTGAAACGTCGGATCAAGGCCGAGATGGTTGAACGTGTACTCCGTGGCGAAATATGGGGTGGCGAGGTCGTAGTACCCGTTGGCGACGAAGACTTTCAAGTACGGGTTGCGCGTCATCGCCTGGCGCAGGCTTTCTGAGACGTTAACATACTGATTCTGATACTTGCTGTAGTCCCATGGTTGGACCTTGGCCGTGAGGATCTCATAGGCGCGATCGTTCTTGAAGTCCAAAACGGATCGAACGTAGTGGTTGAGCGCCGCCGTGTAGCTACCCTGGATGATGGAATAGCTCGGGTCGTATTCGTGCCGCTCCCCGGCAGCGTCGCGGTCGATGCCCTTGAACCGGGCGTCATACCGACCGATCGTGCGACGCTCGTCGCGCAGCAGCTCCTTCACGAACCGATGGATGTTGATCCGGAGGTTCGTCTGCTCGACGTATCTCTCGCTCAGCCCGGTATAGCGGGCGAGTTTCGTGACGATCTCGACCTTCTCGTCCTCCGGCAGCGTTGATCCCTTCATCAGGGCTAGATTGTACTTCTCGCGCGCGAAGGCCTCCACCTCGTCGAGGAACTCCCGCAGGCTGAGCTGCTGTAAGTCCTCCGGCAGCTTCCCGTGATACCAGGCCGCCGCGGCGTAGGTCGGCAAAAAGAGAATGTAAGGAAGATCATTACCGAGATCAAAGTTGATGCTCTGAAAATCAAGGACCGCCGAGACCAGCATGATGCCGTTGACGTACATCCCCAGCTTCTGCTGCAGGTGTGACGAAAGGCCCGCTGCGCGTGTGGTGCCGTAACTCTCACCGATGAGGAACTTAGGCGAGGCCCAACGTTGACTACGGGATGTATAAAGGCGGATGAACTCGCCGACTGACTCGATGTCCTGCTCGACGCCGTGAAACTGCTTGGGCTCCTCACCCGGCACGGCGCGGCTGTAGCCCGTGCTCACCGGGTCGATGAAAACCAGGTCGGTGACGTCCAACAAGGAGCAATCGTTGTTCACCAGCTTGAAGGGAGGCACTAGCGCCCCACCCATGTCATCCTGCAGGACCCGACGAGGCCCCAGGACGCCAAGGTGCAGCCAGACCGACGAGGAACCCGGTCCGCCGTTGAAGGAGAACGTGATCGGGCGCTGCGCCGTGTCCTCGACGTCGTCCCTGGTATAGGCCACGTAGAACATAGAGGCCTTCGGATTTTCCTCCTCGTCGTCCTTCAGCACCAGCGTGCCCGCTTTCGCCGTGTAGGCTATCTCTCGTCCGTCGATGATGACGGTGTGTTTGGTTTCGGAGATTCGCTCCTCCGGCTGTGAGGGTTGGGCCCCGCCCTCGGGCTTCTCTTCTCTGTCCAAAGTCTCCGTGTCTTTTCGTTTTGACATATCGTCTCCAGTTCAGATCCGCATTGAAAGATAGGTCTCCATTCCGAACGCGCCGTGCTGCGGCTACGCAATGCGAAGGATCGCCGATAGCGCGTCGACGACGCAGTATAGATCGGTCTGAAGCAGAGTCAAAGAGCAATGCTGGAATGGTATAATGCAAGTTAACGTTGGTGAAGACCGACGGCGGCAAGAGCTGGGACCAGCATCGACATCGCTCACTACAAACAGAGGAGGAGCTCGTGAACAACGCACCGACAGCCCACGCGGCAGACGCATTTGACTTCGACCGCATCATAGACCGCACCCACACCAACAGCGCCAAGTGGCAACGCTACGGCGAGGATGTCCTGCCCATGTGGGTCGCCGACATGGATTTCCGATCCCCGCCGGCCCTCATCAGGGCCCTACACGACCGGGTGGAACACGGCGTCTTCGGATACCCTGGTATCCCCGAGGATTTGCGGGAGATCATCGCCGAGCGGCTGGCGCGGCTCTACGACTGGAAGGTCGGTCCCGACGCCATAACCTTCCTCCCCGGTATCGTCGCGGGTTTCAACCTCGCGACTCAAGCCCTTGTGTCCCCGCAGGAAGGGCTGATGATCCAGACCCCGGTCTACATGCACATACGCCACGCGGCCGAGGTCGCCGGCGTGCGCGGCAGCGCCATGTCCCTGAGCCTGGAGGCAGACGGGCACTACACCATCGACTTCGACGCCTTCGAGCGGACGATCGAGGACCACACGAAGATGTTTCTTCTGTGCAATCCTCACAATCCGGTCGGACGGGTCTTCACCCGCAGCGAGCTCGAACGAATGGCCGAGATCTGCATGCGTCACAATGTGTCCATCTGCTCCGACGAAATCCACTGCGATCTGATCTACAACGACCACCGTCACATCCCGATCGCCGCCCTAGCCCCAGAGATCGCGGAGAAAACGGTCACACTCATGGCGCCCAGTAAGACGTTCAACATCGCCGGGCTTCACTGCGGGTTCGCCGTCATCCCCAACGCGGAGCTGCGCCGTCGCTATCGCAAAGCCGGTAAGGGCCTTATGGGCACGCCCAATCTCCTGGGATACACGGCGGCCCGGGCCGCCTACCGGGAGGGACAAGCTTGGCTAGACGCACTGTTAGCATACCTGGAGGACAACCGCGATCTGCTCGTGAAGTACGTAGAAGCACATCTGCCTCAACTACGGGTCAAGGCGCCGGAAGGCACTTTCCTTGCCTGGATCGATTGCCGGAAGGCGGATCTTCCGACGTCGCCGCATCGCTTCTTCCTGGAGGAGGCGCGGGTTGCCATGAACGAGGGCGCGGCCTTCGGACCCGGCGGAGAGGGATTTGTGCGCCTCAACTTCGGTTGCCCGCGAGAGCTTCTACTAGAGGGGCTCGGTCGGATCCGGCACGCCATGGATGGCGTTTGACAGGCCGGACCTGTGGATGTATGTTTAGAGTGTTGAGGCACTACCTCTTTCGACCTTCGCCCAATGTTGAAGATGCTCAGAGTCGCCAAGCGCGTGCCGGACGGATACGCTGTCCACAAGACGGACGATGGAGACCGATCTGAGGCAGTTCAGTTCGCCGAGAAGCTGACCAGCATCGGGCCCGTGCTTCTGTACAGGCTCGATCACGAAGAAGACCAAGCCTCAAATGCAGAGACCTGACCGGATCCGGTCCGTTACTTAAGCCCCGGGCACTAAGCGGCGATTCATAGCAATCCAGAGAATGGAGAAGACTATGAAAACTAAGAAGCGACGAGTGCTAGTACTTTGGACAGCCCTGATCTCATTACTCTTCTTGGCGACCGGATCTCCAGTCGCCGGCCAGGAAACGATCACCCTCACCCCTTCCCAGCTCAATATTGCGGCCATCCAGGGTCAGTCAGTGAGTCGGACGCTGGTCATCCGCGCGAGCGAGGAGATGGCCGCGATAGAGATCGTCCCAATGGTTCTGGCCGGTGCCCAGGACGGTGACAATTTCCCCACCGATTTCATCGAGATCGGCCTAGAGACGGACAATCTGCCCGCCAACGGAATTCTCTCTGTGCCCCTACGCTTCAATTTAGCGCGAGTCGAGCCGGGGCAGTACAACGGGCAGCTTCTGATCAACTACCGCGGCGGCAGCCGATCGCTACCGGTCCGAATGTCTGTGAAGGCACCGCCGTGGCTGCCCCTGGTCGTCCTCGTCCTCGGCGTAGCCTTGGGCATCGCCGTGTCGGCTTATCGGGCGAGGGGACGACCGCGCGATGAGGCGATGGTTCGCCTGGGTCAGATCCGCACACAGATGAAGGTAGATGAGGAGCTGCGAGACCTTGGCACCCCCTTTATGCGCCGCATCGAATCTGAGCTTGCGGACGCCGAAGTCGCGCTGGAGGGTCAGCAATGGGATCGCGCCCAAGAAGCCATCCAGCGAGCTGATGAGATATGGGCCCGATGGCGCAGCGGACGTCCCGACTGGATCGTGCAGCTCAAGGCCTACCATCAGTTCATCCAGCGTCTTGAGGAGATTGGAGCGGACATCCACTATATTGCGGAGCTGCAGATGGCCGCGGAGGACGCTTACCAAGAGATCCCCGAACTCGAGGAGCCCCAGCGATTCAAGGCTGAACTGAGCCCGTTGCGAGAGAAAACCAACGCCTACCTGGAGCTAAACGCGCGGATCGAGATGCTCAGACATCACAGCGCCCACGGAGCCGCCCAAGCCGAGGTGTTCCTACGACAGTTGCGCCACCTCTCCCCCCAGAGTCCGCAAAGCGACGAGGTCTATGACAACCTGCGGCACCAGGTCGATTCGACCTTACTGCGACAGCGCAAGCTGGAGCTTATGGCCTTGCTGGCGACTTACCGGGAACGCTTATCAGCCGAGCCTCCGTCGGGGGATCTACCCGAGCCTGAGCAATTCAAAGAGCGGATCGATAGCCTGCCCACAGAAGCGGATAGTGCCTATCTCGATCTTCAGCAAGAACTGACAGTTGCCATCCAGGGTCTCACACCCCCGACAGCGGAGAGCACGATTCTGGAAAGTTCCGGCGCCCTCCGGTCGGGAGCCGGTGCTGGTGCGGTCGCCAAAGGCCTGCCTCAGCTCGTCACCCCTCAGCTTCTCACTCGACTCCCGGAAGTCCGGGTGCGCTCGTTGGAGGAGCAAACGATTGTTGCGGGCCGCAGGTTACGATGGTTCGCGTGGCTGACCTACGGTACCGCTGTGATCCTGCTTGCTTTGGCCGGATTTGTAGAACTCTACGCCACACGGCCCAACTTCGGCGCCAACGGCGCCGCCGACTATTTCGCACTGCTTGCTTGGGGATTCGGCGCGGAAGCAACCCGGTCGGCGATCTCAGATATGGTCCAGAGTTGGGGATTCGTACGGCAGTAAGCCCCCAGTGACTCGCCTATTAGGCTTCCAAGGCACACCAAAAGCTCCCACGATCGGAATCCGATCGTGGGAGCTGAGTTTATTTCGCGCTGAAAAGCGTCAGCCGTTATCCCTAGAAGATATGGAACGCCGCGATGACGGGTGCGAAGAGCGAGGAGACTAGGGACATCACCGTGATCAAGGTGTTGAGCGAAGGACCGGCCGTGTCCTTGAAAGGATCGCCTACCGTGTCGCCCACAACACCGGCCTTGTGCGCCTCGGATCCCTTGCCACCGAAGTAACCGCTCTCGATATACTTCTTGGCATTGTCCCAAAGACCGCCCGCGTTCGCCATCAGAAGCGCGAAGATGATGCCCGTGAAGATCGCGCCACCTAGGAAGGCCCCCAGCGCCTCCGGTCCCATAATGAACCCCACGAGAAGCGGGAGCACGACGGCGAGGAAAGCCGGCAAGATGAGCGATTTGAGCGCATCTTGAGAGGCCAGCGACACGCACGTCACGTAGTCCGGCTCCTCCGTACCAGCGAGGATGCCGGGGCGCTCGCGGAACTGACGGCGGATCTCCTCAATCATATCAAAGGCGTTGTGGGTCACGGAAAGCATCGTCAGGGCGCTAAAGAGAGGCGGTGTGGCAGCGCCCAGGAAGACTCCCGCGATCACCATTGGGTTACGCAGACTGATGGTCATATCAATCGCGCCCTGGGAGCCCACCTCCAGCACGGCCTGTTCGATCTCACTGGCATAGGCGGAGAAGAGCGCCAAAACGGTCAGCGCAGCCGCGCTGATGGCAAAGCCCTTCGTGATCGCCTTGGCGGTGTTACCGGCAGCGTCCAACACATCCGTCGTCTCGATGACATCCTCGGGCATACCCGCCATCTCGGCGATACCCCGGGCGTTGTCGACGATAGGTCCGTAGGCGTCGGAGGAGACGATCATACCGCTGATCGCCAACATACCAACTGCACTGATACCTACACCGTAGACACCGGTAATGACGCCCGAGGCGTCAGCGACGTAGTAGGAGATCAGCGTCGCGACCACGATGCCGATGATGGAGGGCACAATGCTGATCAGGCCGTAGGAGAATCCCGTGATGATGTTGATAGCCGAACCCGATCCGGAGACCCTGGCCGTCTCAACGACGGGGGGACGATCATCGCCTGTGAAGAAGTCGGAGGTGAATCCTATGACAACCCCGGTGATAAGACCGGCGAGCGTGGCCCAGAGCGCGGCAAGATCGATACCGGCAATCAACACAACGGCAACCACCATCACAGCGAAGATGACCGTCGTGTAGACCGTGCCAAGGTTCAAAGCACGTCCCGGTTTCCCGCCTTCACCGACCTTGACGAACTGCAAGCCGATCAATGAGGCAAAGGAACCCAACATACAGAGAATCAGCGGGAAAATTGTGTAAAGCGTTAACTCATCGCCCGTGACCGCCGGCAGTGCAGCGCCCAACAGCATGGCAGCGACCGTGCTGGCCACATAGCTGTCAAAGATGTCCGCACCCATCCCGGCGACGTCACCGACGTTATCACCGACGTTATCGGCAACAACGGCGGGATTCCGCGGATCATCCTCGGGAATACCCACCTCGACCTTACCGACCAGGTCCGCAGCGATGTCGGCCGTCTTCGTGTAGATGCCGCCGCCAGCCTTCGCCAACAGGGCCAGCATCGATGCGCCAAAGCTGAAGCCCAACACCATCTCTGGCGTCTCTGTGATCAGATAAATCAAGCTCATGCCGATCAAGGCCAAGCCAACCATCGCGAGCCCCATTACCGAACCGGCGTTGAAGCTCACAGCGAAAGCCGGATTCAGACCTTCTTTGGCGGCAGTCGCCGTGCGCACATTAGCCTTCACCGCAATGGTCATACCCATGTAACCGGCCAGGGCAGAACAGAGCGCGCCGACAATGAAGGTAACGGCGATACCTAAACCATAGCCGGGAGATCTCTGAAGCCCGAAGACGATGGCCAGGATAATGGCTAAAGCGATGGCGAGCCCTGTCAGTGCCCTGTAGAGCTTCTTAAGATAGGATGCAGCACCTTCCTCAATCCATGCGGCAACGCGCTGCGCGCGCTCCGTACCGGGGTCCTGCTTCGTGACCCACCGATAATACACAACGGCGACACCTACGGAGATGACGCCAGCAATGAAACTAACTATGACCCAAATGCTCATATCTCCTCCAAATCCTCCTACAAACTCCAGAATTTCTTGATCTCCACACAAAGAGGCTCCAGCCTCTCCCCAGGGGCTCGCTGAATACCCCCCGCGATCACTTCTGGGGATGAAGCTGTGAGCCTTTGGTGGCTTGAACCACGGGCGGCCCCTGACCGCCCTCAGTTACACCCTATGCCCGCTCACATGTCAGCCGAACGCCACCAGCGATAGTGCTTGCTCCGCAGTTCGCTCTGAGACGGCATCGGGAAGAACATTAACTTCTCGGTGTTCCCGATGAAAATCCCCGACTTAAGCGTTCGGTATTGGAAGGTGGCCGGGCTGATACGATCGACCATCTTGGTATGGACCGTCTTGGTACGCAGATCGACTAAGCACTGTCGGAGGTGGTCGATATTGGCATAGGGAAGATCCCCAACGCTCCCGTACTCTGGATTCTCGGCCAGTGAACCCAGGCGTAGCTCGGCGAAGCAGACCGCCGGCAGCATCAGAAGAGACGTGGGGTTCCTAACAATGAGGTCGTAGAACTCCCGCGGCCCCAACGTACTGGCCACAGAGGGATGAACGGGCGCGATCTCCTGATAGAAATGGAGACCGTCCTCTGGTTCCTCTGGAAGCTCGTCAGCTGCATCCAGCGGCAGCACCCGTCCGTCCTTGGTGACAAGATAGAGCTTGAGAATGGCATCCAAGTCCACACGCTCCAGGGCGCGATAGACTGAGATATAGACCGAGCGTTTTGGCGTGCCGTCTTCGTGAGGTACACATCGCTCTAGGCCTTTGTCAATGGGGAGTTCTTCATGGCGAAAATCGGGATCGATTTCGAAGAAAATCGCTTTGCCTCGCGCCTTCTTCTCGCTCCCTACGGCGTAATAAACGCCAAACTGCTCTGGGGACAACTGTGAGGCGATCAATGCCTCTGGAATCATCGATAGATACAGGTGCTTGGTATACTCAGCCATGGCTTTCCCTCCTCGATATAGGTGTTAGAAAACGAGTTGACTGCATTGGGTCATCCATTCGCACCGGAGACTCCATATGTCCCCCTCATTTTCGATTATACCACAATAGCCAGAACAACGTAAACTTCCAAGAGCCCCGAGCTCATCGATGACACCAACCGAAAGGTTGGCAGGGAGTCAAAAGCCCTTATAATGCCCGATTAGCGTATGTCTGGCAGCCGCGAAGCTCGTTACTGCCCCAGAACAACCAAATTATAGCATGGCTTGAGGAAGACGATAACTTTATGAATACGACCGCCGAAGCAGGGCCTGAGATCCCGCCCAAGATCGGACTCATGATAGGTGTGCTGGCGGTCTC
>JBNGDU010000237.1:0-12248 GCA_049975025.1 Anaerolineae bacterium
GGCTAACACGGTTAGCGAATACCATAGTGAACCTCGATTAGTCTGTGTTGGGTGACAAGAGCGTCGGGAGCCGTACTCCCGTTGCCCCTAGTTTAGCTGAGATTCCATCTTCCCGGCTGCTTTCCCTAGAGCTCTGGAACCAGGGACTCCGCCGCCACCGCTGCGCCGACGATCCCGGCCTGGTTGCGTAGTTGCGCCGCGACGACCGGCGTGTCGACGGTGAGGATTGACTCGAACTTGCGCATCTTCTTGCTGGCGCCGCCGCCGAGAATGAAGAGATCCGGCCAGAACAGGGCTTGCAGGCGGTTCAGGTAGCGGTCAAACCGGACGGCCCACTCCCTCCATTTGAGGTGATCGCGCTTGCGCGCGGAATCGGCCGCCTGCCATTCGGCATCTTGGCAATCCATCTCGATATGACCGAGCTCCGTGTTGGGGACGAGCACGCCATCGGTGAAAAGGGCTGTGCCCAGCCCGGTGCCGATGGTGATGATGAAGACGAGACCGTCCTGATCGCGACCGGCGCCGAACCGCATCTCGGCAATCCCCGCGACGTCGGCGTCGTTGAGCACCCGAACTGGGCATCCCGTCGACTTCGATAGCAGCTCCTCCACATTGGTACCGATCCAGCTCTGATCGACGTTGGCTGCGGTGCGCGCGACACCACGCTGGATCACGGCCGGAAACCCGGCGCCAATAGGTCCCTGCCAATTGAAGTGGTCGGCGACCTGCGCGACCACCTCGGCCACGTCGTCGGGGCGCGCGCCTTCCGGTGTGGGGATGCGGAAGCGGTCGCTCAGCATCTCGCCTTTCTCCGTGTCTACGGGTGCCCCCTTGATCCCGGAGCCACCGATATCTACACCTAGAATCTCCATAACCCATTCTCCTCCTTCTAACTGACACCCTAATCTGTGCCTGTACCGGCGTTGGCCGATCGGCACCCCGCCGCGATACGACTTGCCGCGGCAATACAGCGTGCCATGGCATTACAGCTCACCATAGCTATAGAGACGCGCTCTGATCCAGCCTATCACGAATGCGCCCTGCCCGGGCTCGTATCTCGGCGATCTCATCGCTCGAGCGCCGTCCTAGCATCGCTAGCATCAGGTTCATCCTGGGGGTGGACGCCCGCAGCCTCTCCTCATTTCGGGCCAGGAAGTCCCAATAGAGCGCGTTGAACGGACAGGCTGTCTCCCCTGTTGTCTCTCGATGGCGATACCTACACGATCGACAGTAGTCGCTCATTCTGTTGATGTAGTTCGCCGAGGCGGCGTAGGGTTTCGTCGCGACCATACCCCCATCGGCGTAAAGCGCTAGCCCCAAGACGTTAGGCGTGACCACCCACTCGTAGGCATCGACGTACGCCGTCAGGTACCAGTCGTTGACGGCCTGCGGGTTGATCCCTGCGATCAGGGCGAAGTTCCCAGTGATCATCAAACGTTGGATGTGATGGTTAATGCCATAGCCCCTCACCGTCCCGACCGCTCGGGCCACACACGTCATCTCCGTCTCACCATCCCAGTAGAACGAAGGCAGGGGCAGATCGACCTCGAAGAAGTTAGCGTCCGAATAGCCCGGCATCTTGAGATGGTAGATTTGGTAGATGAACTCGCGCCATCCCAGGATCTGTCGGATGAACCCCTCTACAGAGTTGAGTCGCGCCAAACCGTCCCAGTAGCGAGAGGCCGCCTGCTGACAGACATCCAGTGGTTCCAAGAGCCCCACGTTGAGCAGCGGCGACAACAGCGAATGACAGAGCGCGCGAGCGTCCCGAACCATCGCGTCCTCATGGGGCCCAAAACAGTCGAGCCGGTGGTCGAGGAAATCCCTCAGGAACCGGCGCGCATCGCGATGGGTTACCGGCCAGGCGAAAGTCTCCAGCTTTCCGAAGTGATCCGGAAAGCGATCTTCGACCAACGCCATCACGTCCCTCGTCGCCTCATCGGGCTCGAAACGCGGGATCTCCGGAAACTCGTGAGAATCCGGCGGCGATTCACGGTTTTCCGCATCAAAGTTCCACCGACCGCCCTCCGGCTCGCCTTGGGCCATCAAAAGCCCTGTCTTCCGGCGCATATCGCGGTAGAAGTGCTCCATGACGAGCGATGTCTTGCCCTTGGCTTCTCGAGCGAACGCCTCACGCGAGCTGAGGAACATCGTATTGTCGAGAACGGTGGTCTTCACGCCGATGTCCCGAGCGAGCGATGCCAGAGCCGCCGCCCGCCCGAACTCGGCGGTCTCCATCAACAAAAGGCGGTCGGGCTGATACTTCCGCAGATGCGCTCGCAGCGTGTCTCGAAGGTCAACTGGTGACGATGGGAGCTTGTGGTAGTCGACGCCAACACCCTTGTCCCGCAGCTTTTGCGCGAAGTGGCGCATAGCCGACCAGATGAACGCCAACTTCTGCTTGTGCCAGGGCCGCGCCTCTGCCCGCCCCGCCGACTCAACCATAAGCACGACATCACCCGTGCTGAGTTCGGCCAAAGCTGGATGTTGGTATGTCAGCTGATCGCCAAGTATCCATGCCGTGGTACGCATTTGGATTTAGTATAGTGCACCCAAGACCCATGTCAAAGCAAATCCCCGGGCTCTCTGAGCCCGGGGACTGTATCAACTGCTGACTGTGGCAGGTGCCGTCTACCAGCGATCTTCGCGATCGCCGCCGCGACGGGATCCACGACGACCCCTTCCGCCGCGACCACCACCGCCACCACCGCTACCACGATCACGGCGCTCCTGCGTTTCATTCACGCGCAGGGACCGTCCCATATGTTCCTGTCCATTCAAAGCCTCAATGGCGGCGAGTGCCTCGTTCTCACTGGGCATCTCGACAAAGCCGAACCCCCGAGACCGACCCGAGTCACGATCGGTGATGACGGTTGCTTCAGCAACCTCGCCGTGGGACCCGAAGAGCTCCCGCAGATCGTCAGCGGTCGACTCGTAGGACAGGTTGCCGACATAAATCCTCATTGCACTTGATCCTTTCACACGACAGAGAGTTTTCGAGTGAAGCTCCGAGGAGTTTCTACTCTAGATATATTGTACCCCCGGATGCGATTTCTGCAACAGCATAGGGCGTGAAGACAAGCACTTCTTGGGATTCGCGGAAGCAGCTCTGCAGTCCGAGCGGGCACGCACATGTCAAAGGTTCAGCAGGCAGACTGAGCCGCAGATTACTCTGGTGCTAGACCGGATCTTGTGGTCGCCGGCAGCAGCGCCTTTGCAGGAGGTGCCGGAGTTGGGCATTGTCAAGATGCGTGCGTCCTGAACGGCGTCAAGCCGGGGGTGAGCGGGGGGGCTTTGAGCCCCTCGGCAGCGTGTAGAGTCCCGATGCCAAGGCAAGTTGGGCAGCGGCCTGGGCTTCGTGAACAAGGGGCTCAAAGCCCTGGCGGTGAGGCTCCTTACCCCAATACCCAACATCCAATCCCCACTTGGCATTCCACCCGTATCGTGTAGTATAGTATCCCCGTGAGGAGGTGACGCATGTCAACTAGATATATATTCATCACGGGAGGCGTCGTTAGTTCGCTGGGCAAGGGAATTACCGCCGCGTCGCTGGGTCGCGTGCTTAAGGCGCGCGGGCTCCGCGTCTCCATCCAGAAGCTGGACCCCTATCTTAACGTCGACCCTGGAACCATGGCGCCGTACCAACACGGCGAGGTCTTCGTGACCGAGGACGGCGCTGAGACGGACCTCGATCTGGGTCATTATGAGCGCTTCATCGACGAAAACCTCGGCCAACTCAATAACGTGACTACCGGTCAGGTCTACAGCGAGGTGATCGCCAAGGAGCGCCGCGGCGATTTCCTGGGGGGGACGATTCAGGTCGTTCCGCACGTGACGAACGAGATCAAGCGACGCATTGTCAAGGCCGCGCAAACGCTCAATGCAGATATCGCGATCATCGAGATCGGCGGCACAGTAGGCGACATTGAGGGTCAGCCCTTCCTAGAGGCCATCCGCCAGATGCACAACGACGTGGGGCGCAGCCACGTGCTCTACATCCACGTGACGCTCCTGCCCTACCTAAGTGCCAGTGGCGAGCTCAAGACCAAGCCCACACAGCACAGCGTTCGAGAACTGCGTGGCGCGGGCATCCAGCCTGATATCGTCGCGCTGCGTTCCGATTACCCCATCAACGATGAGATCCGCGACAAGGTGGCACTCTTCTGCGATGTCGATCGCGAAGCCGTTATTCCTCTGCTGACGGCGGACAGTATCTATGAGGTCCCGCTGATGTTCCACGAAGCGGGCGTCGGCGACCTGGTTATCAAGAAGCTGAAGTTGAAGAAAAAGAAGAAGCTGAAAGCTCCGGACCTAGAAGATTGGCGCCGGGCCGTGTCCAAGGTCAGGGAGGATCAGCCTTCAGTGCGCATCGCGCTGGTCGGTAAGTACGTGGAGCTTCACGACGCCTACATCAGTGTCCGGGAGGCGCTCATCCACGCGGCGCTTTGGCACGATCACGAGGTCGACATCGATTGGGTTCACAGCGAGGACCTGGAGCATGGCAAGGCCCTCGACCTGCTGCTGGGGGCTGACGGCATCGTCGTGCCCGGTGGATTCGGCTATCGGGGCATCGAGGGTAAGATCGTGGCTGCCAGAATAGCACGCGAGAATGGTATCCCTTATCTTGGGCTCTGTCTCGGAATGCAGGTGATGTGCATCGAGCTCGCGCGTCATGCGCTTGGGAGTGACGAGCCCAACAGCACCGAGTTCGATCCCAAGACGAAGTATCCGATCATCTCCCTGATGCCCGATCAACACGGTATCGCCGACATGGGCGGCACCATGCGGCTTGGGGGCTATCCCTGCGAACTGAAGCCGGGATCCAAGGCTCAGCTTGCGTACGAAAAGCAACGCACCGTGGAGCGGCATCGCCATCGCTTCGAGTTCAACAACACGTACCGCGAGCTCCTGGCGGAGGCGGGCATGGTTTACAGCGGGCTCTCGCCCGACGGACGTCTGGTGGAGATCTCGGAGCTGCGGGACCATCCCTGGATGGTCGGGAGCCAATTCCATCCGGAGTTCAAGTCACGGCTGCAGCGGCCTCATCCGCTCTTCAGGGACTTTGTGGAGGCCGCAATTTCGCGAAAGCACGACGATACAAGCGAGGGCGTCGCCGTCAAGACAGCGAAGACGGACTAGCGGCGCCTCGCTCGTTTGCAGATATCGTCGTAAGGTCAAAAGCGATGAGATAACAAAGCCCGATCAACTGGCCAACTGATAACCGAAAACTGTTGGCTATTCTCACGCGAGCGTGATCTCAAACTTCTCCACCATGTGATCGGGATGGTAAGCTTTCTTGGCGCGGCGAAGTCCGGGCTCTCCCACGTCCTGTTCCAGGTTGATATACTCAACGTCTTCCCGCCAACGCTCCGCGTAGATACTGTTCATCAGCGTGTAGATACCCTTAAACTCGGGATTTGCCTTTTCCACGTGAACCACCGCCGTTCGCTCGTTCAGTAGCTCGCCTAGGGCAAAGGCCTGCACCTTGTCCCGGATAAGGATCGCGCCGCCGTCGACCTCTAGACGCTCGTAGTTGTTTAGAACGTCCTCGATCCCGCACAGCTCATGTTGGAGACTGAGATCGTCCTCGCAGAGGCGCTGTTGACACCACACCTCCGCCAGTTCCAGAACCTCTCCGACCATGTCCGGTGTGATCGCCTTGTACTCAAAGCGGTAGTTACGCATAAACTGGTTGATCTGATTGCGCTTGGCGCTGTAGTCGCGCCCCGGCATCTCGTCCAGGTCCCGTGTGAGGTAGACGTAGTCGAAGTGATCGCGCGTCGGCTCGATGTGGAAGGCATCGTCATCGCCCAGTTCGTCGACCAACCGCTGGCCCGCACGCGCGATGCGTGGTTTCTCGACCCCGTGCTCATCCCGCATCCACGTGAGGGCTCCGTGCGTCACATCCCGCCGCGACGCAGGGCCCACCGGCGGCAACATGAAGCTCTCACCGCCCTCGCGAGGCTTTGCCAAGATCAGCAGCCGATCCTCGTAGATCGACCACCGGAAACCGTAATATGATCTCCATATATAGAGGTTGACAAAGGTCAGCTCGGAGGTCCTTGACTGGAAATCCAACAGCCGAGGATGCAGGATATCTCGATCCTCGAGCTTTAGCTCTCTGAATTCTGGAAACGTTGGCATATCACTCATTTATCTCTCCTTTGCTTGGTTTGAGTTTAAGTCCAGCACTCGCTCAGCCATCGCCTTTTCGGGGCGCCGTAGGGGCATCTCCGCACGTAAGCACGAACGATGGGCTGATTCCCCACTAGAAGGGCGATTCGCGGTTTCCTGGAGGATTCGGTCGTCCATTGTCATTGTCGTTCTCTCGTCTCAATTGCTCAAGTAGAACTGCGTAGTCGGTCGCAGCAAATTCGACCGGTTCGGTACATGGGTTGGTGCCGTAAAAGCAGCTCCGGACGCCGGCAGCGTGACCCGCCAGCACATCAAGCTCCCGGTCGCCGATCACCAATGCCTCCTCTTTGGGGATCCGGTTTCTCGCGATGAGGGCCTCCAGGCCGGTCGCGTCGGGTTTCCGCGGGTAACCGTCGTCGCCGGCAGCGATGTCCTTGAAGAGATCGCCAAGGTCATGGGCCGTGAGAAGCTTGCCGAGCGATGCGCGATCCCGGTGCGTCAGGATGAAATTCGCCCCATCGATCGAGATGGCATACCGGCAGAGCGCGCGAACACCTGGGAACGGCGGCTGGTCGGTCGGCGATACCCGATCTCTTATCTCCTCAAATCCCTGATGCATCTCTCCGATGTGCACGTCATGGACCTCATCGAGAACGCAAAGGCAGTGCCCAAACGACACTCTGCTGAGGCGATGGATATCATGGGCCGGCACGTCCACGCCACGTTCGCGCAGTGCTTCGGAGAGGGCTTGGGAGACCGCGGGATAGGTGTCGAAGAGCGTGCCATCCGCGTCCCAGATCAGAAAGCGAATCACGCTGATGCAGTCTCCATCTCTCCAGCCTTCAGCCATAGGAGGAGTTGGCCGAAGTCGTATATCTCCAAGTCCGCGGGTGTCTCGTGGGGCTCGCGACCGAAGAAACAGCTCCTCATCCCGGCCTTGTTTGCGGCGATGATGTCGATCTCCCGATCCCCGATCGCCAGGCACCGCTCCGGCTGCAGTCGGTGCCGCTGGACCAATGCCGACAGGGAAGCCGGGTTGGGCTTCCGGGGGTAGGGGTCCTCTTTGGTGATGATGTCCTTGAAGAACCGGGCCATGTCGTGGGCTTCCAACAACGGGTCCAGCGACGTCCGCTGCCGGTGCGTCACGATAAAGTTCTCCCCGCCGCGTTCGCAGACGTAGGCGCAGATCTCGCGGACGTGGGGAAAGGGCGGCTGCAGCGTCGCGTTGATCATACGATAGGCAGCTCGGTAACGCTGCTCCAGCAGAGCGGGATCGAGCGCATAGGTCCTCGCCAGGGTCTCTACGGCGTGGGACGTCGAGGTGCGGAACAGCTCCATCAGCCAAGCCACCGGCACCGTGACGTCGAACTCGGCCAGGGCCGCGCGACAGGCGGTCACCACAGCGGGATAGCTGTCGAAGAGCGTGCCCCCGGCGTCCCAGATCAGGCTGTCGATTGTGTCAGGCGTCAATGCCTAGAACCCCTCGAGTTTGCTCAGGTCCACGACGCCGCTGGTCATGGCCGCTACCCGTTGGAGCAGGGCCAAACGTGCTTGCCGCAGGGTTGCGTCCTCGGTCATCACCAGCACCTCATCGAAGAAGCGCTGGATGTGAGGCACCAGGGGCACGAAAGCCGCCATCATCTCGTCGACACTGCTCTCCTGCGTCACCTCCGACTCGGCGTTTAGCAAGGCATCGAACAGTATCTTCTCCTCAGCCTCCTGCAGTGCCGCAGGCTCCAGCTCAAATCGAGGCTGGTCACGCGTGATGCGAACGCACCGGGCGTAGTTGTCGAGCAGTAGGCTCCAGTCATCGCGCGCCACCCAATCGGATAACTGCTGGGCCGCCTCCAGCGCCAGCGTCGGGTTCTCGCCCCGCTCCGCAAGCGCCGCCTCAACGACGTCGTAGGCCAGTCCGGCGTCGCGCAAGGCACCCTGGAGTCGCCCTTCAATGAAGCCCAGCACGGTCTCGACCGTTGCCGTGGGGACCTCGCCGGGCAGTTCGCCGGCAGCTTCCGTCACCAGGCGGCGCAGGGAGAGACTGATCTCGTGCTCCAGCAGGATCTGTACCAGCCCCGCGGCTGCGCGGCGCAGCCCGTAGGGGTCCGCAGAGCCCGTCGGCTCCATCCCCACTGCGAAGAGCCCCGCCAGGCTATCGACACGGTCCGCGATCGCCAGGGCAATGCCGGGACCGGTCTTCGGGAGCCGGTCGCCCGCGTAGCGCGGCAGGTAGTGCTCATAGATCGCGTCCGCGACGGCCTGGGGCTCGTTTGAGCTCAGCGCGTACTCGCGCCCCATGATCCCCTGCAGGCTCGTCATCTCGACGACCATTTGAGTTGCGAGGTCCGCCTTACAGAGATGTGCCGCCCGGGTCAGGTGCTCCATCGCTTCAGCGTCAAGAGCGAGCTGTTCTCCTACCCACGGAGCCAGTTTCTCCAACCTCTTCGACTTGTCCAGCATAGAGCCCAGCTCGGCCTGGAAAGTCAGCTTCTCCAGCCCGGCGCGATGCGCCTCCAGCGGCTTCCGGCGGTCCTGGTTGTAGAAATACTCGGCGTCGGCGTAACGCGCGCGGATCACGTCCTCGTTGCCCACCCGGACAAGATTCAGATGGTCACGCCCTCCGTTACGGACGGCGACGAAGTGAGCCATGATCCGACCGTCGGGATCCAGCACCGGGAAGTAGCGCTGGTGCTTCTCCATCACCGCGATCAGCACATCCTGGGGCAGCGCCAGATAGCGGGCCTCAAAGCTGCCTAGCAGCGCCGTCGGCACCTCGACGAGGTTAGCGACCTCCTCCAGCAATTCCGGGTTGTCAGGGATGCGCCCACCGACCGCGCTGACGACCTCCTGCGCCTGGCGCAGGATCTCCTCCTGGCGGGCCTCCTGATCCAGGATCACGCCGTAGGAAGTCAGCGCCGTGCGGTAATCCGATGCCGATGCCAGCGCGACATTGGGCGAACCCGCCGGACGCGGTCCGCGGGTGACTCGCCCACTTTGCAGGCCGGCGTAGGTGAACGGCACGACGTGCTCATCCAATAGAGCCGTCAGCCAGCGAATGGGCCGGCTGAACGCCACGTCGGTTTCGTTCCAGCGCATCGAACGGGGGAAATGCAGCCCCTCGATCCAACCGGGTAAGGCCTCGGCAAGCACCTCGATAGCCGGTTGGCCCTCAACGCGTTGATGGGCGATGACGTATGCGCCGCCGTCCATCTCTCGGACCTCTAGGTTCGCGACGTCCACGCCGCGGGACCGTGCAAACCCCTCGGCTGCCCGAGTCGGTGCCCCGGCATCGTCGTACGCGACGTGAGCCGGCGGTCCCTTGACCACCATCTCCTCGTCAGTCTGTCGCACCGCGAGGTCCTCCACGAAGATGACGAGCCGTCGTGGTGTGCCCCAGATGTGGACGTCGCCGTGTTCCAGCCGAAGGTCGTCCAGCGCCTCGGGGACACTTGCTCGGAGCTGTGTCAGCGCACCGCTGAGGTGGGTCGACGGCAACTCCTCGATGCCGATCTCGAAGACAAAGGGGGCCCGTCCCTCGGGCAGCGGCGCCACCTCCAATTCCTCGGCTGCCATCGGGAGGTGCATGGGGGTGCCGTGCTCGGGGGGCGGGGCCGCCAGGCCCGGACGGTCCTCCCAGGGGCACCCGGCCCGGTCGCGCTGCGCTAGATAGGCATCGGCGACCTCGCGCGTGAGGTCGCGCATGCGCTTGAAGAAGGTGGCCCGCTCGGTCACGCCCACGGTGCCCCGTGCATCCAGAAGGTTGAAGGTATGGGAGCACCGCAGGATGTAGTCGAGCGCCGGCACCACCAGACCGGTCTCCAACGCGAGTTTGGCCTCGGCCTCGAAGAGGTCGTACATCTTCTGAAGGTGTTCGACGCCGGCGCGGTCGAAGTTGTATCGACAGTAATCGATCTCCTGATCTCGGAGGATCTCACCGTAGGTATGGTGCTCGTCCCATTGAATGTCCCAAACGGAGTGCTTGCGCTGCAGGTAGAGGACGATCCGCTCCAGGCCGTAGGTGATCTCGACCGACGGTATCTCCAGAGTCATCCCACCGGCCTGCTGGAAGTAGGTGTACTGCGTGATCTCCTGACCGTCGAGCCAGACCTCCCACCCGAGCCCCCAGGCGCCGATGACCGGGCTCTCCCAGTTGTCCTCCACGAAGCGGATGTCGTGCTCCGCGCGCCGGATGCCCAGGGATTCCAGGCTCGCGAGATAGCGCTCCTGCGGATCTCCGGGGTCAGGCTTGAGAATGACTTGCATCTGCGTGTGCATCTGCATGCGGTTGGGGTTGTCGGCGTAACGTCCGTCATCGGCCCGGAAGGAGGGCTCCACGTAGGCCACGTTCCAGGGCTCGGGGCCCAGGACCCGCAGCACGGTCGCCGGATTCATGGTGCCGGCGCCCACCTTCTCGCTATAGGGCTGCCAGATCAGCGCGCCCTGGTCAGACCAGTAGCGCTGTAGACGGAGTATGGCCTCTTGAAATGTGAGCATGATATTCCCTTCTGCGTCGTCTTTGTCGTCTTTATTGCGTAGGCCGAACTGGAAGCTCGACCAGCCGGCCCATCTAGCGGATCGGCCTATGTTACGGTGACATCAGTCTCAGCGTCGTGGGACGGTATTCGAGATGGTGCGCGATATAGTGCCCCATGACCCTGTCCAATTCGCGCGCGGTCCTATCCGGCATCGGGAACGCCTTGAGCTCCTCGTACTCGCGCGCCTGCAGGGCCTGCAGCCACGAGAGCGCACTCGGTGACAGCGGGCGAAGGCCCGGCTCCCGGCGCGAATTGGAGAAACACTGCGGGCACAGCGCCCCACCTCGCTCTGGGTCGATGCCGTAGGACCTGTGATCGTCCGGACGAGGCGTAAGCTGCTCCTGGCAGAGCTCCCGGTCGCGCTCGCCGACGCACGAACGCCACTCCGGACGGAAGCCGGCCAGAATGAGCAGGCGCTGCTCGTACCAGCGCACGAGCAACTCCGGCGTGTCGTCGTGTTCCAGCCTGGTCAGCGTCGCGTCGAGCAGCTCGTAAAGCGAAGCGTCGGCCTCGCGCTCGAAGAAACGGACCACCAGCTCCGAGATGTAGCGGGCGTAAGTCCCCCGCTGGAAATCCTCCTGAAGCCCCGGACGCAGCACAACGGCCTCGGCCTGGCTGATGATGTCCCAGGAGTTCTCAACCCGCGAGACCAGCAACTTCGTACGTGAGAAGAGCTCCAGATGGCCGGCCTTGCGGGACTGCGGCTTGCGGATCCCCTTGGCCAGAAGGTCCACACGCCCCTCGGGGGTCAGACAGATCACGACGCGATCAGCTTCGCCGTAATCACGTCGTCCCAGCACAATCCCCTCGATCTGGTAAAGCCTTGGCCGCGATGGCATTTATATCCCAATCTTGTCAACTGCAGAGAACGTGAAGTAAGAGCACATCTTCCACAACTAACCCAGGAAGAAGCACTGTTTTCGCACGAGGCGAACCGCGATCTAGTGCGGCGCCTCGAAGGCGCGGCGGCCTGCGCGGGCCAGGGCCTCCCCCAGCTGCTGCCCGATTTCGGGCGGGATCCAGGCCGTCAGAGCACGGCGTTTACCGGATTCCAGGACGGCCCAGACCCGCGACAGCACGTAGGTCTCATGCGGCGAGTCCTCAAAGAGCTGGGTCTCCATCTCGAAGCGGGTGACGTCATCCAGCGCCAGGTCAAACTGAGGCCTGTTGCCCAGACCCAACCAGACCTTCCAGCGCTGCACCACGCCGCCCTCGGGCAAGCGCTCCAGATACCCGGCGTCGATGAGCGGCGTCGTCATGGCGATCAGCACGGCAATCACCAGCAGCACCCCGGTGACGGCACCTATGAGGTACCATCGCATAGGACTGGGGCTCGTGATGATGAGGGCGGCAAAGGAAATCGCCCCAACCAGGATGCCGACCTCAATCCAGACCACGGGCGTGCGGCGTTCCCAATCGACGCGATTGTGCCCTTCTTCTCGTTCAACTATCTCCACGTGATTTGTCTCCTAACCCAGGTAGTATACCGCAGGTCATCGCTTGAGCAACGGGCGCAAGCGTCAAGATAGGGCAATCGCATCTAAGGCTCAAAGCCCCGTCCTCGGGGCGGCCTGAGCACGG
>JBNGDU010000238.1:0-845 GCA_049975025.1 Anaerolineae bacterium
GTTCGTCGCCACGTACTGCTCCACGAACGCCGGGTCCAGAGGACGCATCGTCGACAACACACCCAGATCGACCAGATAGTCGACCATTTCCGCAGCGCGGACACAGTTCTCGTGCGTTGCATTGGCGCAGAACTGTGTCAGGCTGCGGCGCTCAGTGATCGGACACTCGCTCGCCGCCAGGTACATCTGAAGCGACCATACGTCGCCCATAGCACCGATAATGAGATCATGACCATTCGCGGCGATATCCTCACCGATGGCAACGTATTCATCCCACGTCTCGGGGACTTCGTAACCGTACTCCTCCATCAGCGGGACGTTGTAGTAGAGGATGCCCTGGGCTAGGTCATTGCGGAGGCAGTAGATCTTGCCGTCGATGATACAGGGATCTAGGGACCCTGGTATAAAGTTGTCGATGACCTCCTGCGCCACCCAGGGTCTGAGATCGGCGGGGAAATTGTGCGCCGCATCCGCAAGCTGCGAGACATAGCGGGGCTCGGCGAAGATCACATCGGGCCAACCTTCACCCACGTTGTTGAAGAACAAGACCTGATTGGGGAAGGCACCACGATCGTACTGTGATACGTTGACCAGATCCGCCTTATCCGGGTAGAGCTCGGCCCACATATCCATAGCCTCAAGGCGGGTGCTGTCGACCCAGACCTCGATCGGGGCGTTCTCGTCATAGGGGGACGCCGCTGGCTCAGGTGTTGCCGTCACGACCACCTCGACCTCTTCCTTCTCAATGATGGTCTCGCCTTCCTTCTCCACCACCTTCTCCACCGTCTCCACGACGGTGATGACCTCGGGAGTTGGTTGGCTGCAAGCACTGAGCACAGCTACCA
>JBNGDU010000238.1:855-12186 GCA_049975025.1 Anaerolineae bacterium
GCACCAACAAGAGCGCCAAGCTGATCCAAAGCACGCGCTTCATATTTCTTCCTCCTTAGAGTGTACTAAAACAAGGAACAATCGCATCACAATGCTAAATCTCTCTTTGACTCTGTAGTCTCTGCGTCACCTCCTCTTTGGACCTACCATGCGAGATAAGCTAGAGTTGGTTCGATTCGGTGATATCCAACAGGCAACTCCAGCATGAACGAACCATCTGCGAGTCTGTAGCCAGAGTCAGGAGTCGTGCTATAATAGTGGTTCGCAAGTGTGTTAGTCTTGAGTATCAGGGTCTTGCGTGAGTATGCGGTGCGGGCCTTTGCCGACCTCATCCTATGACCTTAGTGCCCACTGCAGATCACCAGATTCTGAGGCCAACACATTCATTATACCAATAAAGAGAGCATCCAGGGTGAAGTTTATGCCAAACACACGACATCAACACGACATGTCGGCGCTTGCTTATGAGCCCGTGTTGGGTGACGAAGTGTGAGCAGCCTAGAATCGAGACCCTGACATCAATATGATCACCGAAGCGGAGAGAGAGTCTTTTGAGCAGCAGCTACGCCGTGCTCTCTTCGCGCTCTATGACCCGCGTGTCCTCAAGGAGAGTCGGCTACTCGACTTGTTTGGTCTGACAGGTCGATGCGATCCCAGCTCTGCGTTACGCGGCGTCCTCAGCGATACCATTGAGTCGCTGAGGCCCGGCGAGGACGCCCCCATCGACTCGCGTATCTGGCGCGTCTATCAAATCCTGCGCCGTCGCTACATTGAGCAACTCACCCAGCAGGAGGTCGCGTCGGACCTGGGGCTCAGCGTGCGTCAGCTCCAACGCGAGGAACGGGTCGCGCGGGAGGTGCTCGCCGACATCCTTTGGAACACCTACGACCTGGAAACCCGCCGTGCCACCAACGCCACCCAGCCAGGCCCGAATGATAGCGAAAAGCAAGTCGCGCCAGACGAGGTCCCAACGCGAGATCAAGAACTGGCCTGGTTACAGGACTCTGTACCGTCGCAGGACATCGACATCCACGAACTGGTCGAGGAGACGCTTCAGATCCTGGAACCTCTCAGGAGCTCGGTGCAGACCAAAGTTGCCTACAGCAGGACGGGCGATCTCCCCCTGGTTCACTTCAAGGTACCCCTGTTACGTCAGGCCTTGCTGAACGTGCTCAGCGCCACATTCACATACTGTCAAAACGGCACCGTCGACATCCGCCTGTCAGACTCTGAGCAAAACCTGACCATCGCGGTGCTTGCTAAGCCGGGAGATACAGGGCACAATCTTAGAAAGAGTCTTGAGAAGGACGAGAGCCTCGGTATGGCCCGAGAGATGGTCAAGCGATGCAACGGTCATCTCGAGCTCGAGATCTTGACGGACGAGACAATCGATCGAGAAGGCAGCCGGCTCGCACAGACGTTCTCAGCAACCTTCACACTTCCGGCAGCCGAGCGGACGGCGGTGCTGGTCATTGACGACAACGCCGACGTCCTGCAGCTTTTCGAACGCTATATGTCCGGTACGCGCTATCGCTTTAGAGGGACTCAGAGCGCCCGAGACGGTCTGGAATTGGCTCAGTCGCAGCATCCCCAGATTATCGTGCTCGACGTGATGATGCCGGGACGCGACGGCTGGACGCTGCTCGGTCAGCTGCGCGAGCATCCTGATACTCAGAACATCCCCATCATCGTCTGCACGATCCTATCACAGACCGAGTTGGCCATGATCCTGGGCGCCGCGGACTTCGTCCGCAAGCCGGTCAACCGCGCTGAGTTTCTTGAGGCACTGGACCGTCAGACGCCTTCACAGCCGACAGAATGCGACTAATCGCCTGGATACTGAGCAGTAGTTGACGCGCGCTGATCCCCCCACCCTGGGTCACAGCCACGGCGCGACTGACAATCGGCTGTCCCATCGGGTCACGCGCGGAGATGACGATGATGGGTATGTCACTGAGCCCCTCGATATCAGATCGCCGCTCCAATATCTCAAAACCGTCCATACGCGGCATAACGAGATCCAGCAAGATCACGTCTGGTTTATGCTCCTCCAGCACACTCATGGCCTCCTGACCGTCGCGCGCCAGCAGCACGCGATACCGGTGATCCTCGGAAGCGAGCATCCTACCGAAGAGCTGCAGCGCGTCCGGCTCATCGTCCACGATAAGAACCGTGCCGCTCTCGACGCCTACCCGGCCCAAGACACTCAATAGCTCGTGCCGCGAGATCGGTTTGACCAGGCGCGCAGCCACACCCATCTGCTCAGACGCTTCCTGGAGGCCCGGTATAGAGCAGAGAATTGCAGGCGAGCCCTCCGGAAGCATAGCCGATGAGCTCAATCGCTCCAGCGCGCCGCTGACCGAGGTGGTGTTGATCAACAGAGCCTGGGACGGTGTTGTCGAGAGTTCCTTCAGGGCCTCGTCCAGCGTCGCCGTCACAACGACGTCGACATCCTCGACGTACCGTTGGAGCAGCCGCTGCAGAGAGTCGCCGCTTTCCCATATGACATAACGGGGGCGCACCTCGATCTCCGGGATGGCAAGGGGACGCGTGCGCTGCAGGAACTCCCAATCAGGGTTGATCCAACGGGAGAAGTCATCGCCCATTGGCCCCTGTGGCGTGATCGGCAGCCGGAAGGAGAAGGTTGTCCCCACGCCCGGCTCGCTCTCAACCCAGATCTCGCCACCGTGCAGCTCAATGAAGCGTTTGCTGATGCTCAGTCCAAGACCTGTGCCGCCATACCGGCGACGAATGGACCCGTCCACCTGTTGGAAGGGCTGGAAGAGCTTCCGCATATCGTCGGGAGCGATACCCAGACCGGTATCGGCAACCGAGACCAGCAAGTCGTTCAGCTTCGCGCTCACGCAGACCGTCACACCGCCGTCTTCAGTGAAGCGCCCGGCGTTACTCAGCAGATTCAGCACCACCTCCCGCATACGGGTCCTGTCGCAGAAGACACGGGGCAGATCCGGCTGGATGTCCGCCTCCAGGTAGAGGCCTTTCGAGTCAAAGAGCGGGCGCACCGCCATCGTTGCCGTCCGGACGATCTCCTCGAAGGCCACGTGCTCCTTGGTCAAAGCCATATGGTCTGCCTCAATCTGGCTGAGGTCGAGCACGTCATCGATCAGTTCCGAGAGGTGCGCAGCATTCCGGTGAATGACCGCCAGGTCAGCCAACAGCGCCGATGGCACCCGATCCCCATAGGTCTCAGGCGCCTGCAGGATCATCTCGCTGAACCCCGTAATCATGTTCAATGGGGTGCGAAGCTCGTGGCTGACGTTGGAGACAAACTGTTCCTTGGCGGTCCGTGCGTTTTCGGCAGCCTGTCGCAGGCCCTGTGCAAGTGCATTGAGCCGCGTGAGCTGCCGGTTCGCGCTGGCCAAATCCTCCAAAGCCTGTTCCAGTTCCTGACGTCGATCACGCGCCTCTTGCAGGAGTCCACGCGCCCGCTGGAAGTACTCCCAGGCCCAGGTCGCCACCCGATAGACAGGATAGTAGACGACGGTCATAATGCCAAAGAGCACCCATACGGCGACAATCGCAGAGGCGACAAGCGAGGTGGGCATCCCCACCTGTCTGGCGACCGCTAACAGTAGCACAGTCTGGAACACCGCAGTACCGGCGGACGCCATCAGGTTGATCAGTCCAGCCGCGAGCGCCACCGGCAAGGGGGAGAAGATCAGCGCCCCCTCCGGAGACATCCAGTTCATCGCGATATAGGACTCGGCGATCATCGCGATGACTGCGGCCCATCGCCCCACCGGCTCTCGCCATCTGTGCAAGAACCAGGCGCCAGCCGCCATAGCCAGAACGAGACCCGAGAAGAGCATGAGTCGAAGCCGTTCATCTAGGTCGAGGGGAAGCCCACTCAGGGCGAAGATCACGAGTCCGGAGACGCCCAACGCCACGATGACGGGTCTAGGGGAGACCCGAAGCTCGGATTTGAAGCCGTTCTCGGACAGGCGAGCCATCTCAGTCATTGTTCAAAACCCCCTGCCCCTAGCGGTGCACGCGACATTCACGTCATCGGCTCACCTGATCGCCGCCGTCTCTGCACCCGCCGTGAGGATGCAATCAGGGAGCACTGCTTAGGGAATAGACAAATACGTTCTGCGCGCTGAGGCCTGTGACGTAGACCCTATCGCCGGCGGTGGCGACGGCTGCAGGCCGGATCGTAGCGTCGTCGTCACGGAGTGTGAACAGCAACTCACCCTCCGCACCAAACACCAGCAGTCGCTGGAAGGCCGGATCGGTGGCGATAACACGCTCGCCGTTCACCGCAAGATGGGGACGCACGTCGGGTTGCGCATAGGCCCACACCGGCACCTCCCACTGACGCAGGAAAAGACCATCCAGATTAAAGACCTGGATGCGGCGATGCCACGTGTCGGCGACAAAAACCTCACCCGCACTGCTGATCGCGATACCGGCAGGCTCCCGAAACTCGCCGGGGCCATCGCCGCCGCGACCGAACTCGAACATAAAGGCGCCGTCGGCATCGAACACCTGCACGCGGTTGTTGCCCGTGTCCGTCACGAAAACATTGCCTTCGGGCCCCACGGCGACACCTCTGGGACCGGCAAAAGCCCCGTAGCCCGTGCTGTCACGAGGTTGAGCCTGGGCAAAGCGCCCCCAACTCAACAACGGCTGGCCCTCAGGATCGAACTTCTGGACGCGATGGTTCCACGTATCGGCCACGTAGACGTTCCCATCGGCATCTACGGCGACGTCCGACGGATGGTAGAACTGACCGGCACCGACGCCGTAGCGCCCCCAGAGGCCGTCAATTCGCCCATCTGCTGACACCTGCCAGATACGGTGCGACTGCGCATCAGCGACGTAGAGCGAGCCATCGGGCGCCACCGCCAGCCCCTGACCCGAAGCTTCGGGAAGGTCGACCAGGATCTCCGACGTAATCGGCAGCTCAAGGCCGGCGTAAGGGTCGTCCTCGGCCACAGGCCGCAGAGCCCCGGCAGCTGCCCGCGACTTCGGGCTCCCTTCTTCCAGCTCATAGTCCCAAACCCGCGCGGAGAGGTCACGGCGTACGTAGAGGCGGAACTCCGAGCGATGAGGCCAAGTCTTGAGCGTAAAGGGATTTTCTGGATCCTTCAGCAGCGCGTAGCGAGTGTAGTCGCGTTCCCAGATGATATCCCACACGGCCTTGCGCATCTCGGGATCGGTGAGGGCATACCGGATACGAGCCCACGTGAGGTTCCGGTAATCCTCAACAGGCCACCAGATGTGCTTGTAGTCGAAAACCTCATACTCGGAGCCGACGATCTCCTCGACCCCCGGCCACTCGCTCTTGGCGGCGACGATCACCGGAGACGCCAGAAGGCGCTCGGACTCAGGGATCTCGAAGTAGTAATTGTTTGGGAACCGCGTGTACATATACCAGTAGAAAGGCCAGGCCACGTCTTTGCCATAGGCCACCTGGATCTGGCCCGGGGTGCCGGTCAGTCGCCAGGATGCCTGTTCGATCTTCTCCAGAGCCTCGTTGACGTCCGGCGTCGCGTGGGCGTAGACGAGGTACTCGGTCGCCAGCTCATCATTGATGTAGTTGAGCATAATCATCGTACGGATCGTCAGCGCGCCCAATAGCAGAATCGCGGTAAGCGCACCCAACCGCAGCCCCCGCCGGAAACGAACGCGGTTGAGAGCCGCGATCAACAATCCGGTGAAGAGCAAAATGCCTATGACACCCCCAAAGGTGCGGCCCAGGGGCTGTAGCTCGGCGATCGTGAGGGCCAGTTCCTCTCCCGCGCCGCTCTTCTGCAACACCTGAGCGACAGCTCCGGAGGATTGCTGGAAAGCTGCCCAGGCCCGCCACAGGAAGAAGAGCGAGATCGGCACCAACCAGCCGCCGTCGTGAAAGATCGCCCGCAAGCCGGCGCCTTCAAAGAAGCGACCGATCGCCCAAGCCGCCAATAGGATGTGAGGGAAGGCGATGTGCACGAAGAGCCACGGCATCTTCTCACCGGCGACGATATAGGCTCCCCAGGAGAGCACAGCCCACCCGAGCAGGAAGTAAGGGAAGAGCTCCGGCAGCCGCGCCCCCAGGTCGACATCTCCCCGCTCAGGGTGCTCACGACTACGGGCTCTCAGCCACCGCACCACGCCCTGCCCCACAAGCCAGAACCCGCCCAACATCGAGACAAGGAGGGCAAGGTACTCATAAAGCGGCCCGATAAAGCCATAGTAATACCAGGGCTGAGACCCGCGGTCCACCCCTTGCTGACCCAGCCAGTACATCAGCCCGCCCACCAGGCCGGTGAGCAAACCCATGCCATAGGTAAAGAAGGTGGTGTAGAAAACAAAGAGCACGGCGTAGTGAGCTAACGCCATCAGCGGCCAGATCTTCCGGTTCCACCACAACCCCAACACGACGCCGAGCCCTACAGCGACGAAGAGCATCAACAAGCCGCCGACCAACGAAGGCGCCGGAATCGAGGATAGTCCCTGCACCATCATGCCCTGGTAGAACGTCGCCATATCGACACCGGCGACGAACTTCATCAGCGCTGCTGCGCCAAGGATGAGCGTGAGAGAGCCCAACGCCATCAGCACATCAAAGAGGCGGAAGCTGCGCATCCGACGCTCGCCGACGCCTCGCGTCACAATGCCCACCAGGCCCAAGCCGGCCACCATAAGAACCGCAGCGGCCACATTGCCCCACCACGGTATCACGAGGTTACCGATCTGCGTGCCGGTCTCCTCAGCTGCTACAAACTGCACACCCCGCACAGCCAGGGCAAAGACCCCCACCGACAGGGCCGCCACCGCCAGAATGGCCAGAGCGACCGGTACCAAGCCGGGGTTTTCCCAGCGGGTCCGAATCACGTACCAGACGAAGGGAAGCGCCATCAGCGCGAGGAAAATCGCGGTGTAGATATAGGCATTTTCCTTCGTGACGTACATCAAGGCGAAAAAGACCCCCATCCACCGCAGCCACCGGGACTCCCCATCGGCCAGATATCGCATGACTGACCAGAGCAACAGGGTCGAGAAGAGCAAGATTGGGACATCGTGGCGCGTGTAACGCGAGTAGTAGGTGATCGCCGGGGAGATCAGCAGGAGCAGCGAGGCGACCAAGGCGCCCAGACGGCCCAACCAGCGCCGGAAGAGCAGCGGGCTCATCACCAAGGCGATGCCGGTGAGGGCCGTATAGAGGCGCGCGGTGAAATCGCTGACGCCGAATAGCGCATACATCAACGCCGTCGCCTGAAACAGCAATGGGCCGTGCATCAGAGGGTCCGGCCGGAACCCGTCGCCGATATAGAGATTCCACGAATACTTGGCATGCGTCGTCTCATCGTGGCTGACGGCACGGTCCCCAAGCGCATAGAACCGCGTGACCAACGCCACCAGAAGGATGGTGACGTAAGCCACCTTCCATAGGTCGACGCCTACGCGGCGATCAGGTTTGTCTTGTGCGGTGACCGACATCTTATATCCGCAAAGCCTCCATATCCTGTCCTGCCTCACTGATCTGGCAGCATGGATCTAAAGCGCAGATGACGTCTCAAGGGACTACGAAGTAGATAGCTATCTCATATCCGGACCACTCGAAGTCTCGCCAAGAGACCGCCGCATCCATAGGTTGATCCGGAGTCACCACTTCAGGAGCCATGGGTAAGGACAAAGACGATCTAGCAACCTCGAATTCTATCCATGACCGACCGACGCGCAACCGGAGTCACTACTCGATATAGCCGCCTTCCGGCGGGAACGTGTCGGTCGCAGACTGTCCCATATAGCTAACGTTCAACGTGTCAGCATCGGCCTCAACGGTGAGCTGTGCCACGACCGAGCCAATCGATGGAGCTCCCCAGAGCAGGCGATAGGAGCCGCCATCCACCTCACCCTTCCAGCTCATAGGAAAGGAAGAGGTGTCAGGATCAAGAGGCCCCAGATGGTAAAGCCGGCCTTCAGCGCGCAAGTTCCCAGCCTCATCGATAAGCTGCCAACGCCCCTCAAATGTCGATCTCTCCGCGATCTCTCGTTGTGACTCATTGACGATACCCAGGCGGATCTCCAGCCTGCCTTGTGAGGTACCCCGCACGTCTACGGCGGGCGTGACCAGCTCGGGGCTTGCCTCAGCTGGGCCCGACGGCCCACCACAGCCCAGAAGCGCAAACATCAACAAGATAACAGCTCCGGATAGCCAATGCCTCACAGTCACTAAGGGTTCCCTCCTCACTAACAACAACTTCAGTCTAGCAGAATGATGTCAACCGGCAACCAGCAGGGACCGTGCAATTAGGCCGATCGCATTTGGATATAGATGCTCGTAGCCCCCGTCTCGGGGCGTTTTTGGCGCAGGAAGCCCCGTTGCAGAGGCTAGTCCGCGCTCAGGCCGCCCCGAGGACGGGGCTTTGAGCCTTGAATGCGATTGCCCTAACCGTGCAATCTCGCGACGATATGCTAAACTCGGGCCATCACGGCCTGACTTTTTTGGGGACACGGCGAGCAAATTCCCGCTCCGACCAGAGCACCTCCCATATGTACGACATCTCCAAGTCATTTCAGAGATGGCGGCAGCGTGCGACGCCTGACCTAAAAGAGCCACCCATCCACATAGAAGGAGGCAAAAATGACAAAACCTTGGGGCATCAACACCACAGCCATCCACGCCGGCATGGAGATCTCGCCGCAGGATGTCGCCCCGCCGATCCACATGGCGAACACCTACATCTTTGAGAGTTCCGAGCAGGCCGTGGAGGCCTTCGAGGAGGAGAACCAGCCGATCTACACTCGCTGGGGCAACCCAACGACGCAGGTGATGGAGCGCAAAGTCGCAGCCCTTGAGAAAGCCGAGGCCGCCGTCGCCACCGCATCAGGTATGGCAGCCGTCACGGCGGCATTGCTCGCGAGCGTTGAGGCAGGTGATCACGTGGTGGCCAGCACAGGACTCTACAGCGGCACCTACCACTACGTGGTCGAGGACCTGCCACGCTACGGCATCGAGAGTACGTTGGTCGAAGCGACCGAACCGGAGGCCTTCGAGCGAGCCATCCGCCCGAACACCCGCGCGATCTATCTGGAGTCCCCGGGCAACCCGGCGCTCCTACTGAACGACATCGGCGCCATCGCTAAGATCGCCCATGCCAAGGATATCCTAACCATCTTCGACAACACCTTCGCGACGCCCATCAACCAACGCCCGATCGAGTTGGGCGTTGACGTCGTGGTCCACTCGGCGACCAAGTTCCTGGGGGGCCACGGTGACGCGCTCGGCGGCGTGGTAACAGGCACCAAGGCCTTTGTCCGTCGGGTCTTGACCGGCCCCATCCGACGCATTGGCGGCTGCATCAGCCCCTTCAACGCCTGGTTGATCGCCCGAGGTATCTCGACCTTGCCTGTCCGGATGGCACGTCACAACGCCAACGCCTTGCGCATCTCTGAATGGCTCCACGAACGCCCTGATATCGCCTGGGTCCGCTACCCCTGGCACCCATCACATCCCCAGTACGAACTCGCACAACGCCAAATGCCTGGCGGTGGCGGCGGCGTTGTGGTCTTCGAGCTCAAAGGGGGACTGGAGACCGGGACGAAGCTCCTCAACCGCGTCCAGCTCTGCGCCAGAACCGTCAGTTTGGGCGACGTGCGAACGCTCATCACCCACCCTGCGAGCACCACCCATCATAGCGTCCCGCGAGAGGAGCGGCTGCACGCCGGCATCACCGATGGTCTCGTCCGGTTCGCCGTGGGATTGGAGGATGCTGACGATATCATCGCTGACCTGGACCAAGCGCTGGCAGGTTGACCCAGAGAATCGAGGGGGGCTCTTTACAGGCTCAGAAAACGACGAGGGCCATCGAAACCTCAAAGCGTATTCGATGGCCCTCACCGTACATCATCGATAAGTGTCAGATATTCGTGACCTGCCTCAGATGCGTCAGAGCATCGATGATGATCTGTGCAGCGTCGGGAAGCTCCCACCTCCCGGTATTGAGCGTGATATGGTAGAGCATAGGGTGCTCCCAATCAATGTCGAAGAAGCGCTGCAGGTAGGCCGCAGCCGCGCTATCCTTGTTCTGGGTAAGCTGCGTAGCCTCGCTAAGCGGGATGTCCTCGCGCTCCTTGACGCGCATGGCTCTCGCACCCAGCGGGGCGTTCAAACGGACGTGCAACACCCCCGGCTTTTCGCGCAGAATCGCCTGCCCGCCCCGCCCCACGATGACCACATTGTCTCGTTCGTACGCAGCGCACACCGTATCTCGGATGAGTGAGATGCTCTGTTCCTCGTTGAGAACTTCGACCCTGATGTCGGTCCCCTCTCCCGCTTCGGCGCTTCGCACCTCCGAGCGCACCCGACCCCGGCCAAACAACCGGTCCATAAACGTCCGCATTTGGTAGGTGTCCTCCGAGATATCGACGACGTCTTCCTCGGAGACGCCCATCTCCGTGGCAACGCTGACCATAAGGTTCTTGTCAAAGTAGCTGTAACCAAGGAGCTCACAGATGTTGCGCGCTATTTGCACGCCGCCGCTACCGTACTCACGAGAGATCGTTATCACTGGCATCGCTACCCCCTTTTGAGTTGAGGACAATTGAACCGTCGAAGATCGGTGGCGCTGTGGCTGCGCCTGAGCGCGCCGCATCGTGCTCAGTTAGGACGCTCAGTTTCACTATATCAGATCCTGAAGAATTCCGCAATCGCGATTATGCCAAAAGCATCTATAATGCGGGTTAGTTTTCAGCCGAGGAGGAGATCACCCATGAGAATCCGCTCGATCACCGTGTTCAGCGGGCTCGACCTGCCGCCTAGCAGAGGACAGATCGCCGAGCTCAGCGCATTCGCAGCCACCGCGCGAGAGGCCTTTACGATGGCCGGTTACGAAGTTCAGACTGCACGCCTGGCAACCGATCTCTTTCCAGTGCTGGGACGCCCTGAGTATGTCAAAGACGCGCTCGATCTCGTGGAGGAACTTGAAAGCGTATGCTCGGATCTGGGCTTCGAGTACGTCTCGTTAGGACCGGCGGGCGCCGACACACAACCTCTAATACCCGAGATTCTGAAACGCACGGAGACCATATTCGCCACGTGCCACATCGCGCCACCGGACCTGGGTTTGATCGACGGTGAGAGCATCGATGAAGCCGCGTGGATCATGCGCGAAGCAGCCGTCATCGACGAGGGATTCGGGAACTTGCGGTTTGCGGCCCTTGCCAATGTACCGCCCGGCACGCCGTTCTTCCCGGCAGCCTACTGGACAGAGGAGACACGCGCCTTCGGCATCGCGACGGAATCGGCCGACCTAGCCATGGAGGCTTGTGAGAATTCCGGCAGCGCCCCAAGCGCCCACGACGCCTTGGTCTCCAGTATTG
>JBNGDU010000239.1:0-12150 GCA_049975025.1 Anaerolineae bacterium
TTGTGGTGCGCCTTGTGCATCCAGTAACGATAGTACATCGCCTGGCGCCAATCCGCGGGCGTCTCGCCGTGGAGCAAGGGGCGGAAGCTGCGGCCCTGCATCTCGTCAGGTATGTCGACCTCGGCCAGATCGAGGAAGAGGTGGGGGAAATCGACGTTGAGCACGATGTCATCGTTCACCGTGCCCGCTGCCACCTCACCGGGGTAACGCAAGACGAACGGCATGCAGAGCGACTCCTCGTACATAAAGCGCTTGTCGTACCAACCGTGGTCGCCCAGGAAGAAGCCCTGATCCGAGGTGTAGATGACGACGGTGTTGTCGGCTAGACCTTGATCGTCCAGGTAGTCAAGCAGGCGCCCTACGTTGTCATCGATGCTGGCGACGACCCGCAGGTACTCCTTGATATAGCGCTGGTATCCCCACTTGCGCATCTCGTGCTCCGAGAGACCTCGCGGCATCTCACATTTTAGATCCAGAGGATTCATATGGACGCCCACGCGCATCTCGGCCGCAGCGGCCGCCGACGCTCGGTTCTCGTAATCGTCGTAGAGCGTCTCGGGCTCCGGCACATCCTCATTCAGGTACATGTGCGCGTGCGCCTCGTCCGACACCCAGGGCCGGTGCGGAGCCTTGTGGTGGACGAGGAGGCAGAAAGGCCGGTCGCGGTCGCGCTCCGCCAGCCAGTCCAGGCTCATGTCGGTGATCAAGTCGGTCACGTATCCCTTCACCGTCCGGCGCGCCCCGCCCCCAGGCCCTTGGAAGATAAACTCCGGATTGTGATAGATGCCCTGGCCGGGTAGCACGGTCCAGGCATCGAAGCCGGTAGGACAATGCTGAGGTCCGACGCCCAGATGCCATTTACCGAAGATCGCCGTCTGATAGCCGCTCCGGCGGAGCAGTTTCGGGAAGGTAAGCAACCGGTTGTCCATCTTCGTCGTCAGCGTCGTCACCTCGTTGACGTGGTTGTAGGTCCCGGTGAGAATCGTGGCTCGGCTGGGCGTGCAGATGGAGTTGGTGCAGAAGCAGTTGTCGAAACGCATCCCGCCCTCGGCGATGCGATCGAGGTTCGGCGTCCGGTTGATGCGGCTCCCGTAACAGCTCATCGCGTGGGACGCGTGGTCATCGGACATGATGAAGATAATGTTAGGTCGATTGTCCGGCATGGGATAGCTCCTTGTCCTATATAGAGAGTGTTCGGTTGGGCAAGATCTAGAGTCAAAAGTCAAGAGTCATATCGGATTCTGCTACACGGTGTGAAAGGGGCGCACATAGGTACTTTCGTACCAAGACGCATAGGCGCGGAGTTGGGTCAGGTAGCCCTCTAGGTCAAGCAGCTGCTCGTCGTAGATCAGGTAGCTCATGTCCGGCTGCCGGTTGCCGAAGTGACGAGCCCGGTCCTGCCCGTGGAAGAAGGGCTTATCCGGAAGGCTCAACCCCTTGGGCAAGCGCGTTCTTCCCCACACGTCGACCAGGTTTCGAAAGACGTCCTCACGCTCGGCGATGTTGGTCGCGATGATGTCGATTCCACGCAGCATCGCGTCATAGGAAGCTCTATAGCTCAAGAAGTGCTGCTTGTGCGCCTCAGTGATGGCATCTTCGAGCTCTGAAAGGGCCAGATACGTCGCCGCCGTGTGATCGATGAGGCGGGCGATGGAGGTAAAGACCCCGAAATCGTAGGCGTTGCGGACGTCCCGTGAGAGGTTCGCCTGGCAGATCTCAATCGCGCGCCGCATCCGCTCTCGCTGGTCTCGCGCTCGGTCGACCATATTCGCGTACTCACGGTTCCAGTAGGGATCGTACTCCACAGTGTCGCCCCGCGGCAGGTCCGGCAAATGCGTCTTTCCGACGTCGCCCCAATGCCAGACCTTGCGCTCGAATGCGTCCATGTAGAAATAGGCGCCCTCGTTGAGCAACAGCCAGAGCTCCCGCATATCCTGTGCCGCAGGACCGTAGTAGGTTCCGAAGAAATCATCGATGAACGCGTCCAGGTTGGGTGCCCGCCCGCTCCACGCCCACTCCGCGGAGTTGGCAAAGCTCATCATCCACACCTGATTGTGGAGGCCACTGTCGTCCCAGCTCGTGTTGATCATACCCTCGTAGAATCCCGAGGGCGCCGCACTCGCCAGCCGGTCGTGCGAGGCCTGTAGGCAGTTCTCCACGACCTGATCCCGCTTGAGACGCCGGAAGTAGGGCAGGAAGAGGTGCTCGATGCCCGGATTTGGATCGTAGACCCACGCCGGATAGCCGGCGTCCCGGGAGGCTTTCGCCAACTCCAGATCCTCCGTGAACTCTGCCACGATCAGTCCCACCGGCGGCTGCTCGGCTGCGCCGGGCAGGTACTCACCGCCCCAGCACATCACCCGCCGCCCGCTCGTCTCGAGATGACGCACGCAGCGATCGAGAAAGTGGAGCAGCAGACCACGCCGCCCGATCTCGCCGGCCATCGCTTTGCACCCACACGCTTCACCCAGCCCCAGCTCATAGGTCTCGTCGGTGCCGATGTGGATGAACTCGCTCCCCGGCGTGGCCTCGATGGCCTCATCCCACAGGTCAAGGAGGAGATCGTAGGTCCCATCCTTGAGCGGGCAGAACTCCCAATTGGAGGCCGGTATCTCGCGCAGATGCGCGTGCGCAGGCCACTTGAGGATATAGCTGGCGTGGCCCAGCCCCTGGACAAGGGGGACGAGTTGAACATGATACCGACGCGCGTACTCCGTGAACGCCTGCATCTCTTCTATCGTGAAAGCCCCTGGGGCACCGATCTCCGGATGGCTCCTATAGGCGAACTTGTCCTCCCATTCCCAAACCAACATGTTGATCTTATAGTCCGCCAGGTCCCGGATGAACTTCTGGACGTACTCCGCCTTGTCCTGATGGTGTTTGGTGTCGTAGTGCGCGGCTCGGTAGGGTATGTCGGGCCAATCCAGGATCTCAACGCCCGGCACCGAACGCCCACCCTCCGCCGACTGGAGCAGCTGCAACAGCGTACGGGTGCCGTAGAAGAGGCCCGCCTCTCCTATAGCCGCGACAGTCACCGAACTGCTGTCCACCGTGAGACGGTAACCCTGCTCGCCAAGGCCGTCGGGCAGGTCTGTATGGCTCCGAGTGAGGAGCACATAAGGGCCAGCCTCAGGTGGTCGAGTGACGACCGAAACATCGGCGCCTTCCAGGGCCAAGCGCGCAGCGAGATCGCGAGCGGCAAACCAATCCGATTCCGTCGCACCGGTGTACAAGACGAGGCTCAAGCGGTCGCTGACCTCCAAGGCTGCTCCGCGAAACTCGATCTCCTGCGGATACGGCAGCAGAGCGGCGTCCGGGTGCGGCAGCGCTGAATTGGGTGCTGGTCGTTCGTCCATCGAGATTACAAGACTCCTAAGGCTTGTGTAAGCGCTTCATGACCCACATCTATGGTATCCCTGGCAGGCAGCGGCGCAAGTCTGGAGCGACGCGGACGGATGTCCTGCCTCGCATACCGGTCAATCCGCCGTCATGGTGTATCATTGGAAATACCGTCGGCAGCTTCTCGATGTCCGTCGGTCTATCAAAGACCCGAAAAAAGGAGCAGGCAATCGTGTCATTGCAGATCGTGAATCTGAGGAAAGACCATCTGGAGCGTGCCGCCGAGCTTGTCGCCCAACGGTACCAAGCACTGCGCAAAGAGGTGCCGGCCCTGCCGAAGCAGTACGGAGACGGCGCCGTCCTGCAGCCGATGCTGGAGCGCATCATCAAGGCGGGGCCGGGGGTGGCAGCTCTGGAGGATGACCGCCTCGTCGGGTTCCTCGCGGCCTTCGAAATTCCGGCATTTCGAGGGTTCCCAGCTGTCTTCAGCCCCGAGTGGGCGAACGGGGCGCCCTTGGACGACAGCGCCCGTATCTACCGCGCCCTTTACACGGAACTGGCACGGCAGTGGGTCAAACGAGGCCGCAGCGTGCACCTGATATCAACCTTCGCCAATGACCGACAGGCACTCAAGGAATGGCATTGGCTGGGATTTGGTACGATCGTAGCCGATGCGGTCCGAGACCTGGACAAGCTGCAGGTCCCCGCGACCGAAGAGCAAGCTGTGCATATTCGACGCGCCACGGTCGACGACCTAGCAGCCGTGCAGCGTCTGGAGCGCGCCCTGGTCGAGCACCTGGCTGCGTCTCCTGTCTACCTGGTCGGTCATGAACCCGAGACGCGGGAGACCTGGATCAGCCAGCTGGAGGACCCGGCGCATGCTGTCTGGCTGGCATTCCGCGATGGAGAGGCGGTAGCGTACCTGATGAGTTGCCCGGCAAGCGATGATGCCTCCACGATCATCCGCGACGCGAAGACGACCAGTATCACGGGCGCCTTCACGGAGCCCTTCGCACGCGGGGCCGGCATCGCCACGTCGCTGCTCGATCGAGCCCTTGCGTGGGCTCGCGAGGCCGGCTACGCACGCTGCGCTGTGGACTTCGAGACGATGAACCCACCGGCGCGGCTTTTCTGGCTGCGACACTTCACGCCGGTCACTTATTCGGTGGAGCGGCATATCGACCGGCGCGCCATCCCGAAAGCGTCAGAGTAGAGCCGCATCAGAAAACGCTCTGCCGGTTACGATCACTCAGATGGTGCGCGTCGTTCCAGCGCACGACCACCGGCCCGAGACGGCGCCACTCGATTTCGGAGACAGCGGTATTGTCGACCTCGAACTGCCAATATGCCGCCAGAGGATGCTCGAGAAGCAGGCACAGAATGATCCGGATCGTGCCACCGTGCGAGACCAGCACCACCGTGCCATCATCGTGGGCGGATTGAATCTCCTCGATGACCTCCCCGGCCCTCTCCGCCATCATCCCCAGGGACTCGCCACCGGGCGGCTTGCGACCGACGCGGTCCTCGTTCCAGACTGCGAGAGCTTCAGGCGCCTGCTCGGCGATCTGCGCATAGGTAAGCCCCTGCCAGTCGCCGAAGTCGAGCTCGCGAAGGCGGGGGTCTGAGATTGCCGTGAGACCGTGTGGCCTGGCGATGACCAAAGCCGTCTCCCAAGCACGGTCCAAGTCACTGGCATAGATCGCCTGAACCGGCTCGGCGGTCAGTCGATCTGCCACAGCAGCGGCCTGCCGCCGCCCCACCTCGTTCAGTGGCACGTCCATCTGCCCCTGATATCGTCTTGAGGCATTCCAAGCGGTCTCTCCGTGCCTGACCAGCAGTAATCGTAACACACTCCTCCTTCAGCCATTTCCTTTTTCTGTTGAGTACCGGCAGAATAGGAATCCCGGCGCTTCTTCGATGTCGAAAGTCACCCGACCGTCAGCGTCAACGTGCTTTTCCGAGCTAGTGCCGCGGATGAGGTCAGTCACCTGGATTGCGCCCTCTCCTAACCAACCCAGCTCAAGTGCCTGCACGGGATCGCCGTTACATCGTTCCCGGAAGATCGTTAGATAACCACAGCCCTCGTCCAGCAGATGACACTGGAATCCGGTCCAACTGGCGTTATCGGGACGCGCCCCGATCGGATGGACGATCCCCCTGTAGATCGCGTCGCGGTGCTTCTTGTAGACGTCCAAAATCGGACGGATCTCCGCCTTCGCCTCGTCGGTGTAGTACTTCGTCTCTTGAAAGAAGAGTGGGATGCCCATCAAGGCAATAGCCGTCGCATACCCGTGTGAGTGCAAGCCGGCGTCGCTCCACGCCGGATCGACGCGATCCACGTTCTGGACGGAGCACTGGAATCGGTGCAGATTGAGATATCTCGCCACCTGCCACAGATCGCGGAGGACAGTATGAGGTCTGTACACGACGGAGATAGGTCGCGCCGGCTTGCGATTCTCAAGGTAGATGCACCCATACTCCCGAGCGAAGAAGTACCCATACCGGGGCGGGTTCTCGGTCACGTCCCAGTTAACCCGCACCTGATGTCCCGTCCACTTGATGAAAGCGCGCACCTTCTGCATCAGGGCTTCGATCTCGCTGCGACTGCGCAGGCTCGCGAAGTCGAGCTTGTATTGAACGAACCCCCCTTCTACGAAATTCGCCTTCAGCTCTTCAAGGCTGATGGGCACAGCCGCCGCCCAGAGACCAAGCTCAAGGCCCAGTTCCTCAGCGCGAGACCGGACGTTATCCCACCCCTCGGGATAAGTCTCGGGGTGGGGATGCCAACCGTGCGGGCCGGGATCCGACGTGGGATGTCCAGGCGGGACCTGCCAACCATCGTCGATCTGCAGCACGTCAATCCCGAGCTCCGCGCACGTCTCGAGCTCTTCCAGGACGCTCTCCTCGGTTGCGGCGCGCCGCGCATCCCGGCTGTTGTCGGTGCTGCCCCAGGTGTTAGCCTGAATGTAGATATCGCGCTCCGGATCTATCGGGTAACGCAGCCGGTCGAATGTCTCGAACGCGACCTCCCGATCGAGATCGCCGCCCGACCATACCAAGCACCACGTGGCCCAACCGGGCGTGAATGCCTCCTGTGAGACCTCATCGGGGCGAACGCCCCACCCCGTGCACACCAGGCCCTCGGTCTCGTCGACGACAAAGCCGCCGGTCGCATGACCACGCTGGTTCACGCATTTGTGAGACTCCTTGACTAAAGCAATGCCCCCCGTGTCATCCTCCAAACAGGCGACGCTGGCCCAATCACACCACTCCCGACCCATCAATGGATGTGCGATCACCTCTTCCTTAAGAATGTCCAGATGGGTGTCATTGCGCTGCTGCGTCTCATTGTAGTAGCCGAAGAATCGCCGCCGGCGTGAGGATTCGCCCAAAGGCACACGATCCACACGCGCGTCCGGCGGCGGTCCCTGTTTGATCGATACATCTGTTCGCATCCCCTCGCCGATCCGACGCGCCAACAGCTGCGTTCGGATGCCGCTCGCCCCAGAATAGGCCCAGATCTTCAGCCTCACAACCAATCCGGATTTCTCGTAGGCGATGTCGGCGGTCACGCAGACGTGCTGAGACGTGAAACCATCGTCATCTTCGATGGCTGCAGACAACGAGCGGAGTTCGGCATTGCCCGGCTCTGTTCCGTCGGGCAGTTGCCAGTCACAGCCGACAGGCTTCGCCTCCCACGCACATCCCGACGCCATATCCAAGATGGCAAGGGTGGCAAAACCCGACCCAGTCCATCTCCAAACGCGCTGCACCCGCCCCGTTGTCACGACCAACCAACGGTCCGCCGTCTGGGCACGCGCATCATCAAGAGAGCAATCTATTGTCGGGCTTGTCCCCATGTCGTTTCCTCCTTCACCGGGCCAGCGCCACCCAGCATCCCATCGCGTAGCATCATCGAGCTATGGCGCCGATCAGGCATCCCACTCAGCCGTCAGCTCCCTTGGTCAGTTACTTGAGCGCGCGTGCCGAACTCCCGACTTACCCGGTTCAACGTCACGACCAGCCAGCCTGTCGCCTCCTCCGAAGCGCGCGCCAGCCGGAGCCGGCGGATCCGCAGCGCCGTCACCTCGACCGAGCGCGCCCGAGTCATCTAGCTTGGGGAAATACATGGTGGGTCCTATCCTTTCCCTCAATCCAACAGACGACCCCTCGCGCACAGCAAGGGGCCTGATAGAGTAGAAACGACGCAGAGAGAGGTCAATGCTCCTCTACGGCTGCCAGTTGTCCGTCAAGACGATAACACTGCCCCGCCGCGGTCTCCAATACGACCTCCTGCTCGCCACACAGAACCCAGCAGCGACCGCCTACGGCGGCTTTGATCCGCACCTCAACTAAGCACCCATTTGCCCAGCTGATGTCGACCTCAAAGCCTCCGCGGGCCCGCAGTCCCGTGACCCGGCCCGCGGGCCAAGCCGAGGGCAGCGCGGGCAGGAGATGCAGTACACGCACACCATCCGCCGTCGTCCGGTGGCTCTGCAGTAACATCTCGGCAATGCCCGCCGTTGCCCCAAAGTTGCCGTCGATCTGGAAGGGCGGGTGTGCATCGAACAGATTGGGATACGTACCACCGCGGACGTAATTCGTCCCATCCCCCTCAGCCGGTCTGAGCATGTTGCAGAGCATCCTGTAGGCGTGGTCGCCGTCTCGAAAGCGCGCCCAGAGGTTGATCTTCCAGCCCATCGACCAGCCTGTACCGCCGTCGCCACGGAGCTCCAGCGACCGCTGTGCGGCTCGGAGAAGCGCGGGGGAATCCTCCGGCGTGAACTGATGACCGGGATGGACGCCGAAGAGATGGGAGACGTGGCGATGGTGGTCCTCCGGATCGTCCCAATCCCGAAACCACTCCTGCAGTTGCCCATATCGCCCCACCTGGTAGGGCAGAAGCCGGGCCATGGCGATCTCTAACTCCGCGCGCAGCGCAGGATCGAGACCCAGCGTCGCTGCCGCGGCGATGCAATGAGCGAAGAGATCGTGGAGGATGGCCAGGTCCATCGTCGAGGCGACGCTGACAGCAGCTCGCTCACCACCGGGCAGCGTGTACTCGTTCTCCGGCGAGGTCGCCGGCGCTGTCACCAGATGACCGTGCCCATCCTCCACGAGCCAGTCGAGGTAGAAGCGTGCCGCCTCCCGCATCACGGGATACGCACGCTTCCGAAGGAACTCCGTGTCACCGGTGAAAGCGTAGTGCTCCCACAGGTGCTGGCAGAGCCATCCGGCGGCCATAGGCCACATCGCCCAGACGGGGTTACCGTCGCCGTAGTTCCCCACCGGCGCGGACTGTCGCCACAGATCGCTGTTGTGGTGAGCGACCCAGCCGTGACATCCGTAGTTCGTCTCCGCCGTCACGCGCCCGGTTACCGCCAGCTCCTCGATCATCTGCAACAGGGGCTCGTGACACTCGCTGAGGTTACAGACCTCAGCCGGCCAATAGTTCATCTCGGCATTGATATTGAGCGTGTAGTTGCTGTTCCAAGGCGGTTGTACCTGATCGTTCCAGATCCCCTGGAGGTTCGCCGGCTGGGTGCCGGGCCGGGAACTGGCGATCAGCAGGTAACGACCAAACTGCAAGAAAAGCGCCGCGAGGCCCGGGTCTCCCCCGTCGCGGAAGCGGCGCAATCGCTCGTCCGTCGGCAAGCGACCGGCTTCCGCATCAGAAGCGGACATGTCGAGATCCAGCGTGACGCGTCCGAAAAGCTGCTGGTAATCCGCCAGGTGGCGCTCCAGCAGGATCCCATAGTGCTCGCCCGCCGCGGCGTCCAGATCGGCTCGGCAGCGAATCCCCGGATCCACGCCGTCCAGACCCGGCGAGTGCTGGAACCCTCGGAAGCTCGTGGCTGCAGCAAGCAGGATCACGACGCTGTCGGCGTCCTCCACGTGCAGCGCATCCTCGGCGACGCGTAGACGACCGCCTTGCGCCGCCACCTTGAGACGGATCTGGAAGTCCATCCCCTCCCCGCCCGATGAATCGTAACGGATGGGATCGGGGCCCTCATGCCCCTGAGGGTCGACGTGTTTAGGCGCCTTGCCGCGGAGAACCAGCATCCCGGAGCCTTCGACCGAGGTGCTGAAGCGCAACGGACTCGAGAGCCGTGCCGAAAACGCAAGCGCACCGGGCTGGTCGCCCTCCAAACGCATCGCCAACACCTGATCCGGTTGGCTGCAGAAGACCTCACGTGTGTAGGTCGTCCCATCCACCAGATATCGTGTGGTGACGACTGCCCGATCCAGGTCAAGCTCTCGACGGTAGTCTGTCGGCTCTCCCTCGTGGTCGAAATGCAGGAGCAGATCGCCTAGGGGTAGATAGGGTTGGGTGAAGGGACCCTGCATCTCTTTGCTCAGCTGGTTCGCACGCAGGAAATCACCGGTGAAGAGAGCCTCGCGCACCTTCAACAGAGCCGCTTTAGCCTCCGGGTTGTTCCACTCCCGTGGAGCTCCGGCCCAAAGCGTGTCCTCGTTCAACTGCAGGCGTTCGTGCACCACCCCGCTGAAGACCATGGCGCCGAGTCGCCCGTTGCCTACGGGCAAGGCCTCCACCCACCGCTCCGCCGGCTGCTCATACCACAGGCGTAAAGGCGCTGTGTCGCGAACGTCCTTAGCCGTAGTAATCACGGTAGGTCTCCAGCGCGTTGAAGATGGCGGCGATATTCTCCAGAGGGACATCTTCTCCGATCTCGGCCTTGAGCCACAAGCCGCCCTCTGGGCTGCCGAGGATCTCGACAGACTCACGGATATGATCGTCAATCTGCTGGGGCGTGGCGAAGGGAAAGAGCTGTCGGTCAAGATCCAGATCCACGCATACCTTGCCCTTGCAGACCTCAGCGAGATTGTCCAGCCCGTTGGCCCGCACCTGGGGGTTGACCACGTTCACGCCGCAGTCCACGAGATCCGGGATGATCTCGTAGATATGACCGTCGGTGTGCATGTAGACGTAGTAACCTGCGGCGCGGAATGGCCCGTAGATCTGCGCGAAGCACGGCTTAAGGTACTTCCGCCACATCTTGGGACTGATGGGCAGCCGTTGTTGCAGGCCCAGGTCATCACCGAAGTAGACAATCGGATCGGGTGAAGCCTGCGCCGCCAGGGATTCTAGCATCAACTTAGCCTGGCGAAGATTGTAGGCCAGGACTTTGTCAATCAACATCTGGAGCTCCGGTGGCTCTTCCGCGAAGTCCATCATCAGCTCCTCGAAACCGCGCAGATCCTGAAGGCGCAGATACATAAAGCCGTGTGGGAAGCCGATATCTTCCTCGGGCAATTCCAGGTCGTGGACGTCCTCGCGGGTAGGCACAGGGTGCCCCGTCACGATGGATTCCATCCCCGTCTTCAGATTGCTCCAGACACAGCCCCACGCGTCGACGTGCTCTCCGGCGACATACGTTGGGGTGGACACCAGATCGTAATCCCTGGGTTCAGATCTCTGCGGACCGAAGAGAATCGGGTGTCGCGCCACCAGCTCATCGAGCGCCTCCCGGTACTTGATCCAGGCCGCCGGCAGAATGTATGCCGACACAGGGATGTGCTCAGGGTAATCGAAATTGAGTGATCTCAGCCGATCTTCTTGCAAGGTCACAGCATTTGCTCCTATCGGTCATCTTAGTAAGGAGAAGAATGACGACGATTGTGCCAGATCGTCACTGGTCACCGAAGGACACCAGAACCGCTCGATATAGCCGATGACGAGATTCGTCCCTGCCTCGTGGCTTACATAAGGCGACCGCGCCGGATTGTACATCGCGTCCGTGAGATCGCGCACCAGGGCGATATCGACGCCCCAACGGACCATCTGCTTGATGCCGAAAGAGCGGTTAAGAATGCACATATTGGTGTGGACGCCCATGATCAACACCTGCTCGATGTGCCAGAGCCGCAGCAGATTGTAAACCTCATGTCCGTCAGCAGAGATCGCGTCGACCTCGTGGTCGATCTCGATCGCCGGATGCTGTCGGGTCCACGCATGATAGGGCTCAGTCTCGCCGGTGTCGGATCCCTCATCGCTATCGTCGATCGGAAGGGGCGGTGACTCGTGCTCGAGCTCCTGGGGCGGATCGACCTGCGGTGCACTCAACGCACGCTTGCGCGCCGGTGTGTCCGCGTAGAAATCCAACGTGTCCGAGGGCGCATGGATAACGCGAACCCCCCTTAGTCCGCGCTGCCGCTACCACGTCGTTCATGTGCGGAGCCATCGCCGCCACGCGCTCCATCGCTCCACGGCTCCAGTGAGCATCCCACATGTCGCAGATGAGGATCGCGGTGCTTCGCGCCGGAATCCGGCGTGGTTCGATGATCTCCTGCCAGATTGCGTGACCGCCGGCGTCCTGACCCAACGTCCACCGGCGCAAGTGCAGCTCCAGATCCGTAGCTATGTTCGCCATCAACTCCCTCCTAATCCTCGCGATCCGGATTATGGTTAACCATGTCGATGACCACCGTGGACGCGAGAATCAAAAGATCGTCAACGTCATCGTCGATCTCCACACCGTAGATGTCGGTCAAAGCGAACCAACGCTTCGAGACCTCGGCGACCTCCTCGTCATCGCGAAGAAACCGGTACTCATAATCGAGGAAGTTGCCCTTGGCGGTGAGGTCTTTCCCGTCCTCGACGCTGATCTCAAAACGTGCGCCGATCAACGAGAGCAGTCGCTTAGCCACCGTCGCATAGTGCCGGTCGCCACGGTAGATCTCATACCGGGGTCGCAGGCTGACAAGCTTCTGTTTGATATGGAGAAGCTCGTTTCCATCGAGGTCTTGAAAACTAAGCCGGTCGCGCAGGCTTATGAGCCGGCCTTTCAC
>JBNGDU010000240.1:0-2763 GCA_049975025.1 Anaerolineae bacterium
GTATACCACCGAGAAGACGGTCGCATGGCTCGGGGACTACGACGGCCCGGCGCCCTATATCACCGTCGCAGACCTGGTGAATCCCCACAACATCTGCGGCTGGGTTGGCGAGAACGCAGGGCCGCACGAGGACGTGCCGCTGCCGCCGGGCGTGCTGCTGCCCCCGCTGCCCGATAACTTCGAGAGCGCGGATCTCGAAAAGCGACCTCGTCCGGTCCAGTACATCTGCTGCTCGCACCGCCGGCTCTCGCAGGCTGCGCAGTGGAGCGAGACCAACTACCGCCACTACTTGGCGGCCTACTACCATTACCTGGAGCGCGTGGATGAGGAAATCGGCAAGATCCTGGACGCCCTGGAGCGCCGCGCGGACGCCGCCGAGACCCTCCTGGTCTTCACCGCCGACCACGGCGACGGCATGGCGTCGCACCGCATGGTGACCAAGCAGGTATCTATGTACGAAGAGACCACCCATATCCCGCTTTTCGTCGTGGGGCCCGAAGCGCTGATCGACGGCGACCGAGATGCCGCGCAGCTGGTATCGCTCTTGGACCTGTTGCCGACCCTCTGCGACTTCGGCGGGATCGAGCCGCCCGCGGGTCTCTGGGGACGCAGTCTGAGACCCTGGCTGGAGAGCGTTCAGGCGGACTCCCCCCACCCCTACGTCGCCAGCGAATGGCACACGGAGTGGGCTTTCACCACGTCGCCGGGCCGGATGATCCGCACGCCGCAGTACAAATACACCCGCTATCTCGAGGGCGACGGCGAAGAACTCTACGACATCGCGAAGGACCGAGGTGAGACGCGGACGCTCGTCGACGACCCCGACCACGCCGAGGTGTTGCACACACATCGCCGACTGCTGGACGACCACGTGATGACCACCCAAGATCCCTTCTTCGACCTATGGTGGCACGCCGACGAACGGTGGCGTAGCCATCCGGTCGGTTATCAGCACCACCACGGCCTCTCGGCCCCAGAGGTCGGCTGAACCTATAGTGCGACGCACGTCGCAGAACCGACCCTAAGGGTGCGGCGGCGACCTATCTCGCGGGGTGTGACGTGAGTCGCTCGGTCTAGTAAGACCTGCACCCTTAGGGTCTTGCGCTTGCGTCGGTGCGATGCACCTGCCCCACTGTATTCTAAGAAAGGAGTCACACCTATGAACCTGATTGTGATCTGCCTTGACACCTTCCGCGCCGATATGATCGGGCCCCACCAGAAGATGAGCCACGTGAAGACGCCGAATCTCGACGCGCTGGCGCGCGAGTCGGTCTCGTTCGAGCGCGCCTTCGGGGAGGGGCAACCGACGCTGCAGATGCGCCGCGCCTTCTTCACCGGGCGGCGCTCCTTCCCGTGGCGCTACAACTTCGACCGGCGCGGACACTGGCACCACGCGCCCGGCTGGCACAAGATCCCACCGGAACAGGACACGCTGGCGGAGATTCTGCTGGCGCGCGGCTACTTCACCGGAATGGTCGCCGACGTCTACCACATGTTCAAGCCCACGATGAACTACACGCGCGGCTTCTGCACCTATGACTTCCTCCGCGGCCAGGAGACCGACAACTGGCGCGGGGGCACGATAGCCGATATCGCGAATCAGCTCCGCAAACACACGCGCGAGCCGCTGGACTCCCCGCAGCTCTCCGGCTTGATCCAGTACCTGTGGAACCAGCAAGGGCGCAGCGGCGAGGAGGACTACCAGTGCGCCCGGGTCTTCCGATCGGCCATGGATTGGCTCGACGCCAATGCCGCCAACGCACCGTTCTTCCTCTGGATCGACAGCTTCGACCCGCACGAGCCCTGGGACCCACCCAAGGCCTACGCCGACGACTACTATCCCTACGACGGCATCGACTACATCTACCCGAACACCGACGCATCCCCGGAGGAACTGGAGCGGATCAAGGCGCTCTACTGCGGTGAGGCGACCTTTGTCGACAAGTGGGTCGGTGCCTTCCTGGACAAGGTCGACGCGCTAAAACTGTGGGACGACACCATCGTGGTGATGACCAGCGACCACGGTACCCAGTTGATGGACCACGGGCGGTTCGGCAAGGGCGCGGCGGAGCTGCACCCCTTCAACACCCGGATCCCGCTCTACATCCGCCACCCTGATGGACCGCGTGGCACATCGATCACACCCTTCGTCCAAAGCCACGACCTGCTCCCGACCCTGCTCCGGCTGTTGGACGTGCCCTATGCCGGCGCCGACGGCGAGGGTGCCTGGACGCTGGTGACCGGCGAGCGTGAGGCGCTGCGCGACCACATCGTGGGCGGCTGGGCCGGCTTCGTGGTGGGCAACGCCGGCGGGCGCGCATCCGTGCGCGACGACACGTGGAACTACGTCGTCACCGTGCACGAGGAGGACCCCGAGCCGGAGCTCTACTACCTACCCGACGACCCCGAGGAGAACCACAACGTTCACGACAAACATCCGGAGGTGGTCGCCCAACAGCGCCGCCGGCTGGAGGCCGTGGTCGGGCAGCCGCTGCCGGCGCAGCTCAACGAGGTCTGCGACCCCTCGCCGCCGCCGCTGCGCGTTTATCTTCAGAACCGGGTGGAGCATGGCAACCTGCCCTGAACATAGATGGCTGCATGATCTGTAGTCCGCAATCGATGGCCGAGTCAGCATGGTACCGTTCATTCTATACACTCGCAAGCGCGAGCTCAACCGAAAGCAAACGAAAGGAGACAGCCGATATGACGACCCCTGACTGCACACGAACGTGGACCCGTCTCGTCCCTCTGGCCCTGTTGAGC
>JBNGDU010000240.1:2773-6793 GCA_049975025.1 Anaerolineae bacterium
TCCTGCTGGGGAGCGGCCCGGTCGCCGGCGCCGGCGCCGCCGTGGACCGGTATGTCCGGGCAGGAGAACCGGACGTCGGCACCTGCACGTCGATAGCCTCGCCGTGCGGCACCGTTCAGTACGCTGTGGATATGGCCGGGGAGGGTGACCGGATCCACGTGACCGGGGGCATCTACCCCGGCGTCCAGACTCGGAATGGCACCACGCAGACGGTGCATCTGACGAAGACGGTGTCCCTCCTCGGCGGGTACAACGCGACGTTCACCGCGCGGCAGCCCGACGTCACCCCGTCGATCCTCGATGCACAAAACAGCGGTCGCGTCTTCTACATAGCCGGCGAGGCCAGCCCGGTGCTTGACGGGTTCGTGCTCAATCGTGGGAACGCCGAGGCCGGTGGGAGCACGCCGTGGGGCGGCAACATCTGGGCAGTCGGCAGTTCCGGCCCCAGCCTCACGGTGACGCTCCGCAACTCGATCGTGATGCATGGGAACGCGCCGACCGGCAGCGGGCGCGGCGGCGGCGTAGCGACGGTCTTCGCCAATGTGAAGCTGGAGGACTGCGAGTTCATCCACAACGAGGCCGGTGGCAGCGGTGGGGCGCTGCGTGTCGAGCAAACCAATCTCCGTATCGAGGATACGGTCATTCACCACAATGCGGCAAACGCGGCGGGCGGCGTGGCCTTTGCCAACCTCAGCAGTGCGGTGATGACCAACACAGTTCTAGCTGACAACAGGGCCGCCATGGACGCAGCAGACATCCTCGTGAGGGGTGCCTACGTTCGCGGATACCACACGACCCTCGCCCGTGGACTCGGCGCCGCCGAGAATGCCGTTTACGTGAGCACAAGCACCTTCGTCAACGGCGTTCTTTCTCTGAAGAACAGCATCATCTTCAGCTACACGCGCGGAATCACCGTGACGCCAAACAGCATTATGATCCCGCCCAACAAAGCCGTGCTCGACGGCGTCCTCTGGTATGGCAACGGCGAAAACGTAGGCGGTGCGGGCCTTATCACCGTGACGAACGCCTACACGGGAGACCCAGCCTTCGCTGCCGATGGCTATCACCTCCAGGCCGGGTCAGCCGCGATCGGGCGCGGAGTGTCTGCGGGGATTCTCACGGATATCGACGGCGAATCGCGGCTGGCGGTCCCGGACCTGGGCGCGGACGAGTACGTGGCCTACGTCTACATACCGGTCGCGCTGCGGGACTAGCGGTCCACGGCCCAAGCGATGGTCTCGTCAGTGCGCACCGTATAGCCCGCGGAACGCTATGCTGTAGGGAGAGATCAACACTTGGCAAGGGGCGCTTCAGCGTCGTCCTATTCACGGCGCTGAAGCGCCGACTACAAACAAGGCTGGGGGGAGACACCGGTTCGTGTGCTTCCCCATGACTCTTGACTGTTGACTCTTGGTCCTCTGCAGTGACACGGTATCTACCAACAACGTGCCCGATGTCTACCACGCTCTGCCTACCAGGTGCGAGACCTCCGCCGGCCCAGAGCTGATGCTCAACTCTGAGTCTGGGATCACCTGATCTCCGCTCTCCAAGGTGTGATATCGCCTATGGTGTGACCGTGTCCAACCCAACCACGGTCACAGGCGTCTCTTTGCTCAACGTCACCGGGACCTTCTTGTCGCCCACCGTCAGCATGTAGTCGCCCTCGGGCGCGCGGACCCTCAGCGCAGCATCCTCAGGGAGGTCCACCTCGGTCCCGGGGAACCACCACGCGCCCCGGATCAGCTCCCGCAACCGCTCGTACGCCGGCTTGGGCGTCAGGTCGTCGCGCACCAGACCGGAAGGCGCGTTCAGCCAGTGTCCGTCGACCATATCCCACCAGATGATAGCCTCGACCTCCGGACGGCTGTAGATGTAGCTGTAGTAGCGTTCCACCTGCTCAAGCTGGCGCGCCTCGCCCTCGGGCGTCGAGGGCCAATCCACCACCTGGTAGTCGTTGAGATCTTCGATGGTGTCGGGCACCAAGTGGCCTGAGAGGATCGTCGTCTCGGTGAAATGCAGCGGCAGGCCAAACCGCGAGAAGCGGTCGATCACGTCCGCCAGCCTGTCGACGCCTAGGACACCCGTGTGCTGGTGCGTCTGAAGCCCGATGACGTCAATGGGACAGTCGCGGGCCAGCAGCTTCTCGATCAGCGCCTCGTAAGCCGGCGAGAGGTCGAAATCGTTGATGAGCAGCGTCGCCGCATGGTTGGCTTCGCGCGCGCGTTCGAAGGCGCGCACGGTCAGCTCGACCGGTCCGAGATAGTTCGCGATCCGGGTGACCGCGTTATCGTACTTGTCGAAGACCGGCATGATCACGACCTCGTTGATCACGTCCCAGGTGTTGATCAGCCCCCGGAAGGCCGTGACGTCCCGTGTGATGCGGTCCATCTGCTTCTGGACGATGGTCTGGTCGTCATACTTGAGCAGCCAGTCGGCGCAGACCGTGTGCCAGCAGAGCGGATGTCCTTTCGTCGCGAGGCCATGGTCGCGACACCACCGGGCCGCCCGCTTGAGGTTCTCCTCATCGGGCTCCCCTTCCCTGGGTTCGTAGCGCCCCCAGTAGAAGGGCAATGTCGCAGCATTGAAGAGCCCCAGAAAGAGGTCCTCGTGCTGCTGCCGCACGTCCGGGGGCTGCGGACGCGTAAGCCAGAAGGCATTGGCGCCGAAGAGAAAAGCGTGCCGCATCTGCTGCAGCGAGACGCGCTCGCTGGCCCGTACATTCGGCCCCTGCAGCTTGATCGTAAAGTCATGGAATCGGTGCGTCTGGATCGCAGCCTGAATATCGCCCAACGTCCTACCCGTCATAGGTCCACCTCCTGTTCGATCGCACTAGCTCAAGCCACAGCTCCTATCATCGTGCCGTCTGCCAGTTCGTCAAGTGGCCCCAGGAATATGTTTGGACGGTAGCAAAATGCCCGCGCTTCACGCTTCTGGAGTTGTGTGCCGCGCGCCTCTCGGCGTAGAACAGATGCTGACCCAAGCTCCCATGGTACAGTCGATCGTTACCTTGACACACGCCTTCGGCGTGCTACAGTGGCGCTACGCATATAACGCGCACCCTAGTCGAGAGGCGGGAGAGATGACCAAGATCCGCATAGGACTTTACGGGACCAACGGACATCAGATTCAGAACGCGCTCGTTGACCATCCCCTCGGTCGATGCGTCGCCACGGCAGCTTTCGAGCAAGACAGGCTGCCTGAGCCACTGCAGACGGACGCCGGCATCCGGCACTACACCACCCTGGATGAACTGCTGGACGACGAGGAGGTCGATCTCGTCTCCCTCTGCTCGCCGAGACGGCGGGATCAGGCTCAGGAAGCCATACATTGCCTGGAGGCAGGCAAAAACGTCTACGCTGAGAAGCCATGCGCCATGACAGAGGGCGATCTCGATGCCATCATCGCCACAGCGCATCGCACGGGCCAGGTCTTCCACGAGATGGCGGGCACGGCATTTGAGCAGCCCTATCTCGCGATGCGCAAAGTGGTCCACGACGGCACCCTGGGCACCGTGATCCAGGTACTGGCGCAGAAATCCTATCCCTACCACGACGGTCGTCCGCAGGATGAGGACGTGGATGGCGGGCTCCTGCTGCAGGCCGGCGTCCACGCGCTGCGCTTCATCGAGCACGTGGCGGGCGTTAAGGTCGCCGAGATCTCAGCCGTGCAGACCCAACTTGGCAACCCCGGCGACGGCGACCTGAGGATGGCGACCTCGATGATGATCCATCTGGAGAACGGTGGGGTCGCCAGTGTGCTCTGCAACTACCTCAATCCGCCGACGTTCGGTCGATGGGGCAATGAGACGCTGCGTATCTTCGGCACTAAGGGCTTCGTAGAAGCCGTGGACGGCGGGACGAAGACGCGGCTGGTGCTCAACGAAGAGGATCGCGGCCCGCTGGATCTGAGGCGCCCGAGCCAGAGCTACCTTGATCTTTACCTGGCGTCGCTCACCGGCCCGAGCCTCATGCCCATGGCCTTGGAGGACGAGGTCCACCCGACCCGGATGTTGATTCGGGC
>JBNGDU010000240.1:6893-12097 GCA_049975025.1 Anaerolineae bacterium
CGCAGCTCCCAGACCTCTCCCCGCGGTGACACCACCGCAGCGTGATCAGTCCAGCTCCCAAGATCATCGCTGTAAGCAATCCAGATCGACGGCGGGCGAAGATGAATGATAGCATATGTTATTTGAGGAGCCTGCGTCAAAGGGCCTTCCAACAAGCGTTCCGAAGGAGCTACGGGGTCTCGCCGGCACTTGCACGCGCGCTGAATTGCGACTATCATCCGAGACACACGATACACCTAGAGGCCGTTCGGTCAGTCATCGCCGCGTTGCGGCTCGCCATAGGAGCTGGATGTGACCAGGAGACCCAATATGACACCGCGTGAGCGCTTTCTCCAGACGTTACACTTTGGCACACCCGATAAGGTCCCGCTGCAGCCGGGGGGACCACGAGAGTCGACGCTGGCGGCCTGGCACCAGCAAGGTCTGCCCGAAGGCGTCGACTGGTACGCCTATCTACTTAACCTGCTCGACATCGAACGCGAGCCCACAAAGCCGCGGACAAACCTGGGGGTCTCCTTTGTCATGATCCCCACGTTCGAGGAGAAGGTACTGGAACACCGCGACGGGCACTACACCGTACAGGATTGGATGGGCGCGATCACCGAGATCTCCGACACCTACGACTACACCTACATTCGGCGCGCCAAGGATTTCGTCACCCGCAAGTGGCATAGCTTCCCGGTCAAGACCCGCGAAGACTGGGAGGAGAAGATCAAATGGCGGTACGATCCCCACGATCCGGAGCGCTACCCCGAGGACTTCGAGGCGCGCTGTGCGGAGCTGCGGGAGCGTGATTACGTGCTCTCCCTGGCGTTCAGCGGGCCTTTCTGGCAGATGCGGGAGTGGTGCGGGATGGAAGGGCTCTGCCTCCTGATGGCGGAGGAGCCCGAGTTCGTCGAGGAGATGTCGGCCTTCTGGACCGACTTCGTCCTCGAGACCCTGGCGCCGATCCTGGACATGGCCCCACCCGACCACATCGTCTTCAATGAGGACATGGCCTACAAGATGCATAGCATGATCTCGCCCAAGATGGTGCGCCGCTTCCTGATGCCCGCGTGGACGCGGTGGATCGAGGCGATCAAGGCCGCCAGCCCGACGACTGTCGTCGATATGGACTCCGACGGCTACAACGGTGAGTTGCTGCCGCTCTGGATCGAGGCGGGCTTCGACGCCTGCTCTCCCATGGAGGTGGCTGCGGGCAACGACATCGTCGCCTACCGAAGGCGGTACGGGACGCAGATCGCTTTCCGCGGCGGCATCGACAAGCGAGCTCTCGCCAAAGGCGGCGCCGTGATGCGCACGGAACTTGAGCGGGTGGTCCCGCCCCTGTTGGCGGAAGGTGGCTACATCCCGAGCTGCGACCACGGGGTCCCGCCGGACATCTCTTGGCCGAATTTCATCGACTACACACAACAGCTGGCCCAGATGACGGGCTGGCTATGATTCCTTCACGTATGAGCAATACAATGGAGCCGTGATCCGAGATCCTATGTCCCCCTTATCATCTCACGACCGCTTGATGAACGCCCTCGAGGGCAAACCGGTCGATTATCTGCCGTTCAGTCCTTTCCTCGCTTACGTCTGGGAGAGCTTCCCCAGGGAGATTCGGGAAGCGGGGCAGTTGGCGTTCCACCGCCGGATCGACGCCACGCCGTTATGGCGCGGGGCGCCGTGCCCCGTCCGCGCGGTGCCGCCGGAGGCTATGGACATCCGGTCCCACGAAGACGGCGACGACATCCACGTTGAGATCGAGACCCCGGTGGGCACCCTGCATCAGGTCAAGCGACGCAGCCACGAGGGCAACACCGAGTTCCTCATAGAGCACCCGCTCAAGTCCGAGGAGGACTTCAAGATCCAGCTCTGGATCGAGGAGCAGACCCGTTTCGAGGTCGATCTGGCCCCCGTGCGAGAGCACCTAGCCGGAGATGGTCGGGAAGGCCTCTCGATCGGGATGCTGATCCCCCGGGGCAAGTCGGCCTACCAATCGATGGTCGAGCACGACGTCGGCACGGAGGAGCTGGTGTACGCGCTGGTAGACTATCCGCAGACCGTCGAAACCCTCTGGGAAGCGATGGTCAGAAACGACCTTCAGGCAGCCCAGCTGTCGATGGAGACCGGCTTTTACACCTATTACCTCACCTGGGAGGACTCCAGCACGCAGAACTACTCGCCCCGGCAGTACGAACGCTACATCGCGTCGGAAATCCAGCAGTGGTGTACGCTGCTGGGCACCGCCGGCATGCACTACATCCAGCACGCCTGCGGGCATCTGCGACATCTGCTTCCCCTGATGCGGGCGAGCGGCGTCGCCGGTGTGGAGAGCATCTCACCGCCCCCGACGGGCAACGTCGATATCGCCACAGCCCGCACGCTGCTGGGCGATAACGTGGCCATCATCGGCGGGATTGAGCCTACGGAGTTCTTGACCAAATCGCTGGACGAACTGGAGCCCTACGTTGAACAGACCATCGCCGATGGTCGCGGCGGGCCTTTCGTTCTGGCAAACTCGGACTCCTGCCCGCCCGGCGTGACCGTCCAGAAGTTCAAGCGCGTGGCGGAGATCGCCACGCGCCACAAAGGATAGACCGCAGAATCGCCCAGAGAGAACAGGAGCCAAGTCGTATGCTCAACGCACTCTATCTTCTCAACACCGATGCGTACCACAAGATCTATGGCGCCCCAGAACGCGCGGAGATCGCGCAGTTGGTGGACGTCTACGCACCGCAGCAGACCGTCGAGACCATCGAGACGCAGCCGGAGATCCTGGCGAAGGCCGATGTCCTGTTCTCGGGCTGGGGGATGGCCCGGCTAGACGAGCAGTTCCTCGCAGCAGCGCCGCGGCTCAAGGCTGTCTTCTACGGCGCCGGATCGATCCGCTACTTCGCCACCGACGCAGCCTGGGATCGAGGGATCGTGATCACCAGCGCCTATGCCGCCAACGCCGTGCCGGTATCAGAATACACGCTTTCTCAGATCCTCTTTGCGCTCAAGCGCGGCTGGCACTACGCGCTCACCATCAAGCGAGAGAAGAGCTGGGTGGAGAGGACGCCGGTCCCCGGCGCCTACGACACCACCGTGGGGATCATCTCACTGGGCATGATCGGGCGGCTCGTCGCGGAGCGGCTGCGGCCCTTCGACCTCCACGTCATTGCGTATGATCCCTACGTCAACGCGGAGGACGCGGCAGCTCTCGGGGTGGAGCTCGTCTCCCTGGACGAGGTCTTCCGCCGAGCGGACGTCGTCTCACTGCACACGCCCAAGCTTCCGGAGACGTTGGGTATGGTCACTGGGGCGCACCTGAGCGCCATGAAGGACAAAGCCACGTTCATCAACACCGCCCGCGGGCCCATCGTCCGCGAGGACGAGATGATCGAGGTGCTGAAGCAGCGTCCGGACCTCTACGCTATCCTGGACGTCACCGATCCGGAGCCCCCGGTTGCGGGCTCGCCGCTGTATACGCTGCCCAATGTGGTTCTCACGCCGCACATCGCCGGCTCCATGGACGCGGAGTGCCGGCGGATGGGGCACTATATGATCGAGGAGCTCGAGCGTTTCCTCGCCGGTGAGCCCCTGAAATGGCGCATCACGCGAGAGCGCGCCAAACTGCTGGCTTAGATAGGAGGCAACCGATGGCCATCTTTTCCGACAATCTGGAGACTGAAGTGCGGCTGGAGCGTATGCGCCCCGAACAGATCGAGGCCGCGAAAGCGGCACGGCCCGCGATCTACGTCGCCTTCGGCGCCGTCGAGTGGCACGGGTACCACAACCCCGTAGGATTGGACGCCATAAAAGCTCACGAGCAACTTGTGGGACTCGCAGCGCGGGTCGGCGGTGTGGTCTATCCCGCCGTCTTCTTCGGCTCGGGAGGTGGACACGGGGCGTGGCCCAGCTCCTTTATGGTGCCCGCCGAGCCCATGGTTGAGATCGTCAAGAGCCTCCTCCACGGGTTCGAACGCGACGGCTATCGCAAAGCGATTCTGCTCTCGGGCCACTACCCCAACCGGCCGCAGTACCTCGACGCCGCCAAGAACGCTTACCTGGCCGAGGGCGGAGAGATGGCGGTCCTGACGCTGATCGAGAACGAGGTGCCCGGCGGCGCGGGGGACCACGCCGCCAAGGCCGAGACGTCCTACATGCTCTATCTACTGGCCGAGCTTGTCGATGTAGACCGGCTTCACGCCGGCCCAGAGGACGACCTCGGCGGCCCTGACGAGATTGTGAACTGGATGGCGCCTGAGTACGAAGGCCATCCTAACTACGGCCTCGTCGGCATCGATCCCCGGGCCCACGCCTCCGCGGCCTTCGGCAAGTCTGAGACCGAGCGATTACTGGCGTACCTGGCGGCGTGGGTGACGAAGTGACGGACTAAACAACAAGAGTCAACAGTCAAGAGTCATACGATATATTCACTGGACATGACTTAGACGCCAAGGCAGCTCACAGGCCACAGTGTTGACTCTTGTCGCTCCCGTCGCGATCCCGTTTCCGGAGCGAGCATCTGAGAGGAGAGAACCATGGTAACCCTACCGATCACTCGAATGACCCTGTACAAGCACGGCGTTGGCTTCTTTGAACGGCACGCCCAGTTATCCGGCGAGAAGGTTGAGCTCTCCTTCCGCGTTGAGGAAATGAACGACATCCTCAAGAGCCTCACGGTCATCGACCGGGGCGAGGGGCAGGTGCTGGGCGTCGATTACGCCACGCCGCAGAGCCGGGAGGAGAGACTGGCGGGTTGCTCCGTCCGGCTCGACGATGACCGCAGCCTCCGCGACCTGCTCAGCAGCTTGCGCGGTCGCCGGATCACACTGCATCTGGAGCACGGCAAGACGGCCACGGGCGCGCTCCTGGGCCTCGACGAAGTGGCCGAAGACCAACCCCTGGGCGACACGTTGGTCTCGCTCCTGGGCGACGGGACGGAGAAGGTCCAGGCTTTCACGCTGGCAGACCTACAGGGCGTTGAGATCCTAGACGAACAAGGATCGGGCGATCTGCGCTTCTTCCTTGAGACCCAGACAGCTCTCAGCAAGGAAGCGTACCGCAGCGTCACGATTCGCCTCAGCCCTGGCTCTCACGAGCTATCCGTCAGTTACGTCGCCCCCGCGCCGACGTGGCGCGTCAGCTACCGGATGGTGGCCGAAGCCGTGAGGCAGGATCAAGAGGGCGGACCGACCACGGGACAGGCCCTTCTCCAGGGATGGGGCATC
>JBNGDU010000241.1:0-12078 GCA_049975025.1 Anaerolineae bacterium
AGCATAAGGAGGTTAAGCGTATGTCTTTGGAGAAAGAATTGGTTATTCCTGAGGGCACGGATGTCGAGAGCATGGTGATCGCACCTGCGGTGCGCGTAGGGGACCTGCTGTATCTTTCGGGTACGGCGGGTTACGACGCCGAGGCGGGTAAGCTGGCGGGGGACGACATCGAGTCCCAAGCGCGCCAGGCGATGAAGAACCTGGGTAAGGTCCTGACCGCGGCGGGCTCCTCGTGGGACAAGGTCGTGAAGGTGAACTGCTTCTTGGTCCGCGCCAAGGACGACTTCGCGGGCTGGAACACGGTCTTCAAGGAGTTCTTCCCCGAGAATCCGCCGGCTCGCACCACGGTCGGCGGCGATATCGCGATGGAGGGCGCCCTGATCGAGGTGGAGCTCATCGCGATAGCGTGAGCCGCGCCTTCCGGGAAGCTGCGAGCATCTCCGCCCAGGCGGGGGCACGGCGTAATCGCCCTGTCTCGCTTGCGGACGTGTCTCCATCGCTTCGTGGAAGGTACCACGGTGACTGTTGACCGATCATCAGATATTTAGAACGGAGGAAAGAGCTATGGCGTTCAATGTCAAGAAGCGTGGAAAGCTGACGTATTACTATCACGGCGAGAATCCGGTGTTGTCGGCGCTGGTTACGGAGGAGTTGCCGGACGGCGACCTCAAGATCTCCTTCGCGGGACTGACCGGCGGCTATTCGGCTAAGGGCGTTCTGGGCCTCGAAGAGCTCGTCACCATGGAACCTGAACAGGAGATCCCGCTGGTCTTCAAGAGCTGGGAGCTATGGTTGCAGGAGGCCGGGATCTGCGATTCCCTGAAGCAGGTCGACTTCATCGAGGTTCACGCGTTTGGTTGTCAGCCTAAATCCCCGAACCCCCTGGTGGATCCTGTCGGCTACGCCGAAGAGCTGAAGCGGCTGCGCAGTGCCTACGCTGAAGCTTATCGGGGCTTTTTCCGGGACTACCTCCCGGACAACGGGGTGCCGGCCCGGTTCACCGTGCACTTGGTCGACGTCCCCGATACAGCTGCCTCTTACGAGTTCTACGGTACGGCGCTCTACCAGAAGGCTCTCCAGGAGGACTGAGTAGGCCCCGTTGGCAGTAGGCGCCGGCCCTGTTGTTGAGGGGCGGCGCCTGCTGCCGCTCTCTTCGGATCAGGTCTGTCCGCTTGTCGTAGGCGTTTCAGCGCCCTGGTTCTCAGGTCCCTAAGAAAGGCACAATCGAAGATGAACTTAGAAAACCAACAGCTACCCTTTACTTTGCTATTGAAAGGTGGTCACGTCATCGACCCCGCCAACGATGTCGATGGTGTCATGGACGTCGGCATCATCGAGCACGAAATCGCCCGCGTGGCCGCGGATATCCCGGTCAGCGCTGCGACCGAGGTCGTCGACGTCTCGGATCACATCGTCACCCCCGGCATCCTCGACATCCACACGCACGTGTATCCTACCGTGCCGAGCGAGGCGGCCTATGTTAAGAATGTGAACGCCGACGCGCATCTGCTGGCCTCCGGCGTGACCACGACGGTCGATGCCGGCACCACCGGCTGGAAGGACTTCGCGGACTTCAAAGCCCTCTGGATCGACCGTGCCAAGGTCCGGATCCTCGCCTTCCTCAACATCGCCATCGGTGGCATGGTCGAGTCCGCCACGGAGCAGGACGTCAACGCGATGCAGCCCGGGGTTGTGGCAGCTCTCGTCGAGGCCTATCCGGACGTGATCGTCGGGGTCAAGACTGCGCACTACTGGACCAGAAATCCGTGGGACGCGGAGCACCCCCCGTGGGCGTCTGTCGATAAAGCCTTGGAGGCCGGTGAGCTGTGCGGCAAGCCCCTCATGGTTGACTTCTGGCCGCGCCCGCCGGAGCGCTCATATCCCGACCTGATCCTGAAAAAGCTGCGCCCAGGGGACATCCATACTCACGTCTTCGCCCAGCAGTTCCCGATCGTGGACGAGGATGGCGAGGTCCACGATCATCTCTGGCAGGCCCGAGAAAGGGGCGTCATCTTCGACCTGGGACACGGCGCCGGGAGCTTCTGGTTCCGCAACGCGGTGCCCGCCCTGGAGGACGGCTTTCCGCCGGACTCGATCAGCACCGATCTGCACATGGGCAATATCAACGGACCGGTCGTCAGCATGCTGAACACGATGTCGAAGTACCTGAGCATGGGCATGCCGCTCCAGGAGGTGATCATGCGCTCCACGGTGACGCCGGCGCGCGAGATCGGACACCCGGAGCTGGGCACGCTGGGCGTTGGCTCGGAGGCTGATGTCGCCGTCTTCAAGCATCTACGAGGCACGTTTGGCTTCACCGACTGCGGGGATGCGAAGATCGTGGGCGAGGAGAAGCTGGAATGCGCCATGACCGTCAGGGCCGGCGAGATCGTCTACGATCCGACGGGATTGAGCATGCCGCTATGGCAGGACGCGCCGGAGTCGTACTGACGGTTACCCGATCGATAGGCCTGAGGTGGTTCGATCTTTTTGATCGATAGAGGAAATGGAGATTATGGACATCTACGATGAGCTTGGCGTCACGAAGGTGATCAATGGCGCGGCGACGTTAACCAAGTTGGGCGGCTCGCTGATGCCTCCCGAGGTCCTGGCCGCTATGGCCGAGGCCGCCCAGCACTTCGTCGACATCGATGAACTGCAGCAGAAGGCCGGGGAGAGGATCGCGGCGTGGACCCGGAACGAGGCGGCCTACGTCTCCTGTGGCGCCGCCGCCGGTCTGGCGCTGAGCACGGCGGCCTGCATCACGGGCCTCGATCCCGAGAAGCGGGAGTGTCTGCCCTACACGGAGGGCATGAAGAACGAGGTCATCATCCACAAGCGCGGGCGCGTCGGCTACGCTTTCGCCATCCACCAGGCCGGTGGCACGCTCGTGGAGATCGGGACCGACGAGGGCGCGTCGCTGGACGATCTGGAGCGGGCCATCAACGACCGGACGGCGGCGCTCTTCTACTTCTGGAACGCCAACTACCTGGCGGGGCAGGTGCCTTTGGAGACGTGCATTGAGATCGCGCACCAGGCCGGTATCCCCGTGATCGTCGACGCAGCTGCGCAGATCCCGCCGGTGGACAACCTGTGGCGCTTCACGCACATGGGCGCCGACCTGGTGCTCTTCAGCGGCGGCAAGGGGCTGCGCGGCCCACAGAGCAGCGGGCTGATCCTGGGCCGAAAGGACCTGATCGAGGCGTGTGCCTTCAATGCCTGTCCCCGGGCCTTTATCGGCAGGCCGATGAAGGTGGGCAAGGAAGAGCTGGTGGGGCTCATGACGGCGGTGCGGCGATACTTGGATTTGGACCACGAGAAGTTGATGCAGACCTACGAGGATCAGGTGCAGATGGTCATCGCCGCCTTCTCAGATCATCCGCACGCCTCCGCACGGCGCAGTTTCCCCAGCGAGGCGGGACAGCCCATGCCGCGCGCCGAGATCATCCTTGATGAGCAGGCGCTGGGCATGACGCGTGATGAGGTGCTGACGCAACTGCGCGAGGGCGATCCCAGCATCGCGCTGGCTGGGGCGGGGCAGACCGGCATTTTCGTGAATCCTCAGACGCTCAAGCCTGGACAGGAGAAGATCATCGTCGATCGCATACAGGAGATCATCGGCAGCTGAGGTGCGTTGTCGATCCTTTCGAAACCCGTTCCGACGCTACAGGCGACCCTAAACCAGAACGGCAGTCGCCCCGATTGGGACCGTGGTGCGTTAACTGCCTTCAATGTTATATCCAGTCGCATGCCGACCAAATCGCTATGGTAGACGCTCTCGATGCACCGGGAACACGTCAAGCATCACGACGATGGTGATCGCGTCCGAGAGCTCCGTGCCCGCCGGAATCTCCAATGCGGCTGCGCGCAGATTGCCTCTGCGGTCGGCGGAGGCAGTGAGATGTGCCCGGTAATCCAGCGGTATGGCCTTGCCCTGATCTTCGTCAATCAGCAGAATCGCCGGAAGGTGTTGTGTAAGCCTGTACGTAGCATCCGGCTCGCAGGTGAACTGGACCAGAACGTGGCCGTCCTGTCTGCCTGTCGGGCGCTTGCTATCGACCGACCAGACGCGAATCCCCGACGGTCGCCGGTTTGCCGGCCCCGTCCCGTAGCGGCGCGTGATGAAGGTCGCCATCGCCAGTAGCTTCTTCCACCGATTGCCGGCCAGGCCGGCGAGCCTCAGGCGCAGGCCAGAGGTCGGGATTGACGGGGCCTTTGTGTCGGCGAATGCCGTCGCGGTCTCGCCGACGCGCAGATCCGGTCCCAGCTGCCCGCGAAGCTCGAAGTGGCTGAACGAGACAGGAGTGAGGCGCATCTCGAGGTCACTGTTCGAGAGCCGGAAGGCATCGTGCCGGTACCTGCCGCTAAGCGGGAGCATCAAGTCCGTTTGCGCGTCGATCCTCAGCACGCCGTCTTCGTCGCGATGCCCGCCGAGAACCCACAAGATCAGCGTACTGTCCTCGCCATCTTCGTCAGGTTCGGAGATGTCAACGACGCCTGCGATCCAGTTCATAGCATCGAAGCCGGTCTGGTTGAGGCTGGCCAGCATCGTCGGGATCGGGACGGCGAAGCGCGTGATCTCGAACGCGCTGACATCATCGACATTGATCTGGAGGGGAATGCGCTCGAGTTCATATGGGTTGGTGCGGAGGGTGAACTCCTGGCTGAAGCGGCCCGAGCGCCTCCCGCCGATCGTCCAGTTACCGATATGCAATCCACCGGTGTAGACGTTTCCCTCGACGTGGATTGTGTAGGTCGTCTCCGGTTCCAGGAACGACCGCGGTATGATGTGCAGATGGCGTCCGTCGGCGCCGGTCTCCACGTCAAACGGAAAGGGCGGATCGGTCCTGATCTCGAGGGCACGCCGCGGCTTCAGGAAAGGTCGAGTGAACAGCCGAGCATCGTGTGCTGCGTCATCCTCGCTGGCGACCAGCCGCAGCGTGATGATCGTTGATGCCGAAAGACGATCTGGCGGTTCAAGGCTCAGGTTACCTCCAGGAGTGACATAGTAGAGGGCGGTCTGTTCCTGCGGAAGGTCCTCGCCGGGCTCTATGCAGCCTCGCGGATCGTCGCTGTGTAGAGGATAGTCGTAGGGAACGTACCAGATCTGACCGTGTTCGCCGCCGATGTAGACACCGGTTTGTCCCAGAACCGGCGATCCGTTCAGATCGTTACGATCCCGCAGGGGTGCGTAGTCCGGCGTGGTGTCATAAGACCAGCGCCGACGTCCGAGCATGGCATCGAGTGCGTACAGCTTGCCGTTGCCCGACCCCACGTAGACAATCCAACCTTCCTCGCCCGGCGGCATCCGTCCTAATACCGGGGAGGAGCGGATCGGCGCGCCGGTGTCGTAGCGCCACAGCATCTCACCCTGCGGGCTGACGGCGTAAACATATCCGTCGGTCGAGCCGAAGATGACGGCATCCGTGGTGCCCTGAGAGTTCACAGAGATCGCGGCTGAGCTACAAATGTGATCCTGGGTCTTGAACTTCCAACGGACGCGGCCTCGTTTGGGGTCGAGTGCGTAGAGGTGGCTATCGAATGAGCCGATGTAGATCGTGCCGTCGCTGCCGATGGCGGCGGAGGCGGCGATGAAGCCAGACGTGCGCCGTCGCCACTTGCGCTCACCGTCCGGTAGGACGGCGTGGACGAAGGTGTCGTTCGATCCCCAGTAAACGGTGCCGTCATCCGCAACGGCCGCCGCCGACCAGGCGTTTGCGCCGGTCTCGTAGGTCCACTTGAGGGTGCCGCTCGGGTCGATGGCGTAGTAGCTGGAGTTGGTGTTGCCGGCGTAGATGGTGCCCTTGGGTCCCAAGGCCACATTGCCTTCCCATCGGTTGTTGTAGCCGGCTCTAGGAGCCACGCGTGCGTCGAAGGTCCAGACGACCTCACCGGTATCACAATACAGACAGTAAAGGTTGCCGTCTCCTGACGGAATGACGACGGTGGGTGGCGCCTCGTCTCCGGCATCCGGCAGGGCGGCGGCGGAGTCGATGATCTCACCGGTCTTGAAGCGCCACTTGAGCGATCCATTAGGCCGAAGGGCGTAGAAGTCATGGTCGGCCGAACCGACGAAGATCGTCCCCTCACGATCGATGACGGGGGTGGAGAAAACGCCTTTGCTCGTCTGGAACATCCAGGGGTCGTCACCCCGGTAGTCAGCCTCGATCGTACTGCGTCCCGTGTTGCGGCGGTCGTGGCGGAATACGGGCCAAGCTGCACCCTCTTGCACCATGATGACTCCTTTCGCTGGGCCTGTCGCGTCAAAAAAGTCGCCCGTTACCCTATATTATGTCTCCAAAGGCGCCGTCGACCAGCGCGAGCCCCTGCGCTTCGCGTCGTGGAACCTAGGGCTGTACAGGGGCTCGTCTAGCGCATCCCTGTGTCTGTCTCCCGAAGAGTGAAGTGCCGACTCGCTTAAGTAGGGTACGTTTCGTCTTTCTCCCGGCCCGAGCGGGGTCACCGGTAATCCTGTTCTTCTCCAATGATCTCCATTGCCCATATAACGGCCCGCTGTACGACGCCGGGGCACTTGTGGTCGTGCGCGCCGGCGGCCTCGAAGGCCTTGCGCTCATCAGGGTCGCGCAGATCAAAGGGACGGCCCAGGACAGCGCGGTGAATGTCGTGGCATATGGTGCTGCCATAGGCGGCTATGTAGCGTTCGCGGAGGCGCTGCGTCATCGCATAGACACGGTATTTGTTCTCTCGGTCGCCGTCGAACGCTTCACGGCGGCGAGGGTAGAGCAGTCCGAAAGCCAGTGTGGCCCCGAGAAGGGCGCCGCAGCTACCGTCGCCGGCCAGGCCCACTCCGCCCGCCAGCCCCGTCGCTGCCTCAAAGACCGCATCGGCGGTGACGGCATCGATCTCCTCGAGCGTATCCGTGATCGCGGCCAACGCGCATTGACCACAGCCATGGTAGGTTTGCTCATAGTGAAAGGCCAACTCCCCAGCCTTCTGCACCTGCTCGCGCCAGAGGGCCTGGTGTGCCAGTTGTGCGTAGGCCTGCTCCACGGAGGCGACAAGCTCGGCCTCATCCTCGGTGAACTCGCATAGCTTGTAGATGGCGCCTGACAACCCCAAATTCGCGATATCAGCCTGCACAGCCACGGCGCCTTCGTCGTCTGGATTCTGATAATGAAGTGCTGCTGCCAGCGCGCGGGTCAGATGGGGAGCGGCGATTCCGTGTTTGTGCGCCAGTAGCAGCGGCCCGACCAAACGATCACTGCGCTTGATCTTGCGCCGGGGATCAGCGCCGAAGCGGGCGACGGTATCCCGTAGCGCGGGATTGTTCGTCTGCGCCACTACACCTTCAGCCCACCTGGACATATCGACATCCCCCCAACCATATTCGGCTTGTAACGCTTGGCAGGACTCCTCTAGAGCTCCCTTGGCCTCGGCTAAGACCGAGCCATTGGCAAAACAGTCCATCACCGTCTCGCAGCCGTGCAGTGCGCCGAAATAGGCCAGCGCCGCGTGGAAGGTGTTGTACGTGTAGAGTTTGCGGAGCTCCTCGGCGCGCATATCGTCCACCGGACGCAGCGACGCGACCGGTGGAACTGGGCCCCTGAACGCGCTCCGGTCCACCGGGAAGCTGGCGTAACCGTTGGTCCACACGAGCAGTGGGTCACGTTCCAGTTCCTCCGCCGGCGGCGTGGCGACCATGCGGATGACCAGGCTCTCGACGATGCCGATCTTCTCCTCGGCCCACGAACGCAGGTCAGACGGCAGCGAGGCCCACAGGGGCTCCTGAAAGGCCGGTGCGGCATGAGCCAGGTTAGCGCACAGGATGATGTTAAGCGGCACGTCGGGGTGTTTTGCGTGGCGGAGACGGAGGGCTTCCGCCAACTGGCGCGCCACGGCGGCGAAGTCCTTCGGGAATACAGCAACTGCCACGAGGTCAGCGGTCGATACGGCGGCGGCTACCGGGCCTGTCTGTGTTGTTGAGAAGATCTCAAACCCGTCTACAATCCGGTCTTGGCGCTCGCGCCCGTCTGTATGCACAACGGTGTACTGCCCGCGACTTCGCAGATCGGCGACGAGAGCTTCGGCCTTGTCGACAAAGACAATGTGATAGCCTACGTCGGCGAAGAGATCGGCCACGAAGCCGCGGCCTATTCGCCCCGCGCCCCAGATGACGATCGTTTTAGCCGACATCGGTTCTCCTTGCCGCTATCCGTCGAGGTGTCGGTGCGCGTCGCCAGGCCATCGAGGCCAGATGGACACGTTGGCTGCCTGGGATAACGATCTCGATTTTCATTGCAACCTCCTTACCTAGAGATCAAGGGCCGAGCTGCGACCGCTTCAGTCCTTTCTTCACGCGACGAGGGTCGCTATTATCGTCCTTACACCTGCCGAATTCCCTCCAACCTTCACCGTGAAGGCGCCCGACTCAACGCCCCAAGCTATGCGGGTGTTCAGGAAGGCCAGTTTATCCGGCATGAGTGTGAAGGTGGTCGTCTGGGCCTCGCCCGAGCACTGGGTGGGGCGGGTGAGGTTCCTGAGGTCCTTGAGTGGTCGCGTCACCCAAACCATCGGCTCGTGGACGTGGCGCTGCACCACTTGGTCACCCGCGCGATCATCGGCGTCGGTCACGTCGACGCTGTCCGTCGCCTTGCCGTCCACCCCGACGGACTCGGGTCTCGCCTATAGGTTGCTGTACTCAGATTTATGTAGCGTATCCGTAGCCAAACGAGAGCGATAGCGTGACTTCACTGCAGACCAACCCACGTTTGGCCGAGGGGTTCTGACAATCCTTTGTTGACGGCTCTGTGAGTGTATACTTGATATGAGAGCTGTCAACATAAGCGTGGCGGAGCCCGGGTGATGGTCTTTGGAGACAAGCATCGTTGAGGGTTGCATCGTGGGGGCTTGGCTACTGTTAATTGGCCTGATACATTGTCAAGACGGCTCATCGGAGAACCAACTCACACGACACATAGCATCATGCAGAGCGATGATCGGAGAGGAGGCATTTTGAGTAAGCTAGAAGGTCGAACTGCAATTGTCACCGGCGGGGCGTCGGGCATCGGGCGCGCCTGCGCTATACGGCTGGCACGGGATGGGGCGCGCGTCGTCATCGGCGACATCCGCGACGAGGAAGCGGCGGAGACGGTGGATCTGGTGCGCGCCGAGGGCGGTGAGGCCATCGCCGTCCACTGCGACATCGGAGATGAGCAAGAGGTGGCGGCGATGAGCGCCCTTGCCGTCGAGACCTATGGTCGACTGGACATACTCGTCGCCAACGCGGGAATCAGCACGCGGGCGCCGCTGCACGAGTTGTCGCTTGCCGACTGGGAGCGGGTGCTGCGCGTCAATCTGACGGGGACCTTTCTGTGCGCGCGTGCCGCGATCCGACGGATGTTGGCGCAGGGCACAGGGGGCAGCATCGTCACCATGGGGTCCGTGCAGTCGGTCGTGATCTCGGGGAGCGGGGCGGCCAGCTACAAGGCCTCCAAAGGCGGCATCCTGATGCTGACGCGCTCCATCGCCGCCGAGTACGCCGACGACGGCATTCGAGCCAACTGTGTCTGCCCCGGATGGATCGATACGGACATCCTGGCGCATATGGAAGAGGAGTCGCCGACCTGGACCTCTCAGACGACACATCAGGCCCGCACTTACCCGGTAGAGGCACCCATCCGCCGGCCCGCCGACCCGATGGAGGTTGCGAACGTGGTGGCCTTTTTGGCCTCCGACGAGGCGTCCTTCATGACCGGCGCCGCGGTGATGGTCGACGGTGGATATACGGCGATTTAGTGCTTTCATAGTCTTTTGAGGAGGGATAGATGGATACCACCCATGTCTGGGAAAAGGCAGAGCTTGAGTTTCACGCGGCGTATGACTACGACAATCCCTACCGTGACGTCGACGTCTGGGTAGATTTGGAGGGCCCGAGCTTCAGCCGGCGCTGCTATGGGTTCTGGGACGGCGATGATGTCTTCCGCGTGCGGGTGATGGCGACGTCACCGGGTAGGTGGCGTTGGACAAGCGGTTGTTCGACGGGTGATCCGGGGCTGCTCGACCGCTCCGGTGAATTCGATGCGGTGCCGTGGTCGGAGGCCGAGAAATCCGCCAATCCCAACCGGCGCGGTATGATCCGGGCCACGGCCAACGGGCACGCCTTCGAGTACGCCGATGGCACGCCCTACTTTCTGTTGGGGGACACCTGGTGGGCGACGCCGACACACCGGTTCCCGTGGTACGACGAAGACGTCGAGCGCAAGATAGGGCCGGGCGCCGGATTCAAGGACTACGTCCGCTTCCGGAAGGATCAGGGGTACAATTGCATCGCGATGATCGCGAGCTTCCCTAACTGGCAGAACGACGACAAACCGTCGAAGTGGATACGCGAGGATGGTCTGGTGGTGCGCTCTGCGTGGCCCCAAGCCGGCACCGAGAGCGCCGAGGCGATGCACAACGAGGACGGCGAGACGGCCTTCCGCTTCCCCGGGCGCGTGCCGGGCTTGGAGAGGTATGTGCCCGACCTGGAGCGCATCAATCCGGCCTACTTCCAGGCGATGGATCGCAAGATCGACTACCTCAACGCACAGGGCTTCGTTCCCTTCATCGAGGCAGCCCGGCGCGACATCGGTCAGCTCTGGAAGCGCTTCTACCCCTGGCCCGACTCCTACGCTCGTTACGTGCAGTACGTCTGGGCCCGCTATCAGGCCAATATCTGCTTCTACAGCCCCATCCACTTCGACAGTCCTGTGCTGAGTATTCCGGCAGATGAATGGAACCGAGCGGCTATGACCGTCCGCGACGCCTATGGGCTGCCGCCTTTCGGCACCCTGCTGGGCACCAATGCGAGTCCCTCGTCCATGATCAACTGGGGCCACCTGGATGACGCGCCATGGCTGGGTTTCCATCAGATCGGCAACCGGCGCACCCACGACGTCTACGTGCATTTGACCGACATCTACCACGCCGAACCGCCGATCCCGGGCATCAACGGTGAGCCCTATTACGACGGCATGGAGGACGCGGAACCGGGCAGCGACAAGGCTGCGCGCTACTGCCGATCGGCCATCTACGGGAGCGTGCTCTCCGGTGGCTTAGGTGGTCAAATCTACGGGGCGGGTGGATGGGACGGGGGCATCTGGAGTGGTGAGGTTGAGGCGGCCTCCCGCGACCCCATCTGGGAGGCCATCTTGTGGGATTCGGCTGACCAGATGCAGTACTGCCGCGATTTCATCATGTCGGAGGGGGAGATCTACCAGACCTTGGTGCCTGCGACAGAGCAGCTGGTGCCGAACCGCAGCGGGGATCCCAAGACCAACGACGGCTGGGCCTATTGTGCCGCCACGCCTGACAGCGCGCTCTACCTCTGCTACTTCGAGCTCGACTGCCCGCAGGCCGCCCTGTCAGGTGCAGAGCCCAACGCGGCGTACAAGCTCCGGTGGTTTGATACTAGGCAAGGTGCGTGGCTGGATGAGGAACTGGAGCTCATCGCCGACGCGACAGGGACACTCGAGCTCCCAGCCTTCCCCTCTGGCGAGACGACGTCGCGGACGGACTGGGCGCTGAAGCTGAAGAGGTAGGTATCACTCTCTAATCTGTGCAAACGAGGTGGAACACCCGTACCGCCCGGTACAGGAATTGTCGGTGCGTTTCACCTCGTCTGCAGCATCGTACGGTCCAGGTGGGTCGCACCGACGGCAGGTGCAACCCACCCCGAGTGGGACGGTACGTCCGGTGTTCTTTGGTTGCATCCACCGCGCAGATTGCAGCCGGCTAACCACGGAACAGAAGCCTATTGGAACGGATACTTCCGCTGCGCCTCCTCCAGGTCAAGCGTGACGCCCAGGCCCGGCTTGTCCGGCACGGCAACGTAGCCCTCCTCGTCGATCCCAATCGGCTCCTCGACCAGGTCCGTGAAGAGAGCACTGTCGCCCTGGCGAAACTCGAAGATGGGACAGTTGGGCAGCGCTGCAGCCAAATGCAGGCTGGCGAAGAAGAGAATCGCCGAGCCCCAAACGTGGGGAATGCATTGGAGGTTCTCCGCGTGGGTTAGGGCGCCCACCCGGCGGGCCGCTGTGAAGCCGCCCATCACGGCCAGGTCGGGCTGGAGGATATCGG
>JBNGDU010000242.1:0-11885 GCA_049975025.1 Anaerolineae bacterium
TAACCATACCCGGAGTGAATCTGTCGGTCAACCCTTTTTCATGAAACTGTCAGGTAGCTAGACCTTAGTATACCCTTCCCACCGCTAACATGTAAAGCGCGGCCTCGCGCTCACCATCGATGTCGAGCAGATTGTTCAGCCCGTCATCCAGAAAGGCCCCGACAGCGCAGGCCCCCATCCCCATCGCCGTAGCTGCGAGATAGACGTTCTGCCCGATGTGACCGGCTTCCATCAGAGCGTAGCGGTAGCTCCTCCGGCGGTAGCGCCAGCGCAGCCGCTGGAAGATAGCCGTAAGCACCAGGACCACGTTGGCCTCGCCCCGGAAGCCCTGCATAACGCCCAGCCGCACGGATTCCCGGCGCAGATCCTCAGACCGCAGGCGCTCCAACTCGTGCTCACGGACCGCATAATGGTAGAGGCCCGGCAGCAGATCGGTCACCCGATGAGCGATGACGTAGGTCTCAATGGGGTAAAGGGCGCCGGCGGAGGGTGACGCCCGAAAACCTCCGGCGCCGTGTGGCTCGGTGATGCCGTCGGCTAGGTAGAGGAGGCGGGAGAGGTCCGCGAGCACCATCGGTTCCGGTGCGTAGTCGCGGACCGACCGGCGCTGCTCGATGGCGCTGAACGCGCTCAGGCCATCTACTTTCTCCGGCGACGGTAGCCGCACGCGATCGGCCTCGGGATAGGCTTTGAAGGGCTCCGGGCGCGAGCCCCAGTCCATCGAGCCGCCCAGAAGATCTGAAGCGCTTGGCTTGCTCCAGGCGTGGTAAAGGAGCCCGAGATCGCCGTCAGGAGCCTCGTCAACGCCGGATGGAGACGTCGCCCGTCCCAGAAGAAAACCACCGGCCCCACCGGCGAGCAGCCCCAAGAGCCCGCGACGCGTCAGCCGGCGGCGTGCTGGTTGAGGGGATGGCGAACGCTTCTCCGCCGCTGGTTTCCCCTCCTGACCGCCCTCTTGCTTCTCGACATCCGGATGCATCGATGCACCCTCCGGATGAGACTGGAATCTCCGACGGACATAGGCAGCCAGCAGCGGAAGCTCGAAGACGGTATGGACAGCCGCCAACGCAGCGACGACGTATCCTGAGACGGTGTGAAGCAGGAAATCGTTCAGATCCCAGAAGTCAGCGACAAAGCCGGTGACCGCTGCTATAGCCATCCCCGCCAGAAGGAGCGCGCTCACCGTAAAGCGAAGATCCCGTCTCAAACGTCCCACAGCCACTCCTCTCTCAGGTCGACGCACGCTCCAGAGTATCGGATGCTCAGTACCGTCCCACCCGCTCCCGTCCCTCGTCCACCGAAAGCATGATGGCGTCGAAGAGCTCTCTCATCAGCTCGTGCTTCACCCCCTGCATGGAAGGCTCCCCCCACAGGTTGTGGAACTCATCGGGATCCTCGTGCAAGTCGTAGAGCTCGCCCACGGCCTGACCGTGGTAGACGCATAGCTTGTATCGGTCGGTGCGGAGCATATTGGCGTGGCTGGCGAAGGTCCTGTCGAGCGCGTCGTGGTACTCACAGCGTACAAAGTCGCGGTGGGTAGGTGGGTCCGCAGCACCCGTCAAAATCGGCATCAGGGAGCGCCCCTGGATATGTGACGATACCGGTAGCTCGAGCGCTTCGAGCAGGGTCGGCACGATGTCCGTCAGCTGAACCAACGCCGAACTGTGCAGCCCCGACTCAAACCGTCCGGGCCAAGATAGGATCAAGGGGATCCGGACCGCGCCCTCGTAGAAGCGGCTGCCCTTCCATAACAATCCATGGTCACCTAGCATCTCGCCGTGATCGCTGGTGAATATGACGATCGTGTTCTCCCGCTGTCTGGTGGCCTCGAGCGCGTCCACCATGCGCCCTACCTGATCATCGATCAGCTCGATCTGAGCGCAGTAAGCCGCTACCATCCTGCGCGCCGGATAGTCGCGCGGCGACTCAGGCGACTCCGTCTGGTGATCGATGCCCTGGAAACGTAGTTGGCTCTCCAACTCCTCTTCGCGGAAGAGGGGCATCGGCATCGAAGCGGGATCCATACGCTCGAGGTAGGAGAGCGGAGGATCAAAGGCCGGATGGGGATCGAAGGGGTTGACACTCATCAGCCAGGGTCCGTCCCGATCCGCCGTCATGAAGTCGATGGCCTCATTGGCACACCAGGTCGTCTGGTGGTACTCCGCGGCAATACCGGGCCGGCAGTAACCGGGGATGTTCCAGGCACGACCGGCCTCCGACGTCAGGTCGGCGTCGTGCGCCTCGTGCCATTCGACGCCGTTGTCGCGGAGCCACTTCTGGTAGTCGTGATCCTCCGTAGGCCAGAACTCCTCGGGATTGGGATGGTGGCTCCACTTGATGACGCGGTAGCCGTAGGCGTCCTCCGGCAGCCACTCAACCCGTCCGTTGGCAGCAGTCAAGTGCAGTTTACCCGCCAGTCCGTTGTCATATCCGATCTCCCGCAGCGTGCGGGTGATCAAGCCCGGGCTCTCCGGGAACCAACCGTCCCCATTCCGGTTGACGTGAATCGTGCTCGGGTACTTCCCCGTCAGAAAGCTGGCGCGGCTGGGCGTGCAGATCGGGCTTTGCGTATAGGCGCGGGTGAACGCCACACCCTCCGACACCAACCGATCGATATTCGGCGTCCGGACGTGCTCATAGCCCAGCGCGTTGATCGTGTCATACCGCTGCTGATCGGTGCAGATCCAGAGGATGTTGGGGCGATTTGAGGGCATAAGGGAACTCCTTTCGAGTCAATGAGTACGAAGCAGTCGTGAAACGTGAGGAAGGGCAACAAGTGACAAGTGACGATTAACGAGTGATATTCTCTAGCCAGGCACCTCGCAAGCCGCCATTCGTGGCCTAGACAGGTTCAATCGTCACTGGTCAATCGTTACTGGTTGCTGGTTGGTCGCGCAAAATATGTTGATCTGGCGGGAGATCCCGCTCAAGCAGCCCTCACGCTTCGATGTCTCTCACCAATCCGCCACGGATCCATCCGCATGCCACAACCGCGGCGTCTCCCACGAACCGTCGTCGATCTTGTCCGCCAGAGCCTCCTCGTCCAGCTCGATACCCAGGCCGGGTTGGGTCGGGAGACCGATATAGCCGTCGCGGATCACGAACGGCTCCTTCAGATAGCCCTCGCCCAGGGTGACGTGTTCCTGCGCCAGGAAGTTGGGAATACAGGCATCGAGCTGGATGCAGGCGGCCAGCGCGATTGGACCCAGGGGACAGTGCGGAGCGACGGCGGCGAAGTAGGTCTCGCCCATCGCCGCGATCTTCTTGCACTCGAGAATGCCGCCGGCGTGCGAGAGGTCGGGCTGAAGGACGGCAGCGGCTTGTTTCTCCAATACCTCACGGAATCCCCACTTTGTGAAAAGTCGCTCGCCGGTCGCGATGGGGATCGTGGTACTACGGGCCACCGTCGCCAGCGCGTCGACGTTCTCCGGCAGCACGGGCTCCTCGATGAACATCGGGCTACACGGCTCCAGCGCCTGGGCCAGGCGGACGGCCATCGCCGGGCTGACGCGTCCGTGAAAGTCGATGCCCACATCGACCTCCTTGCCGACCGCCTCGCGGATCGCGGCGAAGCGCTCCACGTTGGCCTCGACCACGGCGGGCGTGTCGACGATATTGACCGCGCCCAGGATGCCCATCTTGAGCGCGGTGAAGCCTTGGTCCGCGCTGACACGGGCGCTCTCGATATAGTCACCGTAGGTCTCGCCGCCCAGCCAACCGTACATGCGGATCTTCTGGCGGGTAGCGCCGCCCAGCAGCTGGTAGACCGGCACGCCCAGCCACTTACCCACGATATCCCACAGCGCTTGCTCGATGCCCGAGATCGCGCTACTGAGAATCGGGCCGCCGCGGTAGAACTGCCCCCGGTAGATAGCCTGCCAGTGGTGCTCGATCCGCCGGGGATCCTGTCCTATCAGGTAACGGCCGATCTCACGAACCGCCGCCGCCACCGTCTGGGCGCGGCCCTCCACGACGGGCTCCCCTAACCCAACGATGCCCTCATCGGTGTGGACCTTGAGGAAGAGCCAGCGTGGCTTGACGAAGATTGTCTCCAGCTGCGTGATTTTCATCGACGACTCCCTTGGACTCTAGCCTGGGTGCTACGTACGTTGTGTCCCAAGTATAGTCCCGCTCCGGAGATGTCCAAGGTCGAGCAAGCCGAACTCTCGGGTTCGCGCCGCCCGGCTATTCGTGTCTGAAGGGCCGCCCTAGTGTCAACAATCGCTCCGCCCGATCATACCATCCCTGGGGTAGGAACTCGTCCGTGTGCATATAACAGCGAACCCGGACCTCCGGGCTGCCGTCGCGGAAGGTGAGAACGCGGCTCTTCGGGACGCTGGTGGCGCCGTGGTAACGGCTGAGCCCGGCAGCGTTGATGAAATGAGTCCCCCATCTCGTCTCCACATGGGACTTGCCGCCATAGGCATCGTCTGGGTGTGCGTGGGTGTGCCCGCCTAGCCAGATGTCCACGGCCTCCGGTTGTTCCTGAAGATACGCCTCGAAAGCACCGGCGTCAGGCTGACTGTCTACAAAATAGAGATAGGATGCACCACGTGGGGCACCTTTCGGCTTGTAACCGTGGTAGTGCGAGACCCAATTGCCGTCCGCATCCTTTCGCATGCCCTCCCATTCCCCCGACGCGACGGTGGTGTCTTTGAGCACGTAGTGGTGGGCTGAGATGATGATGCTCTCAGGATGGGACGCGACCATGGACTTCCACCAGCGGAAGGTCTCACCCGAGACAACCCCCGCCGGATTCCCGCCCAGATCCCCCCGACCGATCGTCTGGCTCGGTTCGTTGATATCGCTCATCATCAGAAAGAGCAGGTTGCCCACCCGAAAGGCATAGCGTTCCCACGTGCCCTCAACAGGATAGGGCCGTTTAGCCGGGTCGACCTTGGAATGCTCAGTATGCGCGCCCATAGGATCTACCCACTTCCGCCACCACCAAGCTTCGGGTTCATCAAGCCCACTCCGGTCGTGGTTGCCACATACATTGTAGACGGCCTCCCTGGGATGCTTCTCCAGGACCTCAAATTGCCGAACGATCTCGCGTCCTTCTGCATCCTCGGGAACGGCTTGCCCGCCCGACATATCGCCGACGTCAACGGCGATATCCCACCCAAAGGGTGGTCCGCCTTGATCGCCACCTCGCTCAGACGTGCGCAACGCCTCGGCGAGGCTTCTCCGTCCGTGCCTCAAATCCGTGCCGACGTGGGCGTCACCGAAGACCCAGAGCGTAAACGTGTCATTCGTCATCCAGACAGCCACCTCCTCAGGTCAACTTCACGGTTCAGTGAGCAGAAAGGGCTTCATCGGCGCCCACGCGCGCCGCCAGACCACGGGCAGCAGGAACATCGTCACCACGGCCGGCACCGTCCCCGCCATCTCAGCGCGATCCTCCGGCTCGAGATCATAGAGGGTGAAAGGCACCACGAGCGCCATCGGACGCGAGTGTAGCTGTGCGTGCCGGACCAGCTTGCGGATGAGCTTGGCGACATGATCGTCTGATAGTCCGGGATTGGCATAGCTTACCCATCTCCTCAAGACAGAAATCAACCGATGATTTCCACCACATCGTTTATGATCCCGAGCACCCAGAGAAGCCTACGCCGCAAAACGAAGGTGTGATGTTGTCAGACACCGTAGAGCCTGCGCACAACACGGCGAGGAAGTATGCGTCAAATCTCACACTTTTGCGTCCAGGTTGAGTATAGGTTACTTCTCAAAGGACGCAATCCATCAGCGATCCTTGTCCACGAACTACCATTCGCCATTGACCACAAGCTGAGTTGCTCAAAACGCGCGAGCAGGACCCCTGGACCTTTGTCGCCAGGAGCGGGCAAACAGGATCGCTAACAGCATCGAATGCCCGCTCCCCACTTTGACGTCATCCCGAGCCATGCCATAATGTCGTTATGACATCAGGCCCGCTAGCGTGTCCGCTTCGAGGTAGAAGATAGTTTGTGAGACACATAAGCACCCTTCGGGATGCGGTCTCATTATGCCCATCGTTGGCGGCGCGCTTCCGCGCGCTTCGACGAGATGCTTTGCCGCTGCGTGCGATTTCTCCGCAGACGGATTTTCCCCTTCTAAGCGCCGGCTCGCATGCTGGCGCCGACAGCCCGCCAGGTTAGGATCCCATGGAACCTGCTCAGCCACAGAGGAGCGACGGCATGACCCCACGCCAACGATTGTTAAAGACCTTGAGAGGTGAGATCGCCGATCGTGTGCCGCTGGTCCTGCCAGGCTTTGAGTTCGTCAGCCGAAGAGCCATCGAGGGCCATCCCGATCCCTTGCGGCGCGAGATCGCGCACCGGGTCTTCGACCAGGTCGCCTATCACGTCCAGGTGCCCAGCTATATCAACCGCTATCTGGTGACCCCACCCCAGCGCATGCATCGGGAGCTCCGCGAGCTGCCCAACGGCTTCCAGGAGATCCGGGGCACGATTGACACACCTAAAGGCGAGCTCACCTTCACCACGCAGTACGACCCGGTGTCACATACGACCTGGACCATGGAGTACCCGGTGAAGACGATGGACGACATTGAGGCGATCGCATCGGTGTCCTGGGAACTTCCGGCGGATCTTGCGCCTCCATCCAGGGCCCGACCCGGCGAGGCGCCGGTCGATTTCGATACGCGCGGCATCCTCGAGACCCGTATCTCCTCTCCCTTTGTCTGTGTCGCCGGGATGATGAAGTTCGAGCAGTTCCTCGAGCTGACGGCGACCGAGCCGGACCTGGTCGACGAGCTCACGGAAATCTGCCGGCGGCGCTCCCTGGACGTGCTGAAGGTGCTCTTCTCGGAGCCCGGCATCGAGTACCTCTGGATCGGTGGGAGCGAGTGGGTCACGCCGCCGATGGCATCGCCGCGGACCTACGACCGGCTGGTGCAAGAGCAGGAGCGCGATCTCATCGCCTACGCCCACGAGCAGGACGATGTCGTCGTCCACGTTCACTGCCATGGGCACGTGCGCCACGCGCTGCAGCGCACCATCGAGCGTGGCGCGGACTACACCGAGCCCGTCGAGCCGCCGCCCGACGGCGACATCACCATGGTCGAGGCCAAGGCCCTGGCCGATGGACGCATCACGCTGGGTGGCAACGTCGAGTGCCGAGTCCTGTGCAACGGCACGCCCGACGAGGTCCGGACGGCGGTCCACGCGGCCTTCGCGGGCGGCAAGACCCGCTTCGTCCTTCGTCCCACCGAGGCCCCCTCGCCCACGATGACGGAACAGGAGGCGCGGAATTGGATGACGATGGTGAAGGTGTGGGAGGAGGAAGCGGGGTACTAGATGCTGGATCCTGGATGCTGGATGTTGGATGCTCGATGCTGGATGTTGGATGCCGAGGCGAGGGAGGCGTGAGAGATGGGTAGTGTGCGGAGCTATCGGGATCTGGAGGTGTATCAACTGGCTTTTGACCTTGCGGTGGAGATAGATGGAATCTCGAAGGCTTTGCCCAAGCACGAATTGTATGAAGTGGGAAGCCAGATCCGTCGCTCGGCGAAGTCCATCCCGGCGAATATCGCTGAGGGCTTCGGGCGCCGCCGCTACAAGCAGGACTACGTGCGTTTCCTGGTCTGCGCCTTAGCTTCGTGCGACGAAACCAGAGTTCATCTTGATATGCTCAACGCGACGGGCTCACTGACAGAGAACGACTACAAACCGCTTTCCCAAAGATACGACCTGCTTGGCAGAAAGCTCAATCGCTTCCTACAAAGCGTCATCGAGCATCACAAGGAACCATACCGCTAGCACAAGTATGCGACATTAAGTATCCAGCTTCCAGCATCCAGCTTCCAGCATCCAGCATCCAGCATCCAGCTTCCAGTATCGAGCATCGAGCACCTTATGCACAAACACAGTCTTTGAAACCAATACAAAACGGAGGAACCGGAAACATGTTCATCAACCGACCGGACATCGAACCAGGTATCAAAATCGCGGCGCAGATCACGCCGGAGCCCAGCGAGGAGGATCTGGCCTTTATCAAACAGATGGGCGTGGGCTACGTCGTGCTCTGGACCGACGGGGAGCACGCAAGCTATGACTACTACGCCAGCCGGCGCAAGCTCTTCAACGAGGCTGGTCTGAAGGTCTACGGCTTCGGGAGCAGCTCCGTTCATAACCAGCCGAAGATCACGCTGGGGCTCCCGGGCCGCGACGAGAAGATCGAGGAGTACAAGCAACACCTGCGTAACCTGGCCAAGGCCGGCATCCCTTACACGACCTACGCCCATATGGCCAACGGTATCTGGAGCACCGAGCGGGAGACGACCCGCGGCGGCGCCCCGGCCCGCGCCTTCAATCTGGACAAGGCCCGCGCCGGGCACTGGGCCGGCGAGCTCTTCGAGGCGCCGCTGACCCACGGGCGCAAGTACACCGAGGACGAGATCTGGGACAACTTCGAGTACTTCATCAAGCAGGTCGCTCCGGTTGCAGAGGAAGTCGGCGTCAAGATCGGGATCCATCCCGACGACCCACCGGTCCCCGAACTGGGGGGCATTCCGCGCTGCATCTTCGGGAACTTCGAGGGCTATCAGCGCGCGATGGAGATAGCCGACAGCCCCAACGTCGGGCTCTGTCTCTGCGTAGGCTGCTGGTTGGAGGGCGGCGACTGGATGGGTAAGGATGTCGTGGAGACGATTCGCTACTTCGGCGAGCGGGACAAGATCTTCAAGGTCCACTTCCGCAACGTCAGCCAGCCCCTGCCTTACTTTGTGGAGACCTTCCTGGACGACGGCTATATGGATATGTACGAGGTGATGCGGGCCCTGCGCGAGGTCGAGTTCGACGGCGTGATCATCGCGGACCATATCCCGCTGATGGCCAACGACCGCCGGGTGGGCACGGCTTTCTCCATCGGCTACATGAAGGCGCTACTAGAACGGGCCAACGCCGATGTGGGGTCGAGCCGGGGCTAGCTCCCAGATCACGACAGGGCAGCTGTTGTCGCCATTTTGAATTTGCGACGAGAGCACAGTATGATAAGCGGTATCCTAGCCTAGGACGTCAGAGTTCACCATTCCCTTAAGGAGGCCACAATGGCAGACGAGAAAAAACCTTCGGTGTTGGAACTGCAAGCGCGTTGGGATAAGATCCGCATCGCCAACCTCTATGACACACTGGACAAGATGGGCTATCCCAACCAGTGCCTCGACCTGGGCATCCGACCAATCTTCCCCAAGCAGCACCTGGCCGGCGTGGCCGTGACGGTCCGCGGCAGCCGAGATCCCCGCTCGCGGGAGGAAAAGAAGGCCGACGCAGAGAAGGCCAAGGCCGAGGGCGACGCGCCCGCCGGACCCAGACTCAACGACCTGCTCTTCCCCGGTTGCGTCGTCGTGGTTGACGGCGGCGGAGAAACTCACACCGGCAAGTTCGGCGAGATGACAAGCTGGAATCTGAAGCAACAGGGCGTCAAGGGCATTGTCATCGACGGTCACATTCGGGATCGGCTGGGCCTGGAGGTGATCCCCGACTACACAGTCTGCTCTCGAGGCACGTCACCCGTCGAGTCAGCGCAGCGTTGGAGCCAGGTTGGCGTGAACGTCACGATCGGCATGCCCGGCACGTTGACTAGCCAGGTCGCCGTGCACCCCGGGGATTGGATCGTAGGCGGTCCGGACGGCGTCATCGTCGTCCCGAAGGAGATCGCGATGGAGGCGCTGGAGCAGGCCGAGGAGATCGAAGCACGCGAGCAGGGCATGCGGGAGGATTTGGCCGCAGGCATGTCCTTCAAGGACGCCTATGAGAAGTGGGGCCGCGCCTAGCGCATCGCCCCGAGTGATAGGAAGATTCACCGCAGAGGGCGCGGAGACCGCAGAGAAAAGCAATGGGCTATAAGCAATCTCTTGACCTCGCGCCCTCTGCCTTAATCAGAGGAATACTCTTGTCTCTTGATCCTCACTTCCCGACCTCCGACCCAAATAGAGACCTACCACGATCGGACTAACCTATGGACACTATATCGTTCGGAAAGACCGGACTGACCGTCTCCAGGCTCGGCATCGGCACAGGCACGCATGGATGGGGTCACCGATCCGAGCAGACCGCCCTGGGCCTTGACGGACTGGCCAGCCTCCTGGAGCGGGGGCTCGAGCTCGGCGTCAACTTCTGGGACGCTGCCGACCAGTACGGCTCCCATCCCCACATCGCTGAGGCTCTGAAACGCGTTCATCGCGACGAGGTCGTTATCGCGACCAAGACCACGGCCAAGCGTCGCCGCCAGGTGGCTCGGGATATCGATCGCTTCCTCAAGGAGCTGGGCACCGACGTCATCGACGTCGTGTTGTTGCACGGGCTGAGGGACACTGACTGGCCCCAGCAATACGCCGGGGCGATGGAGGCGCTGAGCGATGCCAAGGAAGCGGGCAAGATCCGGGCCGTGGGCTTCTCGTGCCATGGCCTGGGCGCGCTCAGGACCGCCGTCACCACCGACTGGGTGGACGCGGTTCTCGTCCGGATCAACCCCGCCGGCGTCAATATGGACGGCACGACCAGAGAGGTCGTACCCGTGATCGAGCAACTCCACGCTGCCGGAAAGGGCGTCTACGCCATGAAGGTGCTCGGCTGCGGGCGCATCAGCGACGTCAGAGGCGCCTTCGACTACGTGCTCGGACTCGGGACCGTCCACGCGCTCTCAATCGGCACCACCAGCGTGCGAGAGCTGGAGGAGAACGTGCGGATCATCGAGAGCCTCACGGCTAACTGATGGAGGGTGCGACCACCACGTCCCGCCCGACGTGCCGCTGGACCACGATCTCTACTATGTCAACCGGATGAAGGAGGCCAGCCTAGATCCGGATGGCTTCCTCCAGCGCCTGCAATAGGCGTCGACATCGGACAGGTAACGCTACCTCCAGTCAATCGTTAATCGCAAATCGTCAATCTGATATTGGGAGGAACCAAGATGCAACCCGAAGTCCGCTACCACATGCTGCGCCCGGGCCAGGTCATCGCCCGGCGTGAGGAGACACCGGTCGTCTACATTCCCATCGGGACGCTGGAATGGCATGGCGTCCACAATCCCGTGGGATCCGATACGCTGCAGGCCGAGGGACTGGCCATTATGTGCGCTCGGAAAGGCGGCGGCTTAGTCTTCCCACCGCTCTACTTCGGCGAGAGTCGCCTGGAGGCCTTGATGGAGGCCAACGCCGCCGATCGGGAGGCTATCGCTGAGAAGATGGCGCTATCCGCCGAGAACTTCTCGCCGGAACGTCAGCCATTCTCGGCGACCGAGCAGGCAATCAACTACCACAAACTCCTGATCCATATCCTGGCCGAGGCCGAGAGTCTCGGTTTCAAGCTCGGTGTGATCGTCGCGGGGCACTACCCCTTGATCGACCATGCGCGCGCCGCCGTGCTTCAGTTCAACCAGCGGGAGTACAGCAAGCGCCACGGCATGCTGGCCTGGGCCTTCGTTGACTACCTGCTGGTCCGCGACCGGTACCCGCACGCCGGGGATCATGCCGCCGGCTGGGAGACCTCCCACATGATGGCGCTCCACCCCGAGACCGTCGACCTGAGCCTGCTGCCGCCCGAAGGCGAACCCCTGACCGGCGTCGGCGGCTACATGGATCCCCGGAAAGCCAGCGCGGAGTTCGGGCAGGAAACCTTCGAGGCCGCGGCCGAGGCGGCGGTCAGGGAAGTCAAGCACCGGCTGGCGCACCCGAGTCTTTATCGGGGACACGGGAATAGCCTGAGGGAGGGGCTTTGGCGGGACAGCGACAAGGGACCAGTGACCGGTGACGATTGACGAGTGAACCCTGTATGCCAATCGTGGTTCGAGACAGGACCACGCCGATCACTTGCCCATTCGCTCACTCGCCTTCTCGCTTTTTCGCTCACTCGCTCACTCGCTTTTTCGCTTCATCGGAGGAC
>JBNGDU010000243.1:0-11781 GCA_049975025.1 Anaerolineae bacterium
ATCCAGCACCTGCCGGTCGATTGACGCTGTGACGTTGTGCATCGCCTGCACAAAGGGCTTCGGATCCGGCGCCCGAAGCGCCGCGTCCAGATCAATCACCCAGAGATCTTGTCGCGTGTACATCTTCGCGTCGCGCCCCTGGTAGGCAATCAAGAGATGCGTGCCATCTGGGGAAACCTCGATGACCTCGCTGGCGCGCGGTAGGTTGAGCTGCGTGATCTCGCCCAGGTAAGAGACATCGTCCTTGGAGGCGCCCTCTCCAGAGGCGCCCTCCCCAGAGGCGCCCTCCCCAGAGACATCCTCTTCCGATGTGCCTTCGTCAGAGGTCGCTCTCTGCTCCGATCCATTGTCTTTGTCCTCGTCGGCCTCTTTCTCTGCGCGCTTCCGCCGCACGTATTCGGTCAGCGCGCTCGACGCGTCCAGGACGATGCGATAGGTGCTGGTATCACGGTAGTAGACGAGGTCATCGTGGGGCCAACACGTGACGTAGATAGCGTCATTTTGGGGGGCCGGGACGACCTCCCGGATCGCGAGCGGCCTGCCCAACAGGCGGCTTATCTCGACCACCGGCTGCACTAGCTTCTTGGCTTCGTCCTCGGTAGAGGCTTTCACTCGGGATTCGTAGTCCCGCAGCGCTGCCAGCTCCGTGTAGTAGATTGCGGAGGCGCTCTCCTCTTGCTCGACGTGGGTGAAGGTGCCGAAGCGGTCGGTTCGCTCCTTTCTCTTTTTCCGGTCGGGGCGGGTCGCGCGAAAAAGCAAGCCGTCGGCGAAGGGCGCGAACCAATCCACACCTGTCTTGTGGTCGGTCACTTGCCAGCCCTCTCCGACCAGGCCTTCGTAGAGCCAGATCTGGCCCTCGTTGCCGCCTGAGCCGGTCTTGAGCAGGGCCAGGGTCTCCTCGTCCATCCAGGCCATCTGGCTCACATTGCCTGTCCGGGTGAGTTGGTGGGTCTCCCCTGTCTGCACGTCGTGGACGTAACAGACGGTCTCGTAGCGGTTGTCATTCCAGTTGGCAGCCTGGATTGTGAAGGCCACCCGCGTGCTTTCAGGCGAGATCCTGACGCCGGTCGGGACGGCGAGGAGTAACATGTCCCGAAGGGTGGGTTGCTCTGCTCGTCTGTGCTCGAGCTCGGCGTGGGCTCTGTCGGTAGCTTCGTGAGTAGCGCTTGTCATTCTTTGATCTCCCGGCGTGATTTCTGGTGGGAAGTCTCCGGTCCCATCCGATCCTCTTCCCAGCGAACTGTGTGGCTGACCAGATAGCTATTATACTCGACCGCTTGAGCTGTCAACGGAAGTAGATGCGTAAATACTTGCGTCGTTCACCGATGGTCATCTTTTCTTTCGGGGCCATGGCTCTTCCTTCGGTAACATTTACATTTGATAGAACCATAGCACGCTTCGGTAACATTTTAGCTGATAGAATGCGTGCGATTGCTAGGCGGCGCTTGCTCCTGTATGATAGGAGCGACACATCCTGAAGAGGAGGAAACCTATGACTACGGATAAGCCAACCCAAGACCTGTCGGCGCGTCTGCCCGATGGGCGTGACTTCCCCATGTGGGAGGATGAGACCGAGTACTCACGCGTGCTCTACGTGGCCCAGGCGCATCCCAACGCCTCAGACGAGAACCCGGGCACTGAGGACCGTCCTTTTGAGACGGTCAACCGCGCGGCGCAGGTACTGCAGCCGGGCGAGAAGGTGGTGGTCAAGACCGGTGTCTATCGAGAGCGCATCTCGCCGGTCAACGGCGGCACCGGACCGGACGGCATGATCGCTTATGAGGTCGCGCCCGGTCATCGGGTCGTCGTGAGGGGTTCACGGATTGTGACAGAGGAGTGGCAGCGGTCGACCGATCCGGAGGGCGAGGACTTCTCCTTCCGGCTCTGGCAGGTCGCGCTCTCGCGTGATCTCTTTCCCTACGAGGATCGCCCCTTTGCGACCCCAAACGCCTCCAATGCGGAGATCGATCTGATGCCCTGGGCCCTACGCTGGAAGGATAGGATCCCCTACACGCTCCCCAGGGGGCTGATCTTTCAGAACGGACGGCGCATGACGCAGTTGGCCACCTATGAGGACCTGGTCCGCCTCCCGGGCTCCTATTGGGTCGATCCCAACTACTGCGTGGTGCACATCCATCCCTTTGACGGCGTGGATCCGAATCAGGCGCTCTTCGAGGTAACCGTACAGGAGCAACTGTTCAGGCCCGCGACGAAGGGGCTGGGGTACATCCGTGTCAGCGGTTTCATCTTTGAGCACGCCGGGAACGGCTTCCCCAGGGTGGGCGTGGGCGCCGTCTACGTCCACGGTGGGCACCATTGGATCATCTCGGATAACGTGGTCCGCCAGTGTAACTCCGTCGGCATCGAGGCCGGCGCTCGGGTTTCGGAGCAGAGAGTCGCCTCCGAGGAGGAGAACGTCCGCGTGGACGAGCACCCGGGTGGCTTCATCATCCGCGACAACGACGTCTACGAGTGTGGCACGGGTGGCATCGAAGGCCATACCGTGCGCGACACGCTGGTCCAGGGCAACCGTATTTCCCAGATCGGGTGGCAGGACGTAGAGCGCTACTGGGAGTGCGCCGGGATCAAGATGCTGGTCAACGAGCAGACGCTTGTGCGCCGGAACCTGATCTACGACATCGAGTCGGCGAGCGGGATCTGGCTCGACTGGGACAATCGCAACTGCCGGATCACCCAGAACGTCGTCGTTGACGTCCAGGACGCCCACAACGGCGCGGTCTTCATCGAGGCCTCGCAGGTGCCCAACTGGATCGATCACAACGTGATCTGGGGCGCTTGGGAGTCGGGCGTCAACCTCTTCGACACCGACGAGACCCTGGTCTGCCATAACCTGATCGCCTACGCCGGCGCGCCGGTCGTATCCAGGGTGAACACCGATCGCAGCCTTCAAGGGCGGCGTCTGACGTCCAAGAGCAATCAGATCGTGAACAACATCTTCTACCGTAACGGCACGCTGCCCGTGATCGAGGATGCCGATAACGTCTGCGATCACAACGTCTACGGCGCGCACGAGTCCTTTCCGACGATGAGCGGGCGGCCCAACCCAGATTGGGATGCAGACAGCGATGTGATGGCGCTTGACATAGATCTGTTCCCCGAGGATTGGAATCTCTGGTTCGCGACGGTGGAGCCCCTGCCCACCGTCGAAGCCGTCGATGCCAGCGCGTGCGACCTGTTCGGGCGGCCCGCGTCGGGAGATCGGATCCGACCTGGTCCCATCGACGAGGCGTTCGGGGGCGGCGTCGTCTTCAGACTCTGTCGGCAAATCGCCTTTTCTGGAGCGGTGTAAGAAGGGCTCGCGGCCTAGGGTTTCGGTCGCGAGCTCTCTGTTGCGCTCAGGGGATCCGTCTTGTCCTCGAGCTAACCCGCGTAGCGGTTGACCTTTTTCAGAAGGTCCTCAGGCTCGATTGGCTTCGAGATGAACTCCCGGATGTTGAGGTGCTGATCGGTGGGGAACCGCTCCGCGTACTGGGACGTCACAATAGAAGACACCATAATAATCGGCACATCGCTAAGCTCCGGGTCGTCGGCGATCTGCTGAGTGGTGTAATAGCCGTCAAGAGGATTCGCCATCATCACGTCCATCAGGACGAGATCGGGCTTTTCCCGCTGCATATGCTCCAGCGCTTCCTCTCCCGTAGCAGCTTCGTTCACCTCATAGCCTTCGCCTTCCAGAACCAGACGGATGGCGAGTACGAGGTCAGGGTCGTCATCGACAATCAGGATGTTCTTGGGTTCCATAGATGTGCCTCCGATTGTTCAGGGAATGTCGATCAATCTGCGCCTATTATCGCATAGATGAGAGCGCACTGCAAATCCACACTACATATCAGTGCGTGGCGCCCGCTCAGGCTTCGGCTTTGACCTCGTCTGGAGCAGGGGCCAGCGGCAGGAGAAGCGTGAACGTCGTGCCCTCGCCAACGGTGCTATCCACCCGGATGGACCCGCCGTAGCGAGTGACGATGTCCTTGGTGATCACCAACCCCAGGCCCGTGCCTTGCTTCACTTGGGCTTTGGCGTTGGGCGCGCGATAGAACTCCTCGAAGAGGTGGGGGAGCGCCTCCTCTGAAATGCCGATGCCCGTGTCGCTGACCTCCAGCCGGGCGTTGTCCATCTCCTTCTCAAGCGTGATCCGCACCTGCCCGCCCTCCGGCGTGTATTTGACGGCGTTGGAGACGAGATTCGTGAGTGCACGATCGAGCTCCTCGGCGTCGGCAGAGATGTAGAACGGGTCGTCCGCTTCGACATCCAGGGCCAGGTCGATCTGCTTCTCCGTCGCGGGGACCCGGTAGCGCTCTGCAATCCCGGTGAGCACCTTCTGCACGTTGACCGGCTCCCTCTTCTTAAGCTGCCGAAGGCCGGTTTTGCCGGCGGCGAGATCGAGGAGGTCGTCAATCAGCGTCTGCAAGAACTCCGTGCGCCGCAACGCCCGGTTGATCATATCGGCCTGCAGCTCGTCGAGCTCTCCGGCGTAACCCTTGGCCATCGTGTTAAGCAAGCTGCGGACAACCCCGACCGGCGAGCGGAGCTCGTGGGTCACCATAAGCACGAACTTGCGCTTGGCCTCCTCCAGATTCTGGACGGCTTCATAGGCCATCGCGTTCTCGATGGCGATGCTGCCGTGGCTGGCTACGGTCGTGAGGTAGTGGGCATCGTCGTCGGTGAAGCAGCGGACCTCGTCACAGTAGACGCGGATGATGCCTAGGGTCCTGCTGCGACCCTGCAAGGGCGCGGTGAGCGTGGAGCGAATGCCCTCGGCAGCGGCTTCCGCCGGATACTGCAGGCGGTCGTCGGCGGTGACGTCGGGCACCGCGACGATCTCACCGGCCAGGACTTGGCGCACCAGCGGGTTCTGGTCGACGATCAGACAGCCTTTCTGGAGGTACTCGTCTCGGAGTCCGTACGTGCTGACCAGACAGAGCTGGGTCGCGGTCTCGTGTAACAAGCGGATGGTGCACCCTTTCACCTTCATGACCTTGGCCGTGTTCTCGGTGAGACGATCCAGTACCTCCTGGAGCTCGAGAGTGGAGCTAACGGCCTGGGCGCTCTCATAGAGGGCCTCCAGACGCCTGTAGGCACGCTGGAGATCCTGACCGAGCTGGACGATCTCACGCTCTCTCATCCGGAGGCGCCGCGAGGTGCGGGTAGCGAGATACGCATCCACGAAGATCGCGCTGGTGAAGAAGAAGAGTGTGCCGGCGATGTAGGTGGTCCCTCGGTAGAGCTCTCGCGGCAGAAATCCGTCGATGTGGTGGTGGGGCAGGACGCCGGCGTACTCCAAAAGCGTCACGCCGGTCAGCAGGACCACGGCCAGACCAGCGAAGATGAAAGTCTCCTTTCGGGACAGGAGGATTGCGGCGAGGGTGGTGTGAAAGAAGAAGTAGAGGATGATCGGGCTCTCGATCCCGCCCGAGAAGTGCACCAACGCGATTGTCGCAAGCCAGTCCGCTGCGATTTGGATGCGGGCTAGGCGGCGGGTCCGGTTGCTGATACCCGTGAGATCGCACTCGACGTAGATCAGCCAACGTCGGAAGATGGCGTTGTAGCCCAGGATACACAGACCGATGATCGTCAGGGGGACGACCTCAACCTGAAGTCCAAGGATGAACCGGCTAACCCACGTGGCGGCGATCACCCCTCCGCCGGCGATCCATCGCAGGGTGCTGAGCCATCCCAGGCTCATGCAGAGCTCGTACTCGACCGGCATCTGTCTGAGCCGTGCCAATTGCTCCGGCGTGATTCTGCTCTCCATTTCTGTGATACCTCTATATGCCTATGAAGCTGCTTTGCAAGGTCCCCTTTCACCGACCCGGCGTGGTTTTCGACTTCGACTAGAAGTCGTAGTCAATCCACCACGTGACTTCCTGCTGCGGCGCCAGTGATCGCTCAAAGAAGGGCTCCCAGGAGAACGTGTCTTGGTTGCCCCATATGGGGAAGAAGCTCGGCACATAGCTGCACGTCGCTTGGATTAACCCTAGTTGCGAGTGCCGCTGGGCGACGACCAGGTTCGTTGTGGCGTCGTGGTCAAGAGCCTGGTAGAAGCCGCGCCGATCAGGATCGGATCTGCGGCGGATGAAGCCATTGCGCGCCATCTCGTAACCCTCGTTCTCCGGGAACCGGACGGGTACGTTGAACTTGCACAGCTCGTCGCCCTCCGGTTGTGGGAAGAAGGGGTGCGGGAACCAGCGGATCGGCAGGGGCCAGCCCTGATTCCTCAGCGTGGTCTCCGAGCGCACCGTACGCCCGAGCAGGCTGACCGTGCGCTCTAGCTCTACCTGGAAGCCCATAAACTCGTGATGGGTGATCATGCGCACCGCGGTGAGCGTGGCCTCCACCTGCCACGTGCACCAGACGTCTACCTGGTCGGCCTCCACGTCGCAGATACCGATCCCCAGTATGAGGACCTTCCCCTCCTCTGGGGGCGTGTAGCTCGGAGGGAAGTGTCGTCGTGGCAACATCGGCGCCCGCAACGGCTCCAGGTTGAAGGCGTCCGGAATGCCCTGACCGTCGAAAGTGTTGAAACTATCGGGGTAGGTGGGTCCCGAGAGCACGTTGCCGTATCGAGGGTCGCTGACCTCGAAGATGTAACCACCGGTGCAGTACCGGGTCCCCATTCGTTCGCGATCCGTGATGGGATCGAGAATCGAAACGGTAAGCTCTTCATTCTTGAGTGAATACATGGAGGATCTCCCTTCTTTCGTTTCTCTACCTCTAGCATACGTCAGAGAGCGCAGTCGTCAAACCGCCGTGCGGGCATATGCGTCACCGCAGGCGGGCGCGAGGCGGGGTCCTTCACTTTCTGCGCTGCCCAATGCGGTGTCCCTGTTCACCCTTTGTTCGTGAGGTACGGTTGCGGCAAGCGGACATCCACGCATTCGAAGGCATGGATTCCTGGACAGGCTAAGGACGACAGCTCACGATCTCGTGCTAGGCTGGATTGCGTGGGCTCTGCGTGGTGGCGGTGATCGGGATAACGGGCAAGGCGGGGCCAACCCCAGCTGCGAAGGCCCTGGCGGTTGTGGGAATCCGGTTGTCATCGTACTCTGCGAGAGTAAAATGCTGCTCTGTACCGTCGGTGACTGGGTGTTCAATACGTTGCGGTGTGAGGGGATTGACTTGCCCGTGAGTTCGGTGGATAGCATTGGCTTCCCATTCGTAAGCACAAGAGCATCGTGGCCTTTCTTACCCTATCGTTGCAGCACGATCGATGGCAAAGAGGCACTCGATGGCTGAGTTACTGAGCTTCCTCTCGCCGCTGGCGGGGGGGACCTGTGCGGTGCGTCTCCAGCGGCTGGCGGCGCACTCCGCTTTTCTCGTGACAATCGGTGACAGGCGCACCAAGGTCACCTTCTCCGAGCCCACGTTGCTGCTTCTGGAGGAGGGTCTCTACCGGGTATCGTTCCGGGTGACCTGTGAGCGGTACAGCCACGGCCTTGGCCTAAACGTCCTGCCCTCAGGCGCCGTGGTCTTCCACATGGTCGAGGGCAGGTTTGCGGCGTCAAAGGCCGGCACGCTGATCCGGCTTTACGTGCGCGCCGGGTGGCCAAGCGCCAAGAGGAAGCGGGTGCTGCAGGTGCTCTGGTACGTCTTGTGGTCCGTGCTTCTGATCATGCTATTGATCGGCGCCTTCTGGACCGGGAACGTCCGCTTCTGGGAGTTAGCCGGGATTTCCATATTGGCTCTGAGCTTGCTCTATGGCGTGCTCTTTCTCTTCTACGGTCAGGCAATGGCTGCCCTGGACGCTCTGCTGAAGCAGGCGATGGGAGTTCCCTCAGATGAGGTGTCGGTGTCAGCATTGCCAACTTCTGTGCAAGACGAGAATCTTACTGAGAGGTGACGATGGTCATAGCAAGAGATGTCGCTAATGCGTTGGAGGAGATCGCGCCGATCGATTCCGGAATTCCGGATGACGAACTTGGTTTTGTCTACGGTGACCCCGAGAAGACGGTGGTGGGCGTCGGCTGTGCCTGGAATGTGCACACCCGCAGCATCGAGGCGTGCGCGGCCCAGGGCCTCGATATGATGATTTGCCACGAGTCGATCTGGATGCCAGCTCAAGAGAGCCCTTGGTATGACGGCCCCGAGGCAAGCGAGGTGTTCTCAAACCGGGTGCGACGCGAGCTGCTGGATCGTCACGGGATCGTCGTCTATCGGAGTCACTCCAATTGGGATGCCTTACAGCGGGATGGCGTGCCGGATCAGGCGGTCGCCGCTCTGGGGATCGATGGACTGCGCGAGGTCGGTCGCCAGCGCTTCTTCACGGTGAACGAGCTCCCCAAGCCGCAGACGGTGGCGCAACTTCGCTCGACGGTTGCTCGGGGCCTGGGCTACGACGACTGCCGCATCTTCGGAGATCCCGAACAGGCGATTCTTCGCTTTGCCTTCCTCATCGGCGGCTTTGGGGAGAACCAGTACCATATGCCTCAGGCGGCCCGCGACTTGGGCGCCGAGGCGCTGATCATCGGGGAGATGAGCGAGTTCATCGTTATCAGCGCGTTGGAGATGGGGCTTCCCGTCATCGAGTCTCTGCACAGCGCCAGTGAGAGCCCCGCGATCCGCCGGCAGGCTGAGTTACTGGCGGCGAAGCTGCCCGATCTCCCCGTGCGCTACGTGCCCAGCGGCGCGCGGGCCTTTGGTACGCAGAGGATGTGATCTGTAGAGACGTGCCTCCGGGGCGTGGGCGCCACGGCGTCTAGGGTGCGTGAGGTGGGTGGGCCCGCGGCTTGGAGGGCACACGCTACACGGGGCGCCGCCCTGTCCCTACCGAAGGCGCGGGTGGCGTGAGGCCCGGTGCCCCGTGGCGGTGCCAGGAGATCAGCATCCCGCGCAGCAGCTCTATACCCGAGGCGACGCTGGTCTCCGCGCCGTCGCCCTCAGCCCGTACGGAGACGAGAGCGCTCGCTACGACCTTGCCCGTCGCCATCACCGTGTCCACCGCCGCCAACACCTGCGCCATCGTAGGCCCGTTAGGCTCCACGGTCCAGTGGTTGGGTACGTAAGCGGCGTCGAGCACGTCGGCGTCGACGTGCAGATAGAGCATATCCACTCTAGATGCTAAGTCGGCGACGGCTACCTCTAGGTCCACGCCCGGGAATCCCGGCGCGGGAGCGGCGATCACGGTCTCGGTGGCGTTGATCAACGCAGCCTCGGGTGAGTCGAGATTCCTGACGTCGACCAGCACGATGCGATCGGTGGGCAATGGCGCCGAGATATGGGATGTCTCGCGCCATCGTGGCAGCGCCAGCCCGGCGCACACAGCCACCGGCATGCCGCCGAGCCTGCCCGTCAGGGTGGTGTGGGGCGTGTTGTAATCTCCGTGAGCGTCGAACCAGACCAGCCCGACGCGGGCGTCAGCACCGTGGGCGTCTTGTAGCCCGCCGAGTAGGCCAGTTGCATGGCTGCAATTGCCCCCGGTCATCAGAACCGCTTGGCCTTTGCGCCGGGCCTCCGCCACAACGTCGGCAATGGCGCCGCCCAGCAGGCCCAGGTTGTAGGGGGCGTCCTCGGTACGCTCCGCCTCTGGAAACTGAGGCTCTACGATTTCGTAATCCACGCCGACTGCCTCATAGGCGCGGGACGCGGCGTAAGCTGCCACGACCCCCTCTTCGTCGCCGGTCGGACGATCGCTGAAGTATCGAATAGCCACCACCTGCAGGGGTGGGAGCGGTTGATTAGGCATAGAGCTGCCTCCCTGGCGTCGCTTTGATCGCAGAATGCATAGCCTATGTGTCAAGTCACGAGATAACCTTACCGACGGGCACCAGCCTATTGTAGTCTCGATGATTGGGGTGTAAACTCATGGGCACCTTAGGTTCGGCGGCGCATCGCCGGTCCGTCTGGTCATCGCAGATGCCGCCGGTTTCTTTCGTTCCTGAATCCGTCTTCGCCAGGTGATAGCGTCTTACGCCAGCGTCCTGGTCTCGCCGAGGAGGTCCAAGGCCATGAGTAACGTTCTTCTCCTGATGTCCGATGAGCATAATCCGCGCTACGCATCTCCCTACGGACACGCATCGATTCAGACACCGAATATGGCACGACTGGCCGCGGAAGGTACGGTTTTTGACGCAGCTTACTGCCCGTCGCCGCTGTGCATGCCCAGCCGCTCAGCCCTGATGAGCGGTCGCCGCGTGCACGAGCTGCAGACCTATAGCAACTGCAACGCGCTGGTCGATCCGTCGCCGCCGTCCTACGGCGCGGCGCTCAGCGAACAGGGCGTGCACGCCGTCTACGTCGGCAAGACCGACGTTTATGCGCCCGGCGAGGATCTGGGCTTCAGCGAGGTGATACTTCCTGGAGACCGGGCGTGGCCCGGCGACACGAACCACCGCCGCAATCCTCTGACGATTCGCGAGGGGGCTGCGCAGCGGGCCTTTGGCTACGGACCTCAGGGCGATGCCGGCGCCGGTGACCTGCGGTGCGTTGACGAGGCTATCGCCTGGCTGAGCGGTTCTGCTGCGCACGACGAGGTGCCTTGGGTTCTGGTCGTGAACGTGACCAATCCCCATTTCCCCCACATCGCCTCGCCGGAGCTCTGGGAGCTCTACGCGGAGGGTGGGGATCTACCCAAGTACGGGCCCGAGTGCGCGTCCGCTCAGCACCCCTTTGCCCGGTCGCTCCGGGACCACTTCGAGACGCACGATTTCGGGGGGGAGCAGGTTCGCGGACTGCGGCGCGGGTACCTCGCCTGTATCACCTTTGTCGATCGCCAACTCGGACGGCTGCTGGATGCGCTGGAGGCGTCGAGCCTGCGGGAGACAACCGATGTTATTTACACCTCAGATCACGGTGAGATGCTGGGCAAGTTCGGCATGTGGTGGAAGTGCAGCCTTTACGAGGACTCGGTCCGGGTACCTTTGATCGCTGCGGGATGCGGGTTCTCGTCGGGGGCAAGGGTCGCGACCCCGGTCGACCTGCACGACGTCCAGGCCTCGCTCTTTCACGCCGTCGAGGCAGAGCAGCCGTCGGATTGGCTCGGGACGCCGCTCCAGTCCGTGCCGATTGACGACCGTGACCGCGTGGTCTTCGCCGAGTACCACGGCCACGGCACGCCCGGAAGCTCCTACATGATTCGCAAGGGGGAGTGGAAGTACCTCCACCACGTGGGCGCCGAGAACCAGCTTTTCGACCTGGTGCGCGATCCGGAAGAGTTGAGCAACCGGTGCGCAGCGCGAGGGGACATCGTCACGGAGCTGGAGGACGAACTGCGCCGGATCTGCTCTCCGGAGGTGGAGAATCGTCGTGCTGAGGCCTTTATCGAAGCGCAGCTGCGGGTTGTGGGCCAGCTGCATTAGGCGTCGAGGCGCATCCTGATTATGAATACATTCTGCTATCGTCCAAGCCGCTCTCCATCCCCGCACCGATGGCTACGGCAGCGGTTCTGGTCCTCGGCTACTTCGTCGGGGTGGAGTTGCTGCTCCGCTTTTACCGAGGTGAGCGGGTCAGACGCTGGCTCAAATGGGGAGCGACGGCGGCTCATCATTCTCAACTGCCGCCGGTGCCGGTGCTGGTGGTTGTGCTTCTGGACGGTGCCTACCTTGTGGCGCTGCACGTTCTCCTCTTTTTCGGCGCTCTGTTTCCGCTGCCTCGAGGATGGGTTGTGGGGCTTCCCGCCTTTCGCGCCATCGCGGCCTGCGTCGTGTGGCTGTGTGTCCTGGGATGGGGGCTGATGGCGAGGCTTGGGGCGGCCTGGTGGGCGGCATTGATGACCTTCACCGGGCTTTCGGGCGTTTGGATCGTGGCGCTTGCGAAGGCACGCTGGGT
>JBNGDU010000244.1:0-11662 GCA_049975025.1 Anaerolineae bacterium
CCAGTCGCGCGCCGGCACGCTGTGCCGCCGCCACAAAAACGACGATCTCAGATGGGGCGACCTCGCGAGCAGCGGCAGTCGCGTGCATCAGCGGTTCGATCTCGGATTCCCAGATCCTCTGTGCTACCGTTGTCTCCCCGCGCAACAGAGCCCGGTGGAGCTGCCAGAGATCTGACCCGGTGGGCTGAGGCGCAGCCGGTACATCGGGGGCGCGAGTAGGGAGCGGCCCCCAGGTCGCCGACGGGCGGGGAGAGGCATGTGGCGTCGGCGAGACGCTAGTGGCGCGGTTCTCGCCGGTGAAGGAGACACCAAGAAGTCCGACACCGACGATGACAAGGAGGGAGACGACGAGCGCACCGCGCCGATGCAGGATTGGGCCGAGTTTCATCCGATTTACCTAGCTGGCTTCTGGGCTTTCCGAACCCGTCGGTATTTAAGTAACTCGTAGTAGCTCATCAGTAAACTGAGCGTGAGCCCCCACACGGTGTCCTTCCATCCCTTCAGTTCCACGAAGCGCCACCAGAAGTGACGGAGTGCCTGTGTGTAGGGAGTGTAGATGCGGGGGGTCTCATCGTTATCGAGCAGTATGCTGATATCATAGGCCAGGTATCTCTCTTGTTTCTCGATGAACTGGCCCAAGCTCTCATAGTTGTAGTGGATGATGGGTGACTTCAGATAGCCGGCTTTTCCGTCGAGCTCTGCAACTTCATGGACCGCCCGGTTAGGGTCGTAGTGAGCACAACCTTCGCGCAGTAGTCGCATCTGGAAGTCTGGATACCAGCCCGCGCCACGCATCCGGTGGCCCATGATATAGTTGTAGCGTGGTATCCACCACCCACTCTCCTCACAAGTGCGGATGACGCTTCTAACCTCCTCAGCAAGGGCCGGTGTGGCGCGCTCGTCGGCGTCAAGGAAGAGAACCCAGTCGACCTGGACGGCATCTAGCGCCGCGTTACGTTGCTGTGAGAAGTTCTTGAAAGGATGCTGGATGACCTCTGCGCCTGCTTCCTCTGCTAACTCGGCTGTGGCGTCGCTGCTGTGAGCGTCGAAGACAACTTGGCGATCGGCCCAACGCACACTGTCGAGACACGCCCGGATATGGCGCTCCTCGTTGAGCGTGAGAACGACGGCGGCGACGCTTATCTCGGACCCCATCACTCGCTCCAGGCCTGCAGGATCTCCCGGTAGGTCTGCGCCCATGCCGGGGAGGGGGCATCAGCAAGCCGTTCAGAGAAGACATGCTTCACCGCCGTGCTCACCACCGTCCGAACGAGCCGCCCGCGGTGCTTCTGGTAGAGTCTGGCGCGGCTTCGCCATAGGTGGGCTGTTGTCTCCGGCCTCGCTTGCCCGGTACTGGCACCGCCGACGTGGGTGATCTCCGCCGAGGGCACCAACCAGCGGCCCCAGCCGGCGTTTTTCATCCGCCACGCCCAATCGATTTCCTCGCAGTACATGAAGAAGCCTTCGTCCAGGAGCCCCACGTCGCGCACCGTTTGTGCACGAACCATCATTGCTGCACCTAATGGATGATCGATAGGAAAGGGCGCTTGCTGCGCGTAGCGTGGGGATGAATAGCGACCATTCAGTATAGTATAGTAGAGGCGCTGGGGCATGAGCTCGAGCGCGAACAGCGCTTGGATCACGCCCGGAAAATGGAAGGCGCTCTCTTGGACTGAACCATCGACATTCAGAAGCTTGGGGCCTATCAGTCCCGCGTCGGTATCTGTCTCCATGAACTCTATGAGACGTTGCAGGGCGTTGGCATTGACGACGGTATCCGGATTGAGCAGCCAGATGTAGCGTGCACGCGTCTGCAAGTCTGCTAACGCGAGGTTGTTCGCGCGCACATAGCCTAGATTGCGGTCTTGTGCAACGAGATGGACCCAGGAATAACGCTCACGGACGAGATCCACGGAGCCGTCGGTCGACGCATTGTCGATGACCCAAACCGGGCCTTGCACACCGGTCTTGCCCATGGCCAGACTAAGCGACTCAAGACAGTCACCAAGCAGTTCCCGTACATTCCAGGAGACGATGACGACGGCCAGATCCGTGGATTCGGATATCACGAGATAACGCCTCCGAAGTGAGCGGCTATCAGCATCACGGCGCCGACGATCCCGGCTCCCATATCGTGACGAAGTTCGGGGCGACGCGGTTGTTGACCTGCTCGATCCCCACGTCCTCGTGGATAAGACCCAACCAGTAGTAGAGTGGGTTGCGGACGGGGATGTCGACGATCTGGACGCAACCCGTGATCAAAGAGCGTTGGCGCGGCGGGAGATACCAGTAGCCGTCGATCTCCACAAGATCCACGCCCGGACGACCGATGCCCCATCTGAAGGGATAGGAGCGCAAGCTGGTGTCGTATTCCATTGCGATACGGAAGACCCCGGACTCCTCGGCGCGGTTGAAGGCATTGAAGTTCTGATCACTCTGGTAAAGCGTGCCAGGCCAAGGGCCGGTGGTACGAAGATAAGTGTCGCTGTCATTCTCCACGGTGGTCGTGAAGCACAGCGTGTCGGATAGCACAAGCGTGACGTCTGACCACTCAACTTCGCCATTAAGTATGTACCCTCGTGGGATGCCTGCGTCTACGATTTCCACCGTATCACTGACGGCAAGGTGTTGACCGACGTCGTCGAGCGCTTCTGCGTAAACGGTGTACACGCCATCCGGTGGGGGGCGATTGCCGGCATCAATCCCGCCGTCGTAGTCATATGTGTGCCATCCCCGTTCGTTCGGCGGTGTGGTCTTCTCATCCTCGGCGATATGGTGCTCAACGCCATCGGCGCCCACAAGATAGACCCGCAGCGACGCCACGTCTTTCTCCAGAGCCAGGTTGATGGTCACTCGGTCTGCGATGCCATCTTGGTTTGGCGAAAATACCTTGGGTGAGACACTGAAGCCCCGGATACCTGGCAATAGGGTGTCGGCATTCTCTATCACGAGCGTGCCCGTCACAACGGTAGACTGGCCCTGACGGTTGTCGGCCTCCAACGCCCATGTGTAGGGTCCGTCGGGCAAGATGCGTTTGATAATGGTATAATCAGGCAAATCCTCATCTTCTCGACGATACCCCTCCACCACACCTCCGAACAGGACGCGATAACGCTCTTCGTTGACACTTAGGCGGCTGGGAGCGCGAAAGTAGAAATCCCGACCGTTGTTATCTGTGAGTTTGAAACTCACGTTCGCGTTCTGGTTGAGCTTGAATTCCAGTACGGCGACATCGGCCTCACCATCCGCGTTTGGCGTGATCGTGCTTGGCTCCAAAGTCACGTCTTCGAGCAGGGGGGGGGGAGCACAGGAAGCCAAAAAGAAGCCCAGCGCCGCGACCGCCAAGGCGATAGCAACGAGCGAAATTCGGAGCGGGTTGCGCTCGGGCGAAGTCCGTCGTTGAGAGTTCATAGATTACGATGCCTCCCAGTGAGTGGGTCCGTTTGGACGCACCTGTCATGTGTCGCAGAACTCAGCGCTGAGAGCGTGAACTCCGCGCGATTTGGCGGGAGAAGTTTACCAGACAATACCGAGATGACAAATCCTTTGTCCGATTACGGTTGGATTTGCCTAACCCGTTTGAGTGAGATACAATAGGTATGGAGGAGAATCGCTAGATGAAGGCCCGTGTACTACATCGCGGGGTCAGAGTGTTGCTTCTGGTGTTGCTCATGTCGACGGCTGTCCCTCCGTTGAGCGCTCAGGAGTCGACATCCGACCCTATTCTTGATCTAATGGCTCAGATGTCCCCTGAGGCCAAGGTCGGTCAGCTCGTGCTGATCGCGTTTCCGGGTACCGATGTTGGCGATACCTCTGAGATTGCCAACCTGATACGTGAGTATTGGATTGGCGGTGTCCTGTTGACCCCCGAGAATGGCAACTTCGGGGGCACCGCTATTTCCCCGGCAGACTTCATTTCCATCACCAATGGCCTTCAGACGATGGCTTGGGAAGCAGCATCACTTTCTTCGTCTACTACGGAGCCCACGCTTCCCTATCGGCCTCCGTACGTGCCGATGTTCATCGCCACGCGTCCCACTGAGTCGGTGGGGTTGATGCCCACTGCCTTGGTGTCGGGTGCCTCGGAGGTGCCTACGCCTTTGGCTCTGGGGGCGACGTGGGATCCATCTCTGTCGGAAGCGGTGGGTACGGTGCTTGGACGTGAGTTGGCGGCTTTGGGCATAAACTTCTACCTTGGCCCCGACCTAGATGTGCTGTATACGCCACGCCCTGGTGATCCTGCTGATCTGGGCACTCGTGTCTTCGGAGGAGATCCCTTCTGGGTAGCGGAGATGGGAACGGCATTTATCAGCGGGCTCCACCAGGGGAGCGATGGTCGGCTGTTAGTTGCCCCGCGCCATTTGCCCGGCTTGGGCAGTGCCGATAGGCCCTTGACTGAGGAGGTGCCCACGGTGCAGAAGCCGTTGGAGCAACTCAAACAGATTGAGCTGGCGCCTTTCTTTGCCGCTGCGGAGGAGGCGCCCGGAGCTGCAACGGCCGCCGATGCGTTCCTCGTTACGCACATTCGTTATCGTGGGTTCCAGGGCAACATCCGTCAGACAACGCGTCCGATCAGCCTGGACGCGCAAGCGCTTCAGTTGGTCACCAGCCTGGAGGAGGTTGAACCTTGGCGCACGGAAGGCGGCGTCCTTGTCGCGGACAATCTTGGGCTCCCGTCCATTCAACAGTTCTACGATCCGCGCGGTTTACTCTTCAACGCGCGTCGCATTCTGCAGGACGCGCTGACTGCCGGTAATGACCTGCTCATTCTGGATCACTTTGCGGCCGATGATAACTGGGACGTCCATTTCACCAACGTGCGTGATACCCTGGAATTCCTGGCCTCCCGCTATAAGGAAGAGACGGCGATCAAAGCGGTGGTCGATGCTGCTGTTTACCGCATTCTGAGTACGAAGCTCAGGGTTTATCCCGAGTTCACCCTAGGCAATGTGCTAGCTGACGACGCCAATGTCGATCAGCAGCTGGGAGGAGCACCTCTAACGTCAGCCGAAGTGGCCTTGAATGCTCTTACGTTGATCGCTCCCCTCTCTGACGACGCGTTGCCTTCGCCGCCACAAGAGGGTGGGGATATCGTGGTCTTCACACAGGAGCGCCAGGTCGATCTCGGTGAAAACGTGGGGAGCGTTGCCCTGCTGAACAGCGGTACGGTTGCGGATACGATGATGCGCTTCTACGGTCCTCAGGGCACGGGTGTTGTTCGGATCAACGCTGTTCAGTCCTTTACCTTTGGGGATCTTGTCCAGGCTCTGGACGTAGGACCAGAGGCGGCCAGTCGCCCCCCCGAGGATGACGTCGAGAAAGAGCTGCCCTTCCCCGTGGCCACGGCTGTCTTTGAGGCCCTGGAGCGTGCCCGGTGGATCATCTTCGCGTCGACTGGGCTCGATGGCGATGACACCAGCGCGCTGGCGCTGGAGCGTTTTCTGGCGCAGCAGGCCAACCTGCTTGACGGTCAGATTGCGGTGCTGGCTTTCGGTCCACCCTACGAGCTGGACAGTACCGAGATCAGCAAGCTAGATCTCTACTACGGGTTATTCTCCTCTGGGTCGGCGTTTGTCGAAGCCGGCGTGCGGGCGCTCTTCCAGGACCTCCCGACGCCGGGAGATTCCCCCGTCGATATCCCCGCGCTGAACTACTACATTTCGGCGCAGACGATGCCCGATGCTAACCAGACGCTCTCTCTCTCTGTTGTGGATGAAGCTGGGGAGGTATTGACGCAGGCCGCGCGATCAGCGATTCAGGTAGGTGATCTCATCAATCTTCGTACCGACGTGATTGTAGATCGCAACGGTCGCGTCGTGCCTGACGGCACACCGGTACAGTTCTTTCTCAACTATCCTCAGGAAGGGCTTGAGCGCAAGCTTGTCGGTGAGACGCAGGATGGGATCGCGGCGGCCTCAGTGACGCTGGAGCGGACGGGCGAGCTCAACATCACCGCGCAATCGGAGCCTGCTGTATCATCGGTTCGTTTGGAGCTGACTATCCGCGATGACGGCGTCACGATCACCGAGGTCGAACCGACCCCGACCGAGACTCCGACACCGACGCCGACGCCGACAGCTACCCCGACGCCAACGGCGACGCCGGTTCAGGTGCCTCCGAAGGAACAACTACCTGACCTTATGCAGCTGCCGGCTCCGGAGAGCGGGAAGCTGATACGCTGGGGACTTATCGGCGCAGTCAGCGTCCTGGGCCTTGGTTTCCTTTGGGCGCGGGGACAAACGTTCGCCGCCGACTTTGCGACGATGGTCGGTTTGATGGGTGTGATTGGTGGTCTTGTGGGATATATCGTGCTGATGGCGGCTGGGCGGTGGTGGCTGCCGATTTTACACTACGGGCTGGTGAACCGTGAGTTTCTCGCTGGTCTGGTCGTCGTGATCTTCGGTGGTCTGACACTTATGATGACGCTTGGGGCTTGGCATAATCGAGGGCTCCACAGGCTTGAACGTCCGAAGCGGGTGAGTTCGCGTTACTCAAACCGTGAGGGATATACCATTGGCGATTGAACGATGCTGGGGCGCGGTGATGAATCTCACGGTGTGATAGCGATCGCCACCAAGATCAGCAGTAGCACAGCCATCGCGAGGGGCAGGTTCCTTTGCCAAGTCGCGCGCCATTCCTCCTCGGTTAGTAGGAGTGGGGCAACGGGCCTCGGAACCGCAGCTTGACGCAAGTTCTCTCTCAGTTCGTCGACGCTTCTAGGGCGCTGGTCGGGATGGAGCGATAGGGCTTCAAGAATGGCTTGCTCTACACCTGGAGAGATGTGCGGGTTAATATCGCGCGGAGCAACCAGCGCATCTGGGCGCAGAAACCGCTCCCGGGCAATCGCTGGAGGTCTGCCGGTCAGGAGATGATAGAGCGTTGCACCCAACGCATAGATATCCGTTCTTCTATCGGTGTGCGCGTCGTCTCCGCCATACTGCTCTAGAGGCGTATATGCGGCAGTTCCTTGCCCCTGCACCACCGTGACAGTCCGGGCCTCGTCGTTAGTGAGTAGTTTCACCAAGCCAAAGTCCACCAGCTTGAGAAGCCCTGAGGGCATCAACTTGATGTTCGATGGCTTGACATCTCTGTGAAGCACTGGGGGATTCTGGCTGTGGAGATAGGCCAAGGCGCTGCAGAGTTGGTCGGCCCAGTCCAAAACCTGAGACTCTTCCAGGAATTCGTTGTTGCTAATGGCGTCGTTGATGATCTCACGCAGATTGTGGCCTGGGACATAGTCCATCACAAGGTATTCTCGACCGTCCTGAGTGAAGTAGTCGGATACCTTCGGCAAGTTCGGATGGTCCAGCCGGGCCAGTACCGAGGCCTCCTGCCGGAATTGCTCCTGCAATTGGGTGAGCATTTCCGGATTGACTTCTGCATCGGGGGCGATCTCTTTGACCGCACAGATGCGGCCTGCTAGGAGTGTATCCTCCGCTCGATACACGGCGCCCATGCCGCCTTGCCCGATGGGGCCGGCGATACTGTAGCGGTCTTTGAGGGTTGTCTGAGGCTCTAGTAAGCGTGCCATTGTATTGGATCATAACGTGGGACTGGTATAATGTCAAGGTGACGCCGATACTCTGTGTCTTAGGCCAGAAGCAGCGAAACGCAGCGTCGGAGCGGAGTCCATGTTTGCCGAGATGCCCACAGGCGGTTCGTGCTGGCTTAACTTTGCCAAAGGAGTGAGACGTATTGTGATGCAAGAGCAGACAACACAACCCCTACTTGTGATTTACAGAGGAACATTGGCGGGAACTCGTTGGCCAGTGACCGGCGACTCAGTTACACTCGGGCGGGCGAAGGACTGCGACATCGTTCTTCCGGAGCGCCAGATCTCTCGACATCACGCACGGGTCGAGCGGGACAGCTCCGGGTATCTCTTGCGGGATCTGGGCAGCAAGAACGGCACCTTCGTCAACGGTGAGCCTGTGCGAGGGCAGCCCTATCGCCTGCGGGATGGGGATGAGATTACACTTGCCGCGGTGATACAGCTCGGTTTCGTCGCTGGCGAAGCAACGTTGCCTTTGGAAGACATCATGATCACGCCCGCTGGTCTTACGATTAACGAGCCTGCGCGTCAAGTCTGTCTTGGGCGGCAGGTCCTCGATCCCCCGCTTTCGCCCGCGCAGTTCATCCTACTGTCGCTGCTGATGCAGGCCGATGGTGATGTCGTCACACGGGAGGAGGTGATTGAAGCGGTCTGGCCTGACGCAGTTGGCGGGGTGACTGATCAGGCTCTGGATGCGCTGGTTTATCGACTGCGGGAGCGGCTTGCGGAGCTGGATCCTGACTACAACTACGTGGTGACCGTCCGCGGGCATGGCTTTCGGTATGAAGCCAAGCAACACACCCCCTAATTGTTTCGCGTAGTCAAAACCACCCGTGTCTCACAGTTACGTGGTTTCCTAGAAGGATGCAAATGGCTATGCGAAAAACCCCACTTTGGCAAAGCATTGCCACGGTCGCTCCGATCTTCTGTGCGATTGTGCTGGGCATCTATGCAGCGTGGCCCTACCTGCAATTTCCCGGTCTACCTGCGCAGACCGATGCGGAGCTTCACGTGTTTAGGATTGCCGAGGTCGGATACAGTTTAAGGGCTGGCAACCCATATCCTAGATGGGCTCCGGACTTCTACCACGGCTATGGATATCCGATATTCAACTACTACGCACCGCTCGTCTATCACCTGGGTTACGTCTTGACCTTTGGGAGGCCCGAATTCGCGGCCGTTGGTGCTAAGGTCCTATTTGTTTGGGCACACGTGTTGGGAAGTGTGGGTGCGTATTTGCTTGGACGGCGCTTTGGTAGCGAGGGTGGGGGGCTGCTTGGGGCTATTGGTTTCAGTTTCGCTCCCTACATACAACTCATCAATCCGCACATCCGCGGCGACTTGGCTGAGGTTTTCTCGCTGGCGTGCCTCCCGTGGGCGCTATGGGGATGGGAATGTGTATGGCAGAGCCGGGAGACCGGACGTCCCTTAGGAAGCGTCGTCAGCGCGGTTCTATGGACTGCCGCGACTTTCCTCAGCCACAACCTAACCGGCCTGAGCGCCATTTTGTTGGTTGCTGCGATCTCTGCCTGGCGGTGGTTGGTGGAGAGACGAGGGCGAAGCCTGGGAATAGCAATGGCGACAGCAGCGGTCTTCGTGCTGCTGACAGCCTTCTTCTGGCTGCCTTTTGTCGCAGAGCGCGACGCGATCATGCTTGATGTGGCAGGTGAAGGCCACTACGATTTCCACAACCACTTCGTGCGGTTCCGCGAGTTGCTGAAGCCCATGGGACGCATCGACCATAGAAGCACCTCTATTGGCGTGCCGATGACCGTCGGTCCACAGATTCTCGCGTTTGCTCTGCTTGGTGTGCTGTTAAAAATAACGCAATCCGCGAAATCGCCTCGCGGGTCGATCTCGGCTCTGGGGCCATATCTGGTGCTGACCGCGTTGTGCTTACTGCTTGTGACAGAGTGCAGTTTGCCTATTTGGGAAAGTGTTCCAGGTCTTGCCTATTTTCAGTTTCCGTGGCGCTTCTTGGGGCCACTGGCCGTGCTTCTGATCCCCTTGCTGGCAACACTGGGTCGAATACGGCGTTTTCGATGGGTGCTGGCTGCCGCCGCCGCGATCTTGCTCGTTGCCGGCGCCTACGGGCTGTATCCAATACCCTGGGCGTCCAGCTTTGGACCCATTACCCAACAGGCAATCGTCCAAGCGGAGCTTCAAGGTCGATGGCGTGGGACAACGTCGACGAACGATTTTGTACCATCAACCGTGGATATGATACCGGGCCCAGAAGCGCAGGTCCTGGCGTCCTATGAGGATCCACCTGTGGATCGCGTGAATCGCTATACGTTGCCTAAGGGAGCTCAAGTCGAAGTCGTGCCTGATGTGCCCTGGGTCAACCGCTTCAACGTCACGACAGATGAAGCTTTCATCCTGCGCCTGTTCCTCTTTGATTTCCCAGGGTGGCAAGCCACCATCGACGGCAGGTCAGTGCCGATTGAGGTCGCGCATCCCGAGGGATTCATCACGATCCGAGTGCCTCCGGGCGATCACGAGGTCGTGGTGCGCTTCAGGGACACGGCTGTTCGCAGGCTCGCGTGGGCGGTGACTGGGATGGGGGTAACGGCCTTCGGTGTGCTGCTGGTTGCCCTCGGTCGCAGCCGACTTCACCCACACCAGAGGCTTGATCGTCAGATCCGAGGCGCTGGCTATGAGGACACCGCAAGTGCTCATCACAGCCCCAATCGGCTCGCTAGGCGAGATGAGGTCGGTACGATATCAATCGCGCTCGTGGTGGTCATGTTCGGCATTCTGAAAGTCGGGCTTTTCGATCCGCTGAACCTACTCTCATACACCTCGCCAGAGGGTGAGAGCTATGCCGCCACACACCATCAGAAGGCCTATCTAGGAGACGAGATTGCATTGCTGGGTTATGATCTGTCGACACACCGGCTCCGCTCGGGTGGTCGTCTAGACGTTACGCTTTACTGGAGCGCCCAGCGTGAGATGACACGAACGTACCAGTCTTTCGTCCACCTCGTTTATCCTGAAGACGAGATCCGTGCTCAGTCCGACCATCTCAACCCGGGGGGCTTCCCGACGGATCGTTGGCCTACCGACCGTTACGTTCGAGACGTTCACCAACTCAGGCTTCCAGCAGACGCTCCTCCGGGCCCGTATCTGCTCTCGGTGGGTATCTACTCTCTCGTCGAGGATACGCGTCTGCCGGTCAGGAGCGCCGAGTGCGGGCAGCGCTTGGACTCGGTCATCCTGTGCCAGACCATTACAGTTAGGAGATGAGATATGGCGAAATCAAGCTCGCGGCTTTCGAGTCGGTACAAGCGGCGCCGCCGCTCTCAGCGTGCAGCGAAGTGGTTGCCCTGGGCGGTGGGAGGGGCAGTGGTCCTCATTGTCGTGTTGTTGGTGGGCCAGTCGTTCGTAGAGCCAAAGTCACCCGGTGAGGGATATCGCAGCGCAGAGTGGTTTGAGGGTGTGGTCGGTCTTTCGTACGATAATGGAGCGACAGACCTCGCCTATCCGGACCCGGCAGCCTTGGGAGAGGGGCGGCAGTGGCTGCCGGCCTTAGGGGAGCCCGATGCACCAATAGTGATGATGGAGTTCAGCGACATCTTCTGTGGTCACTGCCGAGATTACAGTCTGCACAGTCTCCCAGATATCATAGCGGACTACGTTGCGACAGGTAAGGTCCGTTACGTGGATCATTACTTTGGCTTCGCTCACACCGTCCAGCAGGGCATCGTCCACGCGGAGATGTGCGCAGCGGAACAGGGACGATACTTCGAGTTCAAACACGCGCTCTTTCAGACCATCGAAGCGGGTAGCTTCAACCTGGAGCGCGCAGCTCGCGTTGCGGATCTCGACATGTCCGGTTTTCAAACGTGCCAAGATGATCAACGGTACGTTGACGCGGTTCAGGAGATGGCATTTGTGGACAACAACGGAGTCCGAGCGACGCCAACCTTCTTCATCAACGGCGAGGAGATGTCCGGCAATGTACCGAATCAGATTCGTGACAAGATCGACGCCATCCTAGGGGAGTGACCCTAATGAAGGCGACTCTCGATACAATCGACGCAACAAACGGGGCGGTGATCACCGCCCCGTTTGTCAATAGTCTAGCCGATGCAGAGTCTAGTATAGCTG
>JBNGDU010000245.1:0-11630 GCA_049975025.1 Anaerolineae bacterium
GGTGTCCGTGACGATATCCCAGACGACCATCGATACTTGGGCGTTTTCCTGAATATTAAGCACGGTGGCCGGACAATGCCAGTCGCCTAGGGCCAATCTCTCGTTGGAGAGCGACCGGATGCTGCCGATCGAGGCGATATGGGGCCTGCCCGAACCGTTCGCCGTGCTGATCAGCATATGTTGGCGCTCTTCGGCCAGGTCAACCGCCCTCTTGAGAGCCTGTGCATTCATAGTCTTATCCTCATTTCCTAACTAAGGCCAGTCCTGCGAGCAGAGGTGTCTCCGTGAGTCCGATGTTCAGGCGCTGATTTGCGGAGGCGAGGTAAGCCGGGCCAAATCCAGGAAGCCTGACGGTCGTTCGAAAGCACTGTTCTTTGTCTGTGGTTGGCGTTAGTCTTTGTGTCTATTCCTGGGCTTCGAGCGTGGCAATGATGGTCTTACAGAAGATCGGTAGGTCACTGGGACCGCGCGAGCTAATCAGATTTCCGTCTTTGATCACGGCCTGATCGGCCCAGGTCGCGCCGGCGTTGATCAAATCGTCCTTGATGGCCGACGTGGAGGTCACGTTCTTGCCGCCGACGATGCCCGCCGATATCGGGACCCAACCGGCGTGGCAGATCATCGCGACAACCCCGCCCTGCTCGAAAACGCCACGCACGATATCGAGCATCTCGGGGTGCCGCCGCATGCGATCCGGTGCGTAGCCGCCGGGAATGATGACGGCGTCGAAATCCGAGGCCGAAACATCCGCCGCGGCCACGTCCACGCTTACGGGTACGCCATGCTTGCCTGTGTAGTATTCCACGCCGGGCATGCCGATGACCTTGACGTCGGCCCCCGCCTCGCGCATCCGGTAGAGTGGATACATGAGCTCCATGTCCTCGAACATATCTTCGGCCAACAATGCAATGCGTGCCTCTTTAAGGTTCATGTGGGCTTCCTCCCTCAGTATCTTCTCGCTACACGGTGAGTTGCCATAACATTCTGATCCTATCGTACCGTAAAACAGCTAGCCCTAACCGCTGGACACGGTTGGGGCTAGTTCTGCAATGGGTTTGAAGAGTTGGATCTAGGTTGGATATGTCAGCTGCTGCTCCGCCGGTGGGACCATGACGCCGGCCCCAGCGCTAATCTGCACGTAGATGGACCGAGAAGATGGTGCCAACGCCGGGTTGGCTTTCTACCTCGATGTGGCCATTGTGATCTTCGACGATGCTCTGACTGATGTAGAGCCCAAGCCCCAACCCCTCGGGTTTGGTGGTGTGGAAGGGATCGAAGAGGTGATCCTGTTGCCCTGGTGGTATGCCGACGCCGGTATCTTTAAAGGCTACGACCACGCCTTCTGACCCCTCCGTTGCCCTAAGGGATACGGTCAGTTTGCCGCCGTTGGGCATGGCATCGATCGCGTTGAGCACGAGATTGAGCAGGACTTGTTGTATCCGATCCTGTACCACCGGCACAAGGGGTAGATCTTCCTCGGGTCGGTTTAGGACGACATCGATATGTCGCTCTTGACACTTCTTGCGCGTCACGACGAGGATGTGTTCTACCAGCTCTTCTATCTGTGTGGGCTCCCTGTCCTCAGGCTTGGATCTGCGATTCAGGTCGCGTAAGCGACCCACGATGCCGGCTGCACGTTTCAGCTCTTCTGAAGCCATCCTCAGGTAAGTGGCTAGGGGTTCTACATCGCCCGCGGTCTCGTCCGCCAGACCCAGACACCCGATGACGGTCTGCAGAGGGTTGTTGATCTCGTGAGCGAGAGATGCCGCCAATTGCCCGGTTAGGGCGAGTTTCTCCGTCTGAACCAGGGCCATCTGAGCTTTCCGAGCTTCTGTGATGTCTTCGATCATCGCGATCGCGAGACGTGGCTGATGCTCAACATCACGGACCAGGGACACGGTCAGGTTACACCACACGCGTCGCCTCTCGGGATGGAGGAACCGGCTTTCGATGCGATAGTTCTCCGAGTCGCCGTTCATCAGGGTGATGTAGAGATCAAGCTCCTTTGCCGCGTCATCCGGATGCATTTGATCGCGGAGTACGGTATCCTGTAGATCAGCCGTCGTCTGCCCCAGTATGTGCGCTAGGGCACCATTGCTCTGGATGATCCGACCCTCCTGATCCAGCAGGGCAATGCCGGTGGGTGCATCCTCGAAGATCGCTCGGAAGCGCGCTTCGCTGATGCGTAGCGCGGCGGTCCGCCACGCGACGCGTCGCTCTAGGTGTTGGGCGTGCTCCTGTATCCTGCGGTTGAGCCTGGCCTGGTGGATGGCGATCGCGAGTTGGTCTGCCAGCTCTCCGGCGAGTTCCGTAAGCTCCTCCGAAAGGAGGCAGGACGAGGATAGGCCGAGATTGAGTGCTCCGATAAGCTCGCCCTGCGATATCAGAGGTTGGCGAAGGAGCGCGCGGACACCTTCGGCTCGAAGGGTCTCCATGAGTGGCGATCTTTGGTCGATTGACTCAATGTCCTCGATAAAGACTTCCCGACCCTCCTTGAGTTGGGTGATCTGAGCAGGCCAACCGTGACTGAGCGGCGCGCGCCATCCTGTGCTGGTCGCTGTGTGAGGTGTAGTGGGACGAACAGCAAGCAGCTCAAACTCATCGGTATCGAAGTCGAAGAGCGTAATGCTGGCTCGCACGCAATCGATCATCTGAGGTATCCTGGCGAGGGCGCCATCGGCGATAGCGTCAATGGATTCCGCGCTCAGAATCGCTTGGTCAATCTGGTGTAGGGCTTGCAGGCGGCTGGCACATTGTTTGAGCGCTCGCTGCGTCTGGCGCAGATCGGTGATCTCCGATCCGTAGATGTTGGCATAGCCTTCCTCTGAAGGGGTGACGGTCATGGAGAAGATGCATTCGCCGCAATCGACCTCCGCGGCGACGGGCTTTTGGGTTCGGATAGCATCTTGGGCCTTTGCCCGCCACGGAAGGGGCAGGAGCTGACCGACCTCGATATCCCAAGCCTGCAACAGCTCCTCACTGCCGGGGTTGGCGTAGAGAAGTCGGCCCTGCTCCCCAACTCGGAGAACGGGATGGGGATTTTCCTCCGGGTAACGCGCCAGGCTCGCTATCTCCTGATCAAACCGGTGCCGCTCAGTGACGTCAAGGAGTGAGAGCACGAGGCCCTGGACCACCCCGTGTTCGTCGGTCACCGGCACCAGCCTCCAGTCCCAGTAGGTCACCCCTAGCTCGGGGCGATCCGGGAATTCGAATGGCCTCGCTTGGAATGCGACGGCTTCGCCTGTCTTCAGTACCTGCCGGAAGATGGCTTCATTCTGTTCATCGGGGAAGAGGTCAAAATGGTTGCGTCCGATTAAGTCTTCAATCTCATATCCCGAACCGCGGGCATACGCAGCGTTGACTGTGATGAAGTTGAACTCCGAGTCGAGATAGGCCAACTGCGTGTTCGTGTTATCCATGATGGCCTGAAGAACGTCAGGCTCTCGTTGGAGTTTCGCTGTCAGGTCAGCTGTCTGAGCTTTTTCCTCTTTCAGTAGGGATTCAGTATTCTTCACACTATGATTTCCTATCCTGGACTCAAAAACCCAATAGGATCGATGATGCCCAACTGAGGCCTAGCCGAACGTATGGACGACCGTACTGGTGGTTGGCGCAAGGTTCTGTTCAACGCCTTCGTGACCGGTGTAGACCCCGCTCCTGCGCTCGACCTCTGAGTACAAAGCCAAGCACCAGCCCGAAGACGAAGCCTCCCACGTGGGCCCAATAGGCGACGCCACCGGACTGCGCTGTGTTCACGCCCAAGCTTGCTACGCCGCTGAAAAGCTGCATGACAAACCAGATGCCCAGGAATATGACAGCGTTGACCCGCGTAATCGTGAAGTAGAATCCAAACGTGACCAGAGCTCGGACTCTGGAACGGGGAAACATCACGACGTAGGACCCGAGGACTGCGGCCACCGCGCCACTGGCGCCGAGGCTGGGGACCGTGCTGCCTGGACTGAGCAGAACGTGCGCCAGAGAGGCCGAAATTCCCCCGGCCAAGTAGAAAAGAAGATACCAGAGTTTGCCTAGAATGGCCTCGACGTTGTCGCCGAAGACGGCGAGAAAAACCATATTGCTGATCACGTGTAGCCAACCGCCGTGCAAGAACATCGACGTGATCAATGAGAACCATTGCTCGCCGTTCACGATTCTCTCGGGAATAGCGCCATAGGTATTGAAGAAGGCCTCAAGCCCGGAGCGGGATAAGGAGGCCTCGTAGAGAAAGACCAGCACATTGAGACCGATCAGCACCCACGTGACTATGGGTGGAGGTGCGCCGCGGACATCGTCATCGCCGATTGGGAACATAGATTACCTCATGTAGGGTTGAATTAAGGATACGGGTCGGGCCTCGCTTGGCACGCTGTAGTATCTCTTCTGTATCATACCATAGGAGACGATCTAGGAGGTACGGATAGCGTTGGATCTTAGTTGGACTTCGGTTGGGGGGCTCCTAGGCTTTGGTAGTGTGGGGGGCGAGGTGATCATCGGCACAGACTCACTGGCATAGGCATAACGATGTTATGCACGCTATGCACACTCCAACTAGATCTCCGGTTCGCCCATCACGTCCCAACCCAGCTCCAACTTTGCTGCAACTAAATTCAACGTTAACCCCAACCCAGACCAGCACTTGGGCCGCAGCCTTCATGATAGACTGGTTGTAGCGGGGCTGCCAAGAGCCCGCTGTTCCGCACGCTTGTGTACGAACCATGTCGCGCGCTGCACGAGAGAGAAATGGAGGCTATTTGATATGCAACGCTCCAATCCGAATCTCTACCTTTTCGTGGCATCGTCCCATGGTCTCTTTGTCTTTGAGAGACGGGACGACGGCTGGGCCCAAGTTCGGGGTGCCTTTGAAGGGGATCACGTCACCTGTGTCACGGCCCGCGAGGGTGGGGTACTTGCTGGCACACGCGATGGCATCTATCGATCAACCGACATCGGACAGAGCTGGTGGCCTTACGATGAGGGATTGACCCAGCGACACATTCGTTGGATCTTGTACCATCCTGATGGTTCAGGACGTGCCTTTGCGGGTACAGAACCTGCGGCTATTTTCGTCACCCACGGCGACGAGGACGAATGGCGCGAATGCCAAGAGGTCGCCAATCTGCGAGACGAGAATGGATGGTATCTCCCTTATTCGCCGGGCGCCGGGTGCGTCCGGGGTTTCGCCTTTCACGGTGCGCGTGGTTACGCGGCTGTGGAGCAGGGCGGCTTGTTGCGCACCGACGACTACGGCGAAGGATGGCGTCTAGCTGGAGGATCCAGTGGGGTTCCAAAGAAGCCGGAGGACGAGAGTATGATTCATCCGGACGTCCATTCTGTCACCGTCCATCCTTCATCACCTGACAGGGTCATAGCGCCCACGGGAGGTGGGCTTTACCAAAGCCGAGACGGCGGAGAGCACTGGGAGTATCTCTATGATTGCTATTGCCGGGCCGTATGGGTCGACCCGGGCCGACCCGACCACATGATCTTCGGGCCTGCTGACGGCGTCGACAGGAATGGACGGATCGAGGAGACCATCAACGGCGGGCAGACTTGGGAACCTGTTATGGACGGGCTCACAGGCCCTTGGCCCCATCACATGGTTGAGCGATTCTTACAGGTCGACGATGAGTTGTTGGCGGTGCTCTCCAACGGTCAGTTGATCACGACCTCGCTGCAAGAACTCAGCTGGCAAGTCCTTTTGCCAGCCACACAAGATGTCAACGCTATCGACGTTCTGGAGTTCTAAAATCTAAGCTAAGGAGGGATGATTCCCCATGAGTGAACAAGATCTTCGTCTTGAACCGGCACAACTCTACAGGCACGTAGACGTATCAGCGCTCGAGTTTGAAACGACCCAGGATCTCGCATCCTTGGAGGGGGTCCTTGGTCAACCACGCGCCGTCGATGCCATACGCTTTGGCACGGGCATAGAGGACGGCGGCTACAATATCTACGCTTTGGGTCCCAGAGGGCTGGATAAGCGTGGTCTGGTGCGACGCTTCTTCGAGTCCAAAGCCAAGGAGGCCGAGGCGCCATCCGATTGGTGTTACGTGCACAACTTTGATGAGGAACACAAACCTATCGCGATCGAGCTCCCCGCCGGTATGGGAACCGAGTTCCGTGATGATATGGACGAGCTGACCGGCGAGCTTCGCACGGCGCTTTCCGCAGCCTTTGAGAGCGAGGAGTACCAGTCCCGCCGGCAGTCAATCATGGAACAGTTCCGCGATCGACAGTCTGAGGCATTTGAGGAGCTTCAGGGACGGGCGCGCGAAGAGGACATGGCGTTGATCCGCACGCCCAGCGGTATTGCCGTAGCGCCCATTCGCCAAGGTGATGTGCTCTCCCCAGAGGAGATTCAGCAACTATCGGAGGAGGAGCAGGAGCGCATCAACCAGAAGGTCGAGGAGCTGCAGGAAGAGCTGCAGCGTATCCTCCAGCAAGTTCCCAGTTGGCAGCGGGAGATGCGAGAGCAGCTTGAGCAGCTTAACCGCGAGATGGCCGACCTGGCTGTCGGGGGGTTGATCGATGAACTCAGGGAGAAGTACTCGGAGTTCCCGAGAATCGTAGATCATCTCGACAATGTCCAGGATGACATCGTTGACAATGCCGAACAGTTTCTCCCCCAATCCGGCCAGGAAGCACCACAGTTCGTGGAGGCTATGCAGCAGCGGTCTCAGGAACAGGCACTGCGTCGCTATGGCGTCAACGTTTTAGTTGACAATAGCGACACAGAGGGAGCTCCGGTGATCTATGAGCACAATCCCACCTACCAGAACCTCATAGGTCGGATCGAACACCAGGCCCAGATGGGCGCGCTTACGACGGACTTCACGTTGATCAAATCCGGCTCCCTTCACCGGGCTAACGGCGGCTATCTTATCCTGGATATCCGCAAGGTGCTAACACAACCTTACGCGTGGGAGGGGCTGAAGCGAGCTCTGATGGGAGAAAGCATCCACATCGAGTCGCTGGGGAGACAGCTCAGCTTAATCAGCACCGTCTCTCTGGATCCACAGCCTATTCCTCTGAAGGTGAAGATAGCGCTGATTGGCGATCGGATCTTCTACTACTTACTGTGGCAATTGGATCCTGAGTTCGCCCAGCTGTTCAAGGTCGCTGCCGATTTCGATGAGCAGATGGATTGGAACGAAGAAAACGCGCAGCATTACGCTCGGCTGGTCGCGAGGCTGGTGGAACAGGGGGAGTTGCGTCCCTTCGATGCCGGTGCCGTCGCGCGCGTGCTTGAGCGCAGCGCCCGCATCGTGGGTGATTCCGAGAAGCTGTCGACGCGATTGCGCGACATCAGTGATTTGCTGCTGGAGGCGGACTACTGGGCTACAGAGGGTGATAGTGACGTCGTGAGGCGAGAGCACGTCGATCGTGCTATCGAGGCCGCGATTCACCGCATGGATCGGGTACGGGAACGCGTTCAGGAGGCTATTCTTCGCGATACCCTCTTGATCGATAGTGAGGGTCAGGTGCCCGGACAGATCAATGGTCTGTCGGTTATGATGTTAGGAAACTACGCCTTTGGTCGACCGACGCGGATCACCGCGAGTGTGGGCGTCGGCAAGGGCCAGGTCGTGGATATCGAGAGGGAGGTCGAGCTGGGCGGCCCGATCCACTCCAAGGGCGTGATGATTCTCACCGGTCTGATCGCAAGCCGGTACGCTCAGGATCAGCCGCTGTCCCTTTCGGCGCGGCTCGTCTTTGAGCAATCCTACAGCGGGATCGAGGGCGACAGCGCTTCGTCAGCTGAGCTTTACACGCTGCTCTCCGCCATCGCCGAGGTTCCCCTCAAGCAGTCGCTGGCGGTCACCGGATCGGTCAACCAGAAGGGTGAGATTCAAGCGATCGGTGGGGTCAATGAGAAGATCGAGGGTTTCTTTGATATATGTGAGGCTCGGGGGTTGACGGGAGACCAAGGCGTCCTCATTCCGCAGGCCAACGTCAAACACCTGATGCTGCGTGACGATGTGGTGGGCGCCGTCGAACGGGGTGACTTCCACATCTATGCGGTCGAGACCGTGGATCAAGGACTGGAATTGCTCACGGGTCTTCCCATAGGTGAACGTGACGAGGAGGGCAACTATCCTGAAGAGAGCTTCAACTATAGAGTGCAACAACGGCTAGCATCGATGGCTGAGAGGCGCCGGGCTTTCGAAGCCTCGAGTGAGGAGAGCAAGGGTGAATGAACGTAACGAACGCAACGAACGCGAGGAACCCATTGTCATCCGGCGTGTCTTAGTCGCAGTGGACGCTTCTCCCAGCAGCTACGCGGCGCTTGAAGCCGCGGTACATTTGGCTGAGCGCTTCGAGGCGGAGCTGTTAGGGCTTTTCGTCGAGGATGTCAACGTCCTCCGGCTGGCTCAACTCCCCTTTGTACGAGAGGTAGGTGTCTATTCGGCTCGGCGGCGGCGTCCGGACACCGAGGAGATCGAGCGACAACTGCGCGCTCGCTCGCGCAGGCTGCAGAGGGCCTTGCGCTCTTTGGCTGAGCGAGCGTCAGTGCAGGCCTCGTTTCGCGTCACGCGAGGGGCGGTCAGTGAGGAGATCGAAGCTGCGGCAGAAGAGGTGGACATCCTAGTTATCGGTCGCTATGGTTGGTCGCGTATTCGGCGTCGCTTGGGTTCAACAGCTCGGGCCGCTTATTACTGTGGCGCACCAAGTGCGACATTGCTGCTGGAGGAGGATGCCCGCATTGAGCCACCGATCCGGGCTGTCTATGACGGTTCGGAACAAGGGCGTAGCGGGTTGGCCATTGCTGCTGAACTCGTTGAGGAGACCTCAGGTCCCTTGCGCGTTTTGCTCCTGGCCGATGGTCGCGAGAACGCTCCCCGCCTGCGGCGCGAAGCGACCGCGCTTTTGAGCCCCTACCACGTGATCCGCCAGTATCAGGTGCTGACGGAGTCAACAGTACCTAAACTTGTGCGCGCGATCCGACGCTCGGATGGTGGAACTCTCATCTTGCCTGCCCGGATCTCTGCCTTGCGCGACGACGCTGTCCTCGAGTTGATTGAAGAGATCGACATCCCGGTCCTTATGATACGCTAGGAGGCGATCCAAAACTCAACGACGATTCTACGGACTCTGATTTCACGCTTGTCGAATCGGAATCCGATCGGAGATCAGGTCCTCCCTCGCGCCTGTGGTGAAGCGAGGGAGGACCTTTGTTCTGTACCTCTTCTCCGCGCTACCTCTCCACCAGCTTGGCAGGCGACTCTCGGCTGCCGCCAAGCCCGCCAGGAAAACGAGATGCTATCTTAGAGAAGCTCCACAATGACGGCAGAAGCTGTCGTCCTCGCTGACGGGCCTTCCACACTGCGGGCAATACTGACCATTCTGACCTCGTTCGGCATCCTCGCCCTCTACTTCGTAGAGCGCGATGCCCTCACGGCTGAAAGCGTTATAAAAGGCAGCGCCTGCGCCAATCAGGCCGATGACGATCCACAGGATCTTGAAGATACTTAGGATGCCTCCCATGCCCGGCACCGCGGGCCCAAAGCCCCCAGTTCGGGACATCATGACGAGGCCGACGACCATGATGACGAGTGCCATAACACCTGCGATGAGTGACCGGGTCCTGCCAGGTCGGATTTTCATTCGTGGTTCACTCCTGCTGTTCTTCAGATACGCCTAGGAGTTCGAGGACTTCGTCACCGGGTATCTCCTCGCGTTCACGAAGCTCCCCGGCCAGCTTGTCGAGTCTCTCCCGATTGTCCTCCAAGGTCTCTGTGGCGCGTTCATAGGCTCGATCGAGGATGCTCTGAACTTCCTCATCGATGATCCTCGCCGTATCCTCGCTGTAATCCCGGCGTTGAGCGATCTCCTGACCTAAGAAGACCTGCTGGCTTCTTCCTCCCATAGCCATATGCTTGAAGCGCTCGCTCATGCCCCACTCGAGCACCATCCTGCGTGCCAGTTGCGTGGCTTGTTGGAGGTCATCGGCGGCGCCGCTGGTTGAGGTCTTGAGCACCAGCTCTTCCGCAGCTCGACCCCCCATCATCACGGCGAGGCGGTCCAGCATGTACTCCTTGGGGTAGATGTAGCGGTCGCGCCTGGGGAGCTGCTGTGTCACACCCATGGCCTTGCCGCGAGGCACGATGGTCACCTTGTGGATCGGGTCGGCGTGCGACAGTAAGGCAGCCACCAGGGCATGACCTGCCTCGTGGTAGGACAGCGCTCGCGTCTCTTCCTCGGTCAACACCAGGTTATCGCGCTCCAGTCCCATCAGGATCTTGTCCCTGGCTTCGTCGATATCCTGAAGCTCGATGACTTCGGTATCGCGGCGGGCTGCCAGCAGGGCGGCCTCGTTCAGAAGGTTTTCCAGGTCGGCGCCGCTGAACCCAGGCGTGCCCCGCGCTATGCGCTCCAAGTCCACGTCGTCACTGAGGGGCTTGTCCCGGGAGTGTATCTTCAGGATCTCCAGCCGATCCTTCATCGAGGGGAGGTCCACGGTGATGCGTCGATCAAAGCGTCCTGGGCGCATGAGTGCGGGATCCAGAATGTCGGGTCGGTTAGTGGCAGCCATCACAATCACGTCTTCGTTGGGCTCAAAGCCATCCAACTCTGAGAGGAGTTGGTTGAGGGTCTGCTCGCGCTCATCGTGGCCTCCACCCACGCCGGCACCGCGCGTGCGACCGATGGAGTCGAGCTCATCGATGAAGATGATGCTGGGTGACGCGTCCTTGGCGTCCTCAAAGAGATCCCGCACGCGGGAAGCGCCCACGCCGACGAACATCTCCATGAAGTCCGAGCCGGTGATACTGAAAAAGGGCACGTCGGCCTCTCCGGCCACCGCACGCGCCAGGAGAGTCTTGCCGGTTCCGGGCGGACCCACGAGCAGTACGCCCTTGGGCATCTCGCCGCCTAACCGTTGGAAACGGTCGGGGTTCTTGAGGAACTCGATCACTTCCTGGAGCTCGGCCTTGGCGCCTCGAGCGCCGGCCACGTCGTCAAAGGTCGTACCCTCTCTGCGGCGCTCATAGAGCTGCGCGCCACTCTCTCGCATGGAAAAGATGCTTTGCCCTCGCGACTGCATCTGGCGAAGGAATAAGTATCCCAACCCAACCATTAGGACGACGGGTACAACGCTCAGCAAAATGCTCAGCCACGGGAAGTCGGATTCGGGTTCGGAGACTACCTGTACATTATTCTCCTCGAGCAGCATCATCAGTTGCTCATCGCCGAACGACGGCAGGTAGGTGCTGAACTCCGTGTAGGTGACGGTTTGCCCAGCCGAAACTTCGTACTGGTCGGGTTCGGCGAGCGTCCCCTCAATTTCCTGACCGCTGACGGTGACCGATTCTACGTTATTGGCCCTCACCTGACTCTTGAAGGTGGTGTAGTCAATTGAAACCGTTCTGCCTCCGCCGAACGCCCGGCTTACCCAAGGCAACACAAGGAGGATCAGCGCGATCCAAAAAATGATCTGCCACACACTACATCCTCCGCGACGCAGCCGGGCGAGCGGATTGGAGCTTTGTTGATCAGATTGTTCTCTTTGTTTCATATACTCCCCTTCAGTTGGATGACTAAGCGATCGTAAGTGTGACCAGGATCGTCAGAGCTCAATGGTTGGCACACATTGCTCATCAGGTCATCTATGGCGGACCTGTCTATTAGCT
>JBNGDU010000246.1:0-11622 GCA_049975025.1 Anaerolineae bacterium
AGGTGAGCGTGGGCTTGTTCGGCGGCATCGAAGGCGGCGGCACTAAGTTCGTCTGCGCAGTAGGAACCGGCCCCGATGACATTCGGGACGAGATACGCTATCCGACAACCACACCGGATGAATCCATCGGCAGAGCCGTGGAGTTCTTCCGCGACTGCCCGGATCTTGAGGCCGTGGGTATCGCGTGCTTCGGCCCCATCGATCCAGACCCTAGATCGCCGACGTGGGGGTACGTAACCACCACGCCCAAACCCGGTTGGGCCAACACCGAGTTCGCCGGCGTCGTAGGTCGCGCCCTTGATGTGCCGGTTGGATTCGACACCGACGTCAACGCTGCGGCCCTGGCAGAGCACCGTTGGGGAGCCGCTAAGGGCCTGGACAGTTGTCTCTATTTGACCGTGGGCACGGGTATCGGAGGCGGCGCTGTGGTGGAGGGCCATATGATCCACGGGCTGATGCACCCCGAGATGGGCCACGTTCGCATCCCTCACGACCTCCAGGACGACCCCTTCCCCGGTGTCTGTCCCTACCACGACGACTGCCTCGAGGGATTGGCATGTGGCCCGGCCATTGAGGCGCGCTGGGGAGAGCCTGGCGAGACGCTGCCACCGGACCATCCCGCGTGGCCTCTGGAGGCGCACTACATTGCTCTGGGCCTGGTGAACTACATCGTCACCTTGTCGCCTCAACGCATCATCCTGGGCGGAGGCGTGATGGGCCAGGAGATGCTGTTCCCCTTGATCCGAGAGGAAGTCCAGACTCTGCTCAACGGGTACATCCAGTCTCCGCTGATCCTGGACCGCATCGATGCGTACATCGTGCCGCCGGTTCTGGGCGGTCGCGCCGGCGTGTTGGGGGGTATCGCCCTCGCGCAGGACGCAGCAGAATGCGAGCGATGAATGGGAAACGGGCTGGCGCGATTTGGCTGAGCGCGTTCGGGTTTGGGGAACCAACAAGATACCGGACTTTGTGTTTTTCTGTGACAATGGTATAATGTGACTGTAGTGAATTGAGGTAAGCAACGTGTCACCGCACTGTGATACGAGCAGGCAAAGAGTGCCCCTCATCCTACCCCGCAGTCCAGTTGAGCGAGCCCCCGTCAACTAGATTGTGGGGTAGGCGTTTATATTGGGCTGAACCTGCTCGGGTTCCAACCCTGGGGCTTCTCTGCCCCGCCGCTCCTAGTGGCACGAGGAACCCCGGTCAGGTATCTCTCTGCGGTGTCAGGACTCCCAGGGCGTGCCGCCAGGAGAATCAGAAGGAGGACATATGCGCACATGCACACGAGTTCTCTCTATACTTGCACTCCTACCGCTTCTGGCTGGGTGTGTCCTGTTCGGCAATAAGCCCACGCCCCTGCCCTGGATTCCGACCGCGACGCCATCGTCCGGACAAAGCCAGGAGGCTGTCACGCCGACCGCCGGCGTCCCGTCCCCTACCCCGACACCGACTTCTGAGCCTACGTCGACGCCGATGCCACCCACCGCGGAGCCCACGGCAACTGTGACCGTGCCGGCGAGATCCATTCAGCTGACCACCCCAGCTGACGGACAGACCGTGGGAAACCCCCTGGAACTCAGCGGCACGACCGCCGTGATGCCCTTCGAGGGCACTCTCGTGGTTCGCATCTACGATGTGCAGGGCAACCTGGCGGCGGAGCAGCCCATTATGGCGGATGGCGAGATCGGTGAGCCGGCGACGTTTGAGGCATCGGTAACCTACGGAGGCAAGCCCGGTCCGGGACGTCTCGAGGTGGTTGAGATCAGCCCCAGAGACGGGAGCACCGTCGCTGAAGCAAGCGTCGACGTCGTGTTGGCAGGATTCCCGGGCGGCGGGTTCGTCGAGATCCCCAAACCTCAGGCAGACGTGACGCTGCCGATCAAGCTCCTGGCGCGCGTCGGCGAGCCGGATCAGCGGGTCAACGTGACCGTCACTTGGCGCGACGGCGTTCAGTTCGCCCACGTCTTCACCACCCTGCGGGGACTGGATGGACGCGGACTATTGCTGCCGGCACTGGACCGCGTGGGACCTGGACCGGACCACCCATCGACTCAGGAAGGGACTGTGGAAATCCACAGTCTCGACGGCGCCTTGTTGGCCTTGCAGCCGGTGCGCATCCTCCACCCTGACGATCCGGACACCTTAGCCGTGGACGTTCACTGGGTCGTGAACGAGGAGGTGGTGCCCCAACAGATCCGCATACCGCATACCCTGGGCATCGGGCGGGCGGCACTGGAAATGCTGCTCTGGGGGCCCGTGCCTCAGAACGACGCCGGCTACACAACCGCGCTCCCCACGCCAGAGGAGGTCCTCAGCTATGGCGGACGAGGAACGGATTGGGGCGAGCGTGTGACGCTGAGGCGTTTAGCCATCGTCGCCGGCGTGGCAGAAGCCGATTTCTCGCCTGAGCTTCTCGCTCATCCGGGAGGCGCCACGCGGGCGCTGCTGATTCGCTCGCAGATCGAGGAGACGTTGCTGCAGTTTTCGACCGTCGACGACGTGACCATCACCGTGAACGGTCAGCCAGACCTGTTGGAGCCGTAGATCCAAACCGCGGCTGCCCGAAGCTGAAGTGCCTGCCTGGCATCTCATCATGGTCACTGCCACATTGTCAAAAGTCCAAAGTATGGCATAAAAGGGAAGTACACGTGACATTCGAGGAGCACACTCACCGATGACCGAACGTCGAACCATATCGCCGGAGTCCAAGCCCGAGGAGGTCAAGCTCGATCTCGCTCTGCGGCCCAAACGCCTAAGGGACCTGATCGGTCAGGATCGTATCAAGGAGAACCTGCGCATTCTGATCGACGCCGCTAAGGGCCGCGGCGAGGCCCTGGAGCACGTCCTCTTCTATGGCCCTCCCGGCCTTGGCAAGACGACGCTGGCCCACATTATCGCTCGCGAGATGGGCGCCAACATCCGGATCACCGCCGGGCCATCCATCGAGCGTGCCGGCGACCTGGCAGCTATTCTCAGCAACCTGCGCGAGAAGGAGGTGCTCTTCATTGACGAGTGCCATCGACTGGGCAAAGCCGTCGAGGAGATTCTCTATCCCGCCATGGAGGACTACGCCCTCGATCTGGTGATCGGTCAAGGGCCCGGAGCCCGCACCGTGCGTCTGAGCCTGCCGCGGTTCACCGTTGTGGGGGCCACCACCCGCCTGGCGCTGCTGTCAGCGCCGCTCCGCACGCGTTTTGGCGCGACCTACCGGCTCGACTTCTACGACCGGGAAGCGCTGGAGAAGATCGTTGATCGGGCGGCGAGCTTTCTCGACGTGCCATTGGAGCCTGAGGGCCGAGCCGAGATCGCGCGCCGGGGCCGGGGTACCCCTCGCGTCGCCCTGCGACTCCTGCGCCGGGTGAGAGACTACGCTCAGGTGCGCGGCGACGGCGTCATCACGCAGGAGATCGCAGACGAAGCCTTGGCCCTCCTCGAGATCGACCGTCGGGGCCTTGACGACCTCGACCGCCGGGTGTTGTTGTCCGTCATTCGGAAATTCGATGGCGGACCGGTAGGACTCGACACGATCTCCGCTTCCATCGGCGAGGCGTCAGACACGATCATGGACGTCGTGGAGCCCTATCTCCTCCAACTCGGGTTCATTGAGAGGACTCCTCGAGGTCGGATGGCGACTCGCCTGGCGTACGAGCACCTCGGCATCTCCGATGAGCGTCTTGAGCAAGGCCATCTCTTTGATCCGTGACGCCGCGTTCGGTGCCGGTCACCTCCTGGCACGTTTCTCAGGCCACGTTCCAACCATGAGGCACTGTGGCCCGGTGGCGAAGTGCTGCCTCTTCAGAGACCGGGAGAGGATCCATGCCTAGTCTGGGTACCATGCTGCGTGAGCGCTATCGTGTCGATCGCATGCTCGAGATCGATGCGCTTGAGGCGCAGTACACCGGCCGCGACATGGAAGCTGGCGTCGCGGTGGTGATCAGGGAGCTACTCCCACAACCTGACCTCGACGCGGAGACGATGGGAGCTTTGGAGCAGAGCTTCAAGGAACATGCAGAAGCTCTTATGGGCCTGGATCATCCCCACATCGTACCGGTTGTGGATTACTTCTGTTGTACCGACGGGAATCTCAGCGCCCCAACCGACTCGGTCGGTGAGGACGGCGTAAAGGCTTACGTCATCGCCCGAGTGGTACCCGGACACACGCTGGCGACGATGATAGAACGCGAGGGCGCCCTCAAGGAGACGCGGGTGATGCGTTGGGCTCAGCAGATCTTGGATGCCCTCCAGTACTGCCACGAGCGAGGCGTCATCCACCGAGACATCACGCCGGAAAACATCATCATCACCCCTGACGACCGCGCGATGCTAACAGGGTTCGAGATCATCGGTCTGTGGAAGCCCAGCGATCCCCGGACCTGGACCGCCAAGCGCGTGATGGGCACGCCCGAGTACGCGCCGCCGGAGCGTTGGGGGCTGAAGTCCTACCAGGTAGACGCTCGAAGCGACATCTACAGCCTTGGCGCGACGCTCTACCACGCTGTGACCGGCGAACAGCCCATCACAGCAGGAGAGCGCACCTCGAACCCTTACCGCTTCCTGCAAGTCAAGGCCCTGACACCCCACGTCAGCCCGGAACTCAAGTCCGTCGTACTCAAAGCCATGGAACTGCCCCGCGACAGACGGTACCAAACCGCCGAGGCCATGGCGATCGCGCTGCGCGAAAAGCGGAAGATCAGCGTGAACCACGCACCGCCTCCGGCATCCATTCTACCGAAGCGCCAACCATCTCCTTGGGGCCGGGTCTTAGGATTGACCTTTGCCACGCTCGTCATCATCCTAGCCGGTTTTCTAGGCCTCTGGCTGAACCAGACCCTGCTGCCCGGACGAGCGAAAGACCCCGTCGTCGCCCGCACTCCATCTGTCGCCGGTGCGCAGCAACCGGGCGCGACGCGCGAATCGATCGCCGCCGGGCAGCCCGAGCTCACCACTGTCGAGCCCCAGCGCGACGTGCCCACAGGCGAGCCATCGGACGTCGTGTCCGGTGAGGATAGCGGCGCCGTCATTGAGCTGGACGCCACGGGAACGCCGACCCTGCCGACCGACGAGTTCGATCTTGCCCCATCGGATCGGGTGGTCAAGCCACCGAGCGGATGGCAGATCGTCATCGATGACGCCTTCGAGACCAACGCCAACGGGTGGATCGTGAGCGAGTTCGAGGACGACTGGGGTAGTATGACTCGGGAGGTCGTCGAAGGCACCTACCGCTGGGAGATCGCGGCATCTCAGGCTGTGGGCCGTTGGTGCACACCCGAGCTTGACGGCGACGGGCGTGATGTCGGCGAGTTCTACGTCAGCGTCGACGCACAGCGGGTCTCAGGGCCGGAAAGCGCGGCCTACGGTCTGATCCTCCGCCACGTCGAGGGCAGCTACTATCTCTTTAGCGTGCGCGACGACGGCTACTTCCAGTTCAACCTCTGGTACGGCTACGCGTGGCAGCCGCTACTCGATTGGACGCAGACGACCGTCGTCCAGCCGGGCGAGGCGAACCGTCTGACCGTCCTGGTTCAGGATGGCGAGTTCGAGTTCTACATCAACGACACCTTCGTCGGCAAGGCCGAGAACAACCAGCTGCCCGAGGGCGAGGTCGGGCTGTCGATCTCCACCGCAGCTACGGAGGGCACCGCGGTCTTCATCTTCGATGACTTCGAGCTCTGGACCCCTCCGTAGAGACGCGGCGCCGTCCGGCGAAGAACAAGATGACCCAACGGGGTCGTCTCTACACGACGGCGCGCCCTTACACGATCACGTACCCGCCGTCGACCGGCACGATCGCCCCCACCATAAAGGACGCCTTCTCCGAGCAGAGCCACACCACCGCCTGCGCTACCTCCTCAGGCTCCCCTAGCCTTCCAATGGGCTGATGCTGAAGCAGCCCGCGCTCCGATTCCGGGTTGCGCGCCAGCATCTCCTCTACCGGCGGCGTGCGGATCCAGCTGGGACAGACGGCGTTGATGCGAATCCCCTTGTCCGCGTACTGCATGGCGGCCGACTTGGTCAAGCCCAACACGCCGTGCTTCGCCGCAGAGTAGACCGGATCCCAGGGAAAGGCGCGCAGGCCGTCCACAGATGAGTTGTTGACGATCGCCCCGCCGCCCTGGGTCTGCATCTGCAGGATCTCGTACTTCATGCAGAGCCAGACGCTCTTGAGATAGGTGTCGACCGTCTCGTCCCAGTCCTCTTCCTCGATCTCGGCGAGCCATCCACCGCGACCGCCGCTGCCGGCGTTGTTGAACGCGCAGTCCAGACGACCGTAGGCATCAACGGTGGCCGCGACCATCGCCTCCACCTGGGCCACATCGGCGACGTCCACCTCAACCCAAAGCGCCTCACCGCCCGCGGCCCTGATCTCCTCGACGACGGCCTCGCCCGTCGCCCGCGTTCGATTCGCGATGACGACTCTCGCCCCTTCGGCAGCGAACGCCTTCGCCGCTGCCCGGCCGATACCTGAACTGCCTCCCGTGACCAACGCGACTTTGCCGTCCATCTGGGCGCTCATCTCTGGACCTCCGGTGTCAGACCTGCCGGTCGGTCGTTGAGAACCGGTAGACCGTCGTCGATCGGAAAACCCCGTCCGGGCGCAGAACCGTCGACGGGAACGTCGGCTTGTTGGGCGAATCGGGGAAGTGCTGGGTCTCCAGGCAGATGGCGGAACGTCGACCGTAGACGCGCCCACCCTTGCCCTCCAGCGAGGGCGGCATCATGTTCGCCGTGTAGACCTGGACGCCGGGCTCGGTCGTGAGCACCTCCATCACGCGCCCCGACTCGGGCTCGGTCACCCGGGCAGCCATGCGCAACTCGCCGGGCTCGCCATTGATCACCCAGTTGTGATCGTAGCCCCCGCCGTACCCAAGCTGTTCATCCTCGTCATCGATGCGGGCCCCGATCGGCGTGGGCGTCCGGAAATCCAGCGGCGTCCCGGCGACCGAACGGACCTCACCGGTGGGAATCAACGTCTCGTCGACCGGCGTGAACGTGTCAGCGTTGATCACGAGCACGTGATCGAGAACTGTCTTCGCTTCGCCCGCCGACAGGTTGAAGTATGTGTGGTTCGTGAGGTTCACCACGGTCGTCTTGTCGGTGGTCGCCGTGTAATCGATCCTCAGGGCATTGTCGTCGGTCAGGGTGTAGAGGACATTGACCGATAGCGTGCCGGGATACCCCTCCTCACCGTCAGGGCTGGTGGTGCTGAGCTCCAGCGCCGGACCCGCATCGGACTCCCGTGCTATCGCCTCCCAAACCTGCTTGTCGAAACCCCGCAGTCCGCCGTGCAGGTGATTCTGACCGTCGTTCGTAGCCAGCTCATAGGTCACGCCCTCCAAGGTAAAGGTGCCGTGGGCGATGCGGTTCGCATACCGTCCCACCAGACACCCGAAGAAAGGGCTGCGCTCGACGTAGTCCTCCAGGCTATCGAAGCCCAGCACGACGTCACCCATCTCCCCTTCGCGGTCAGGGGCGGTCAGCTCGACGATCGTGCCACCGTAGGGCGTGATCGCGGCGCGCATCCCCGCATCGTTCACCAGGGTGTAGAGCGAGACGTCGGTGCCATCCTGCAGCGTGCCAAAGGGCGCTTTCTTGATCTTCATGGGTCCCTCCATAGTGATTAGTCTCCAGTTGTCGACTTGCACTTTACTGCATGGGCGCTTTCTGATCAAGCCGCTCTCTCGAGAGCGCGATCCTTCCGCCAGCACATTTGACAACCGGTCGCGTCGATCGACAATATCCCCAGACCATCATACCCAAGGAGGCTATCATGCCTTACAAGTCCCTGATCGTGGAACGCGACGTCGAGATGGCCGCCCGTGACGGCACCATCCTCCGGGCGGACGTCTACCGGCCCAACACCCAGCAGGCTGTGCCGGTCCTGCTGCAGCGCACGCCCTACAGCAAAACGCTCGCACCCAGTGCCTTCGTTTTGACGGCGACCGAACGCGGTTACGCCGTCGTTGTCCAGGACACGCGCGGTCGCTGGGCCTCCGAGGGAAAGGTCGCGGCCTTCGAGGGCGAGAAAACCGACGGCTACGATACGGTCCAGTGGGCCGCCAGCCGGCCTTGGGCCGACGGCGGCGTCGGCATGTTCGGCGGCTCCTACGTGGGCTACACCCAGATGATGGCTGCATCCCAGCACCCACCGGCGCTGAAGACCATCATCCCCAGCATCACATTCTGCGATCCCCGCACCTGTCTTCACCCGGGCGGCGCGCCGGGACTGGGCGTTGCACTGAGCTGGGGACTGACCGCCCAGGGCCAGATGGCGTTGCAGCGCCACGAGGGCGACGAGGACGAGAAAGCCGAGATGATGCGCGAGCTGATCACAGCCATCGATGGGATGGTCACCGGCGAGTCCTTCCGCAGGCTGCCGCTGGTCGACACCCCCGTCATCGGTCACGACGGCATTTATCCCTTCCTCTCCGACGTGATCAGCTTGTCCCGGGCCGACACATCTTTCTGGCAGGGGATCAGCGCCTCTCCGGAAGAGATCGAGGTACCGGCACTCCATGTGGGCGGCTGGTACGACATCTTCGCCAAACAGACAGTGGATCACTTTGTGGCCATCAAAGCAGCCGGGCGCACCGATCAGAAACTCCTGATGGGCCCGTGGCTTCATGGCCCCCTGTCGAGTTTCGTCGGCGATGTCGACTTCACCTTCGCCGCCTCCGACGCCGCCGTGCTCAGCGACGAGTTGCAGCTTCGTTGGTTTGATCATTGGCTCAAGGGCGTCGACAACGGGATCATGGAAGAGCCCCCGGTGCGCATCTTTGTCATGGGCGACAACGTCTGGCGCAGTGAGGAGTCCTGGCCGCTGGCTCGTGCCAAGGCCACGGCCTGCTACCTGCACAGTGGCGGCGCCGCCAACTCACTGCGAGGCGACGGAACGCTCTCCTTCGATGTCCCCGGCGACGAGCCCATCGACACCTTCGTCTACGATCCCCGCAACCCCGTACCCACCCGCGGCGGCGGCCTCTGCTGCTCCGCCGCCGCTCTTGCGGCCGGCGCTTTCGACCAGCACGAGGTCGAGGAGCGACCTGACGTCTTGGTCTACACCTCCGCACCGCTGGACAAGGACGTGGAGGTCACCGGGCCGGTCCGCGTCCACCTCTGGGCCACCACCAGCGCTCGCGACACCGACTTCACCGCTAAGCTCGTCGACGTCGAGCCCTGCGGCTACGCCCGCAACCTGTGCGATGGCATCATTCGCGCGCGCTATCGCACCTCTCTCGCGGAACCGCACCTCGTCGAGCCCCACGCCGTCCTCGAGTACACCATTGAGCTCGGGCCCACCAGCAATGTCGTCAAGGCGGGTCACCGCATCCGCCTGGAGATCAGCAGCAGCAATTTCCCGAAGTACGCCCGCAACACCAACACCGGCGGTCCCATCGGCACCGAGACCGAGCTACGCCCCGCCGTCCAGACCGTCCTGCACGACGCCGAGCACGCCTCTTACCTGGAGATCTGTATCGTATGAACGGCAGTTTCCGGTGACCGGTTGACAGTTTCCGCCTAACGGCAGCACGCCCTCGTCCGATTCCGCTGGCACCCATTCACTGAACACAAAGAGTCAAACGGCAACCTAACGCCTAGACGAGGCAGTCGATTTCAGATCGGCTGACAAGGCGGAGGACCGATGCGCGACGCGGCGTGGACGCAAGCATCGGATTCTGCCGCTGCCCTGCTTAGCGCCGACCTGGCGCGAGATCGCGCGGGAAAAGTGGATCTCCTTTGGATACGGCACGACCCGGCTCCAGGGCGCCCCATGCCAGCGCCGCCTGAGAAGGCGGATTGCCTCCCCAGCCCAGGCGTCGCGCCAGCTCCGTCATCCGCTCCGGCATCACGGGCTGGAGGAGCGCCGAGGCCAGCCGCAGCGCTTCGGCGGCGTAGTAGAGGATCGTCGCGACGCGCTGATCCGCCCCGGCCTTCGCCTGTGTCCAAGGCGCGGTGCGCTCCAGGTATCGGTTGATCTCGCTCACGAGGTCCATTGCCTGGGCCACGCCGCCGTTGACCTGCAGCGCCTCGACCAAAGCCAGAGTTGGGCTGACCACCGCCGTCGACCGCTGACCCAGCGCCGTCTCTTCTGTCGTGGGCGTGTCGGGGACCGGCACCGTGCCATCGCAGTAGCGGTGAATCATGCTCACCCCCCGGCGTAGCAGGTTGCCGAGGTCATTCGCCAAGTCGGCGTGGTACCGGGCGTCGATCAGATCCTGGCTGAAGCTGGCGTCCCGCCCGGGCGTCATCTCTCTCATCAGGAAGTAGCGGAAGGCATCGACCCCGTAGGTATCTGCAAGGTCCAAAGGTCTGACCACATTGCCCAAGGACTTCGACATCTTTGTGCCCTCGACATTCCACCATCCGTGGGCGAAGATGAGCTTCGGCTGCGGAAGCCCCATCGCCTCCAGCATCGTGGGCCAATAGACGGCGTGCGTGGTCAGGATGTCCTTGCCGATGAGATGGATGGCCTGGGGCCACAGACGAGCGAAACGCTCTGCATCAGAGAGATAGCCGGCAGCTGTGACATAGTTCAGCAGCGCGTCGAACCAAACGTAAGTCACGTAATCAGGATCAAAAGGCAGCGGGATGCCCCAGCTCAACCGGGACGCGGGGCGCGAGATGCAGAGATCGCTCAGGGGCTTGCGCAGAAAGCCCAGTACCTCGTTGCGACGGGACACAGGTTGCACGAAGTCGGGGTGCGCCTCCAGGTAGTCGAGCAGCCAGCTCTGATACCGGCTCATGCGGAAGAAGTAGTTACGCTCGACGATGCGTTCGACGGGACGACCGCAGTCGGGGCAGGCGCCGTCGACGAGGTCCTTCTCCGTCCAGAACCGCTCGTCGGGCACGCAGTACCAGCCCTCGTAGTCGCCCGCGTAGATCCTACCCTCATCCCAGAGCTGCTGGAGCACCGTCTCGACGACGCGCACGTGCCGCGACTGCGTGGTCCGGATGAAGTCATCGTAGCTGATGTGCAAGCGATCCCAAGCCCCGGTGAAGCGGCGGGCCATGTCATCGGCCTGCTCCAGCGGCGTCACGCCGCGCTGGGCGGCGGCCCGTTCCACCTTCTGTCCGTGCTCGTCGGTGCCGGTGAGGAAGAAGGTCTCCTCTCCCCGCAGCCGGGCGTAGCGCGCGAGGACATCGGCCAGCACGGTGGTGTAGGCGTGCCCCAGGTGCGGCTCATCGTTGACATAGTAGATCGGTGTGGTCACATAAAACGGTTCGGTCATCTCATCCCTCCTCTGATCCTACCTGTGACGATGGACATGAAAAAAGCGCCTCCGCGGGGAGGCGCTCTGGAAAACCGGGAAACGGGTGTCTCTTGGCTAGACTCTCCGCAACGCGTGATAGCCATGGCTCATCACCATGGCGCCGAGCATCAACATGTTGAAGAGAGTTGTTGCGTTCACGTCCGTTTCTCCTTCTACGCCTCCATTATACCACACAATCGTGACGACAAAGGCTTTGAGCCCCGCGCCCGCGAAGCTCGCACCGTGATCCCAGACGCCACCTCAGCCGAACGGGTAGCGTCATTAAGGGGCTCAAAGCCCCCTAAGTCCCTCGGGGCGACGGCGCCCGTGAGGATCACTCGGCGTCGGCTCATACCACCGGTCCGAATACCTG
>JBNGDU010000247.1:0-9594 GCA_049975025.1 Anaerolineae bacterium
GCTCATGCATATGAGCACCTGCGCACCGGTGCGTAGCATCTGGCTGACTGATGACCTGATCTCTTCATCACCCGCATGATATCGACCGGAAGCGGAAAGCACATCGGCCCAAAGGTGTATTCAGGGGGTGTATTTTGGACCGGAGCTGGAGCCGGCTCGAAGGTTGCGTCTTGACTGCCCTTCAGGCCTTCGATAGCAAACGTGCAGAGTACGTAGACGCCTGCCCCCGCGCTTGAGATTCGCACCAACGAAAAGCGTCCAGCCACATTCTAGTGCAGCTGAACGCTTAGCGCGAACTTCCGCGACCGAAGAAGCGGTGCAGCCCTCTATTCCCCGGCGACCACCGTTAGCGTCTGGGGCACGGCCTCAGCCGCTGTCGAGGGATTGTAGTAATCGTAGGCCGTGCTGGCCGGCGTCTGCGCCCTGAGCGGGAAATTGGCGCGAAGATGATAGCTGAAAGTCAGCGGCTCACCGCTTGTCAGGTTCGATACATAGAGGATGATCTGCCGCCCTGTCAGCTCGAACCGCTGAATCTTAGCATACGCGTAGTCGTCGGGCAGATCCTGGAACCGCGCAACCAATCGCTTCAGATCCTCGGTCTCCACCGAAAAGCCTGGCGGCACGCCCAGATCGATGATCGTCTGTTCTGCCACAGCGACGCCGGGTTCCTCACCTCCGGCACCCGCCGAACCGTTCAGGGAGACATCGACGCTCACCTCAACGGTGTCGTCGACGACCAACTCAGTCCGGTCGTAGGACACGTCGATTGTGACAAGGTCATCCATCGGCACCACGTCTGGATAGGCACTTAGCTTCTGCCACGGGAGATAGTAGCTACCCGCCACCTGGTACATCAAGCTGCCGGTGCCCTCCATCGTGATACCCACGACCACATCCTGACCAACCGGCACATCTTCGAAAACCGCCATCTGGACCACATCGAAGGTCTCCGGTGTCACTTGAACGGTTCTCGACTGACCACCGTTGAGCGTGATCGTCACGTCGGCGCTCGCGTCCTCGCTGCCGGACCTCACGCTGTGGATCAAGGCCTTGAGCGCCATCACCGTCGCGGAGGTCGTCTCCCAGGTGCCGAAGCTGTCCTTGTTGCGTACTAGGTAGGTCAGTGCGGCGTTCGTTAGCTCCGCGTGGCGCCCTGCCCGTAGCAGAGCCAGCGCTGCCGAGGCCGTGGTCTCCAGCTGCCCGCTCGTACCGTAGCCGCCCATATACGTCTCGCGACCGGGCTCCCAGTAGGCGGAATCACCGTCGCGCTGCGCCATCTCCGCCAGTCGATTCAGCACAGCCTCCGTGGCCGGGGAGATCTCGCCCTTCGCGATGTCGACCGCCACCAGCGCGTTGGCAACCATCGCCAGATCATAAGCATTCTCGGCCTCCACGGCGCGTTCCCGAAGATAGCTCGTTCCCAACTCTGTACGACCATCGTCTGCGTAGCCTGCATCGGCCAGTCCCCAGACGATGAAGGCTGTCACCGGAAGGCGTCCTGTCTGGCTGGTGATACTGGTCTCGTGAAACCCCTCGACGCCGACCCAGGAACCGTCGCTCTGCTGGTGTGCGAAGAGCCACCCTGCGATACGCTCGATCAACTTGGGGTCGATGTCGTAGACCCGGCTCATATCGCCGAACTCCTGCAGGCCATAGGCCGTCAACATCGGGTCGGCGGGCCGCTCTCCAAAGAGGCTGAAGCCCCCCGGCTCTCCGTCGACCTCGAAGGTCGTCAACCTTTGGTATCCGAGGTTGATGTACTGCTCGGCCTTCATCTGCACCTCCGGTGACGCCTGATCGGTGGTCTTGAGGTAATCAAGCACCAACACGTTGGGATACGTGGTCGACGACGTCTGCTCAAAGCAGCCAAACGGCATCCGCAGGAGAGCGTCCAGCCCTTCCACGACCTGGCTGACGATACCGGGGTAGATCTTCACCATCACCTTCTGCGTGCCGGGGATGGCGTCGACGGGGATCTGGAGCGCGCTCTCGACCGGCGCTGTGGGGTCTAGCTTATCCGAGGTTGTGAACCGGATCTCCTTGCCGTCCGGATAGACCCGGACCTCCTTCCGGATCGCGTCCGACATACGGCTTCCATAGGCCGTCACCTGGAAAGGACGGCTCCCGAAGTCGAGCGCGCGGATGCGGAAGTAAACCACGGTGATATCGTTCGACGCGATCTCGATCTCCTTCACCGGCTCGTCCATCAGTTCGAACCAGCGCTCCTGTGCTACCTCGAGCCGCACGGCTTGCGACTCGGGTAGATAGTTGAAGACCCCAACTGGTACCGCGATCTCGTCCCCCACCGTCAGCGATGTCGGCAAGTCCAGGTCAACGAAGAAGTCCTGAAAAACGCGCAGTTCGCCTGTCGCGCTGCCGAGGCGACCATCCTGTGATGAGGCTAGCGCTGCCACCCGCCAAGTCGTGATGCTGTCAGCCACCGGGAACTCGAGCGTCCGATGACCTCTCTCATCGGTGATCTCGCTGGGCAGCCACAGCATCGTCTCGGGGAAGTATTGACGCAGGCGGGGTGGCTCCCCACTCTGCTGAGCGCCGTCGTTGGCCTCCTCCACTTCTCCGGCGAGGTCGACTTCGATAGCCTTCTCCGCCGCAACTTCCTCAGGCACCGGCATCATGCCGCGACCCATCAGCGGTTCACCGAAAGCCATGCCCTCTTCGGCCTGCCACGCAACGTCTGCCGCCATCGTCCCGCTCCGGGTCACCCAGAGAACCGGCAGAAGGGCCACAAGCAGCACCAGGCCCAACGCGGCAGATGCGATGCCGGTAGCCGCGCGACGTTCCCATATGAAGCCGGCGCCCCGTAGCACAAACGCCAACGGCAGCACGACGGCGGCGATGAAGCCCGATACGATCATCCATGTCTCCGGCGCCACGTCCGCCTGCGAGGCCGACCAACCCAGCACGCTGGCGCCAATGACGACCAAGGGTAGCAGACCCAACATCACGCCCAAGAGTCCGTCCTTGCGCCGTACCGCGCTCACGATCAGGATGATCAAGCCGATAGCACTTGCGACTACCGCCGTTCCGGCGACAAGCAGCATCACAAGCTCCTGCACGCGCCAGAGTACCCTATCGACCAACCAAGCCAAGCCCAATAGGCTCAGGACGACAGTCACCAGGACGCCCAGGGCCACTCCCAGGCTTTGCCAAAAGACCCGAGCGCGGACCACAGCTACCCCGCTCAATGTCAGAAGGGCTAGCGGGACCACAAGCCATAGTCCGAACGACCCGAGGGCTAGAACCTCATAGAATCCCTGCTGGCGAGCGTAGGCGCGCTCCATGGCCTGTTCGTGCGAGTTCTCCGAGAGGGTGAAGGGCGCCGACGACGTGGTCGAGGCCAACGCCGCCTTCCCCGCACTCGCGCGTGCCTCGATCAAAGGCGCCGGGCAGACCTCGTCAGGCCCGTCGGCGGGACAGGGCTCGTTGATCATGTCGGGAATGCTAAAGCCATGGAGTTCGTACTTCGGCTCCAGCAACTCCCGCTCCAGCATGAAGTAGAGTTTTGCGAAGCCGGGATCCTGCTCCACTAGGCCGAAGACCGACTCATCGACGATGGCTAGACCCAGCGCGGCCCGTACCCCATCGCCATCCGTACCACTCACCTGCACTTCCAGCGTCGCCTCGTCCCCGGGCCTGTAGGTTTCGGCACCGGGCGACAGATCAACCGAGAGGTCATCGGCTTGATCAACCACGACGAGGCGCGTATCACGGACAATGTGGCCACTGCGCAGGATCTTGTAGGCGTGGAGCTCCAGCGTGCCGTAGAGATCGGGAGACAGGTCAACCCCCAACTCGGCGTGACCGTCGAGGACATCCACAGCACGAGTGCTCACCGTCTGCCCTTCGCGCACGATGTCGAGATAGACCGTGCCCGATGGCTGAGAGGTCAGGATGGTCAGAGCCATGGTGTCCCCCACCCGGTAGATCGCGGCGTCCGGACGTAGCAGCACGGCCTCCTCAGTCCAGGCGCTCTCGAAATAGAAGTCTCTCACGCCGACTGCACCGGCAGTATCGCGGGCCTCAACCTGAACCGTGACGTGATTAGTGGACGGCACAAAGCCGACCTCGGTCAAGCCATAGGCGCCCGTCCGCGCTGTCACCTCTGAGTTGGCGTTGGGGAAACGCACCATGAGCTCCGATGCGGTCGGCGACCCGTCAGGATAGCTTGTGATGATGTAGAGGATGTTCTCGACGCCGGGACGAATCTGGCCACCCTCGGGAATCGCGTCGATGATAAGTGCCTGCTGTGCCACAGGCAAGGACTTCCTGCCCACCTCCGTGTGCTGCGCCAAGTCTGTGACCCTGGCCTCCAGATAGAACCGCCCTAGGCCATCGTCCAACTCAGTGCCGGCGACGTAGTCCGGCAACTCAAACGAGAAGCTGAACTGGCCCACATCATCGGTCTCACCTTCGATCGAGACGACGACATTCTGAGTGACATCAAAAGTGTAACCTTCGATGATCACATGCCCCCCGGCGACGTCCTTTCCAAAGAAATACCGGGCCGTCAGAGTCCCCTCAACACGCTCGCCCGGTCGGTAGAAATCGCGGTTCGTCTCCAGCTCAACGTCGAACTTGGGCAGCGTGTAGTGCTCGACCGTCAGGGTCTTCTCAGATACCGTATTACCCAGTTCAGCCGTGATCTTGTAGGGGCCGGTGTTGACCTCCGACGCAAGCTGGAAATCCGTCGAGGCGACGCCGAAATCCGAAGTCGAAAGTGATTTCCGGAAGACGGTGTTGCCTTTCCCGTCGGCGATGGACATTTCGATCATCTGCTCGGCTGCTGGCACGTGATCGAAGCTCCCCAAAGCCAACACGCGAACGTGGATCAGTTGACCCGGCTGATACAGGGGCTTGTCCGTTGTCACCAACAGACGGTAGTCACGGATCAGCGTGACGTGCTTCTCCATTCGATCGGTGCCCAGCGACGATCGCGTCTCCACGATCAGCACCTGGTTGAGCTTGGCACCGTCGGGCACCTTGAAGGCCACATCAAGCGTACCCGACGTGTCGGTCCGGCCCTCGAAGACGGTCTGCGCTTGAGCTGCGCCCCCCTGAGCCGGCTTCATGAGCACCTTTACCGCGGCGTCCTCCAACGGTGCGGCATCACGGCTATCGCGCACGATAACGCGCATCGCGGCGGAGCTACCCGGCACAAGCCGATCCTGCCCTAACACAATGGTTTCGTGCTGGCTTAGCCTCTCTGGCAGACCCTCAACATAGACAGCGCCGGCGATCAAACCGCCAAGCAATCCGATGATCAGAAGAGCTACGACAAAGATAATCCGACCTTTGCGCGACATAGGATGCTCCTTCCTGCACTCCCCTCCCGGAAGCTCAGATGGAGCTCAACCGACTGAGGAGGCGCCCGGATAACGGCACGATGAATCCCGATACTGTGAGCTTCATATCATAGACGCTGGTGGGCCGCACAAAGTTCCACGCCATGATAACTCCCCTATGCCTCAGACGCAGGATGTCACCCACGCCTCGTCAGTCGCTATTCGTCGCTACCTATGCCCCGCACGCTCACGCGGTCCAGCCACCGCCGTGCTCGACTCGCCATCTCCTGTAGTCTCTGAACGGTATAGGGTACTGCTGAGGCGAGCGCCGGATCAAGGGTATGGAGGCTTCGAAACTGTTGGAGATGATAGCGAACAGTAGCACGGTCACCCTTACACGCCAGCCATCGCGCGATGGCGTCGATGTCATCGTCTTTGAGCAGACCCGGCACAACGGTCGTGCGGAACTCGTAGGATATATCGCCCTGGCAGAGAAGCTCAATCGAGGTCTCTATTCTCGCGAGGTCCAGGTCCGGCAGGCCGGCAAGGCGCGCGTAGTCTTCCGGCGGCGCTTTGATGTCCATGGCAACGTAGTCCAGCAATCGAGCTTCAAGCAACCTGCCGAGTACGTCAGGGCGGTAACCGTTAGTGTCAAGCTTGGCGGCGTAGCCCAGGTCTTGCACCGCTCGCAGGAAGTCGCCGAGATCGGGCTGAAGGGTCGGTTCTCCACCCGTGACGACCACGCCCGTCAGCTTGCCCTGCCGTTGTGAGAGAAATCTCCAGACGTCCTCCGGAGCCACTGCCGGCAGGGCTCCCGGCTTCAGAACGAGATCGGCGTTGTGACACATCGGGCACCGGAAGTCACATCCACCTGTGAACAAGACCGTAGCAATATGTCCGGGAAAGTCGATCAGTGACGTACGAACCCATCCTCGAATATCCATCTTGACCTCCGAGCCGGCAGACCAGGCTAGCCCATCCCCAGACCTATCACCAAGTCTCCCCGCCTATGGTTTACCGTAAACTGACCAGCATCATCTTGTCGTCATCGGCAAGTAGAGGCGGTTTGTACGCCCCAGAATCGCGTAGACACCCGCGTAGTCGATGCGGGCGTGAAGGTAGTTCATGCCCTGTTCGATGAGCGTGATCCCATCCGTGATCCAAGTCCCGCCGTCCAGTCGATAGAGGTTCACTGTGCCCGAGATCAGAGTCGTGTGGCTTGGGAAGGTCACCAAAACCGCCGCCGGGGCAACCAACCTATCCTGTGCGGACACGCTTCCAGGCGCACCGGACTCGGCCTGAATTCGGAAGGCGTGGTCGATGCCGCTCAGCGCGTGCGACACCGGCAGGTCGCTGTAGGTCAGTGTGATCTCCGTCGTCTGCGTGAGTGACCTGGGCGCCACTTCGAGGAACGCTAGCCGTTCCGGCCGCGCCAGCCAAACGGCGCCGCCCTCGTCGTCGAGCGTCTGGGCGGCATAGGGCGTGGGGGTTGGCGTCGGCGTCGGCGTGAGCGTAGGCGTAGGGGTGCCGCCTCCTGTAGCCGACCGCGCACAGCGGAATCCCGCCTTGTAAATGTAGTGAGTCTCAGCCTCATCGAATCGGATCCACGTCGTGACGCCGCCGAAGTCATCTTTCCAAGATCCCCCTCTCAGCAGGTGCTCGCCGACCGTGATCTCCTCCTCAGGACCTTGAGGGTTGAAATAAGGGGATCTTGAGTAGTAGTCTCTTCGGTAGAAATCGCTGACCCACTCACGGACGTTGCCCGCCATATCCAGGAGACCATACGGACTGGCGCCTTCGGGATAACTACCCACCGGCATAGGCCTGCCCTCACAACGGTTGAAGTTCAGGAGCTCACACGTGGGCGCTTCGGTGCCCCACGGATAGATCTGCCAACTCGGTCCGTGCGCCGCCTTCTCCCATTCAGCTTCCGTGGGCAGGCGCTTGCCCGCCCAGCGGCAATAGGTGTCAGCGTGATCCCAGGTGACATGGGTGATCGGATAGGGATTGGTCGAACTTACGTCGAATACGTCAAGAGAGGCCCCCTTGTACTCCGGCTCCGGGCAGACGCCCGCCGCCACACATTCGACGTACTGTGACGCCGTGACTTCGGTCTTGTCTATGTAGTAAGCATCGAGGTAGACGGCGTGCATGGGCTGGGTGTCTAGGTCACAGCGTGACCAGATATCGGCAGCACACCCCATCAGAAACTCCCCTGCCGGGATGTATACCTCCTCGGAAGCGTCCGGGGCAGCCCCGGCGGCTTCGACAAGCCCAGCCGGGCCCCGTGACAGATGGATCATCGCCAAAATCAGACTGGCGAGTCCGAACGTGACAAACAACGCGGTGAAAACAGATCTCTCTTTCGAAACCATAGCTCCGCAAACCTTTCCTTTCGAAGCGCACTGATTAGGTGCACTGAGACAAGCGCTCTGTGTGGCCGAGGTGATAGCCTCATCACTGAATCCACAGACCGCGTAGCGCCCAGGCAATCGGGCGCTGGGCAAGGGCGTGTCTTTGCCAAGTTGCCTACGCACGATCGGCCTAGAATCGAGAGCGCTATGACCCAGTGCCCGAACGGGCGCTGGGAACCAGACCATCGACACAGGGTCGCAAGCTGAGCTCGATACGGTCATCCTCCACCGCCGTTGCTGCAGAGAGAACCGGAACGCGGTCGCCTGTCAAGTAGAAATAGAGCCCTGCATAGACGCGATCGCCAGGCCCCGTCCCGCCGATCGACAAGTGCCGCTCGTCGACAAACTGATCGCCGGGCCGCCACGAGGTCATTGGATAGTAGCCCAAACCGGGCTCACTATCGGCCTGGGCCACAATCTCGCCGTTCCTCTCATAATGCAGAAAGACCGTGAAGTCGACCGGTGGCACCTCATCGGCATACCAGACGAGCCGCACCCTCAAACCGGTGTCCGTTTCCTCCGTGCAGCTGCTCACCAGGCTGAGACCGTGGTCAAGATCCGCGAGGCGTTCGGCGGGCAACGCCATGGGCTCAGCGAAGAACTTGAGGTACGCCGGATGAGGTTCTTTGTCCTGGTGGGTGACGGCCATAGGACCCTCGCTCAGCTCGATGCGCGCATTAGGCGGAAGCCAGCGCCGCATGTCCTCTTTCCAGTAGTCAGGATAGTAGCGGTTGTACCAACCGTAGTAGATCATCGGCAGGTGCGGATCGGGCAATGCAGAATCGATGGCAGGATCCCCGGGCACGTTAAAACCCGGGGAGTCAGGGATCAGATAGTGAGCGTTGACTACATCCTTCCAGAGCTGGTACTGGACAAAGACCTGTCGATCGCTGCGCCCCGCTCCCCTCCCGGCGAACCAGGAGCCTTCCGACCAACCAGTTTCCAGATATACGTTGACCTCGGAGGCAAGGTGCGTGCCCGCACACTCGAACCGGTAGCAGAGATCCGGCACCTCTGGATAGCGAATGAAGTAGGCCCAGGTCGTGCAAGCGAGTCCCGCGAGCAACACGCCCAGGACGATGGCGTCGCCCAGCGCGCGAGATTGCCTGCTCAGCCACCTCCAGATCCAGGCCAGTCCCAGCGCCGGGTAGACGGCGAGAAAGGGCAACACGCCAATTGCCCGCACGAAATGCGGCGCCTTTTCCGCCAGAACCGTTGGGAGCAACATTGTCCCTGTCCAGAACAGAAGGAAGGCCGCGCCATAGTCCGACCGAAATCGGCGGATGGCGACGGCCACGCCGACCACAAACGCTGCACCCAACGCCGGATCGAAGACCGGTCGCAGCGGCACGTTGTGGCGGGACAGGTAATCGCCGCGCACAAAGAACATCCCAACCGTGCCCTTCAGGTTGTCCCAGAGCATCGCCCAAGGAGTGTCGGTATTGAACACGCTGGCGACGTTGCCCGTGCGCTGCAGCACCTCGTCGGGATTGACCGCAGCGTGGATCAGGAAGGGAGCCATCACGAGCAGAGCAGAGATCGCAAAGGACAAGCCCTCGTGCAGAGAGGGGGAATCTTCTCTATGCCCACGTCGCCGGGTGTAGAGGATCATCAATAAGGCCGGAATGACCGCCGCGCGAGCTGCTGGATACGTGTAGAGCAGAGCCCCTGCAGCCGCACCGCCCAAACCCCAATGCCTGAGCCGGTGTGTCCTCACACCCCGCGCTACCTGCCAAACGCTAAGCGACGCGAAGAGCGGAACAAGCACCGCTCGGAACCCAAGCCGGCTGAAGAGCACGTGCCACAGCGTGACAGAGAGCACCGCCGTGGAAAGCACCGCTATCCACTCATCCCAAACCTCTCGCACTGCCAGGTAG
>JBNGDU010000247.1:9604-11559 GCA_049975025.1 Anaerolineae bacterium
TGGAAATCGGACGGCAAAGGGGGTCGGTCCCCAGAGCGCCACTGATCCCGCTACCAGCCACGTGAAAAGCGGCTCCCGTCCGAAGGCGGTAGGGTAGAACAGCCGTGGTCCCTCGCGGAGCGTCGTCAGCCCATCCTTACCCGTGTAGGCCTCGTCACGATAGAGTCCGGGAGGTATTCGCCGGATCCATGCCACCCGCAGGGTGATACCCACCAGCAGAACCACGAGTAGCGCGATGTAGGGTCGATTAGCGATCTTTTTCATAGCCGAGTACGGGGCTCAACACTGCCGACGAGTCCGATTATACCACGACGTCCGCTAAACCCCTTCAGGATGACATTTCGGCTGGAAGATGCCCGGTGCGTACACGCCAAGCATACAACCAGCGCGACACCGATGGGCGCCGCGCCGGTCGTCTTCAATCCAAGACCACAGTACCGCGCAAAAGCCTAGACAGAGTCCTCCTGTGTTGTCGACAGATCAAACATCTTACGCTCCTCAAACTCCTGCTGCTTCCCGTCGTTCCAAGCCTGAACGGGGCGTAGATATCCCACAATGCGGGAGTAAACCTCACAGGGCACTTTCAGCTCACCTTCCTCCTGCGTGGAGGACACCTCATCTTTCACCGTCATCTCACTCACCTCCCTTTCCACATTAGGCTTCCATTCTCACACCACAACGCGCTCGGGCTCAACCGCGCGAACCCGTACGCCAAATCGCGCCAGCTCCTCCTCGGTGTGCTCGTAGGGGCAGTATCGATGCTCGCCGGCGATATAGCCGTGCACCGGACAGATGCTGAAGGTCGGCGTCAAGGTATAGTATGGCAGCCGGTACTGCTCAGCCACCGTGCGAACTAGCCGGCGTGCTTGTCGCCAGTCATCGATCTGTTCCCCCAAGAAGATGTGCACCACAGTTCCGCCTGTGTAGAGCGTCTGGAGGTCATCCTGGTGGTCCAAAACCTCAAACAGGTCATCACTGAAGTTAACAGGCAAGTGGGTCGAGTTGGTGTAGTAAGGGGCAGCGTCCGTGCCGGCCGTCTGGATCTCGGGATAGCGCTCTTTGTCGGCTCGCGCCAACCGGAACGTCGCTCCCTCCGCCGGCGTGGCTTCCAGATTGTAGAGGTTGCCCGTCTCTTCCTGAAAGCGCGTTAGCACCTCACGCATGAACTGCAGTGTCCGAATCGCGAACGCCTTCCCATCGGGATGATCGATACCGACGCCCAAGAAGTTGAGACAGGCTTCGTGCATTCCGTTCAAACCAATCGTCGAGAAGTGGTTGTTCCAATACTCACCCGCGCGCGCCTTGACGTTTCGCAGATAATGCCTGCTATAGGGGTAGAGTCCCCGATCGGTCAGTGATTCCAGCATCTTGCGCTTGATCTCCAGGCTCGTCTCTGCGATCTCCATCAGGCGCAGCAGACGCTCGCGGAAGTCACGCTCGTTGCGCGAGAGATAGCCCAGACGTGCCAGATTCATCGTCACCACGCCGACCGAGCCGGTCAGCGGCGCCGCCGCGAAGAGTCCGCCCGCGCGCTTACGCAGCTCCCGATTGTCCAAACGCAAGCGACAGCACATGCTCCGCGCGTCTTCTGGGCTCATGTCGCTGTTAACGAAATTGGCGAAGTAGGGAATACCGTAGCGGGCCGTCATCGCCCAGATCGGCGCGAGATTGGGGTTCTCCCAGTTGAAGTCCTCGCTGATGTTGTAAGTGGGGATCGGAAACGTGAAGACCCGTCCCCTTGCATCGCCCTCGAGCATCACTTCGGCGAAAGCTCGGTTGATCAGGTCCATCTCTTCTTGGAATTGACCGTAGGAGGCGTCTTTCACCTCCCCCCCCACGATCACCGGCTCATCCGCCAGTGTAGAGGGCGGCGTCAGGTCCATCGTCAGGTTTGTGAACGGCGTCTGGAAGCCCACACGAGTCGGCACATTGATATTGAACACGAACTCCTGTAC
>JBNGDU010000248.1:0-11496 GCA_049975025.1 Anaerolineae bacterium
CACGTAGATCTTGCTGGGATTCACGATGCCGTTGCAGGCAGCAATCATACTCGGTCGCGTCGCGTAGGCGCGCCCGATCGAGTAGAGCGTCTCACCTGCGCGCACAGAATGGTAGCCCTGAATCGTACAGGACGAGGGTGGGGTCTTGGTCGCTGCGGGCACGGTGGCCGTCGCTGTAGGTGCGGTGCTGGTGGCGGTCGGCGTGGGCGTCGGCCCAGTTGCCGTGGCGGTGGGCGTCGGCGTGTCTGTCGGCGCGCCACCGGCTACCGTCACAGTGCCGTTCTGTGCGGACGAGGGAATCTCCGTTCCGCCGGGGTCGGACAGCAGCACCGACGTGAAGATCACGTTGGCAGTGCCGCCGGCCTTGCCGCGGAAGGTGATCGTCGCCAGGGTTCCGCTCCCGCTGACAGCACCGTGAGGTGCCATCTGCGCAACGCCGAAGTCGATGACCCCCGTTGTGTTATTCGCGGTGTTGGTGGCGATGAAATCAGGGCTCAGGAAGTCACCAAGTCCGATCTGAACGCCCTCCGTGCCGCTATCGGCGTCGACGACCTCCAGATAGGCCGTGTCGAAGTTGATGTGGAACTCCGCCCCGAAGAGATTACTCACGTTCTCAATCGTGACGTTGACCACAACCGTGTCTCCGACGTTGACGCTGGCTGCGGACGGGCTGAGTTTCACGACGGCGTCCTGCGCGCGGACAGGCGATACGTATGCGCCGAAGATAGCCCCAAGCATAGCCAGGAGTGTGACGATGTGCAGCGATGTTCTCGTAGTTCTATTCATATTTCGTGCCCTCCCAAGTTAACCAGGCTGCCCGATGCCGCGATCACCAGTTGACAGGGCCGTAGCGTCCGAAGTTACCTGCCGCGATGGTCAGGTCAAAAATATTGACCGTGAGGTCATCGTTGATGTCAGTTGGCTCCGTCGCGTCCGCCGCGCTGGTGCCGAAGCGGTTGATGATACTTACGATATCCAGGATGTTGACGTTGTTGTCGGCGTTGACGTCACCGCCATAGAGCTTGGTGGTCCCCAGATTCATGGTACCCCCTACGACGTAGACACTGCTCTTCTGTGTCTTCAAGTACCCATTATACATCGCTTGCACCAAATAGGTACCGCCTGCGGGCACCGTCACGGTGAAGGTCCCGTCGGCGATCGTCGTCGTGGTGGTGACCACAGCGCCGCCCGTGTTGTAGGCCGTGATCAGGGTGTCAGCGTGGTCGGTTTTGGTGCCCTGCCGCTCGACGCGCCCGCGGATGAAGCCGGCCTCGACGATGTTGATCGCCGGTGACGTGGTGCTGTTGATGGGTATTTCATTGCCGTCTTTGTCGGCCAAAACCGTCTCCCCAGGATCCGTGAGGACCCGGATGTTGGCGTTGCCCGCAGCCAGGCCGGCCCAGGTGATCGTGGCGATCTTGCCGCTGCGATCCGTGATCGGCGAGCCGGTATGGGTCAGCGCTAGGTGGACACAGCGACCGCCCGCCGGGCAGGTGGTCACCTCGTTGGCCACGACGATGACCGAGCTACCGAAGAACTGATTGGAGACGCTCACCTGAGTCCCGTTGGCGGGGTTGTCGTCCGCGTCATCGACGCCCACGATGGAAGGCACATAGCGTATCCAGAGATCGATGCCCATAATGCCGACCTTTGGGGTAGTGTTGTTAGTCACCGACAAGCTCACGTCGGTGGTAAAGACACCGCCCACGACCGGCGCACCCGAGGTAATGTCACTGATCGTCACCGAGGTGTAGACATTCGGGCTTTGCGCTCCGGCGATTTGGGGTAGAAGCCCCAGGAGCATCACGAAGGCCAAAACTAGCGAGAGACGTACCCTTTTCATTGTTGCCTCCTTTAGGAACTGATATGGTTGCTTGGAGTATGCAACGAGTTTGAACCAGTATACCACTTTATGAAATCGGCGCCCGGTTTCCATCTTCATTGTATATTGGCATTGCCCCAGCGCGGTTACAAAGAGATTACAGAAGGATAAATGACAAAGTTAGAATCTGTGTTCATCTATGTCGATCCGTGAGCCGAGTGACTGTCCGGCAGCTCGCCCGGCGCACACGCTGCCTTGTCTTTCTACCGGACTTGAGTAGAATCCATTCACAATTGAGGTGAAGAGAGGTAGTATGCCAGTTACATATGCAGATTTGAAGCAGCGGCTTCAGCAAAACCGGGAGAAGTTGACATCTCAGATCGAAGACACTCAGCAAGGCGTTCAGGAAGAGGGCGTGGGCTACAGTAACCACATGGCCGATGCCGGTACCGAGGTCTTTCAACAGGCCCGAGACGTCTCGCTGTCGCGGCAACTGAAAAACTCTTTAGCCGACGTGGAACACGCCCTGGAGAAGTTCGAGGACGGCACCTACGGTCTCTGTGAGTCGTGCGGCGCTCCCATCGACCTGGCCCGCCTTGAGGCAGTGCCGGAGGCCCGTCGCTGCCTAGAGTGCCAGTCCAGGCGAGAGGGTCCGCGTGGTGAAACTCGTCGATGACGTCGGGTGAGTCCGACATCGTAAGCATCCCAGGGCGAGCCGGCGTCTCAGATCGTGCCGGCGTGCCGGTTGGTGCCGACAGTAACCCAGCGGCTGTCCCTGCCGATCAAATCGCGGACGGCACTGATTTGACCGTGGATCACGGCTACACTGGTGTGGGGCTCGTTCGCCTCAGTCAGCTCCTCTTCTACGGTGGCGCGGTGATCGTCCTAATTCTAGATCAGCTCACCAAAGCGTGGGTCGTCGCCAATCTGCCGCTTTATCGACCTGTTGACCTCTTCCCCTGGCTGGCGCCGGTGCTGTCGTTCACATCTGTGGAGAACACCGGGGTGGCCTTCGGGCTTTTCCCGGGGTTAGGTCTGCTATTCACCGTGCTATCACTCGTCGTGGTGGCCGGCATCTTCATCTTCTTCAGAACCCTACCCGCATCCGACCTCTGGGTGCACATGTCGCTGGGGTTGGTGACCGGCGGCGCTTTGGGCAACGTTTTGGATCGTTTCCTGCGCGGCTACGTCGTCGACTTCATCGACGTCAACTTCTGGCCCTTCGCCACGTGGCCTGTCTTCAATCTAGCCGACTCGGCCATTGTCGTCGGCGTCTTCATTCTGCTCATCGATTCTTACTTTGCCGAGACGGACGGGGAGTTTCCCCATGCCTGAAAAACACACACTGAACGTGACGACCCCCACCCGTCTTGACCAGCTTCTGGCCCGCCGTTGGGATGATCTCGATGGGGCCCGCATTCGCCGGCTGATCCGCGAAGGCGCGGTCGTCGTCAACGGCGTCGAGGCCCGGAAGCCGGGCCAGCGGCTGAGCCCGGATGACGAAGTCGTCGTTGACCTGCCCGAGCTCGAGCCGGCGCCCACACCATCGGCGGCCCCCGGTTTGACCATCTCCATTGCGTATGAGGACGACGCGATCCTGGTCGCCGACAAACCGGCCGGCATCCCTGTGCGTCGCTCCCGAGATCCGAACCAGGCAACGTTGCCGCAGTTACTGGCCGAGCGCTATCCCGACATGGCTCACGTCGGCGGCGTCAATCGCGCCGGCGTGGTGACCACGCTGGGAGAGGACGTCTCGGGCCTGGTGTTGGCCGGGAAGAGTGAGGCCTACTACCGCGAGCTCCGGCGGTCGGTGAAGCGCCAGGAGGTCACCGAGATCTACACGGCGTTGGTGGAAGGCCACCTCGAGGGTGAATACACGATCGAGCAACCGATCGGGAACGTCAAGCGGGCGCGGCGGAGACTGGCTGTGGCACGGGAGGGACGTCCTGCGACGACCTACGTGCGCGCCCAGCAGCACTACAAAGATGGCCCGCGCGACTACACCCTAGTCTACGTCGAGCCCCAGTCCTCACGCATGCACCAGATTCGGGTTCACCTGTCGTGGTATGGTTTCCCGATTGTGGGGGATCGCGTCTATGGCTCCCACCGACAGACGATGCTGCCGGATCGGATCTTCCTCCACCTGAGTATGCTGGAGTTGCGTCATCCCGAGACGGAGGAGGAGCTCAAGGTCGGTTCGGAGCTCCCCCCTGCCCTCAATTCAATTCTCACGTTTATGCGGCGCCCAAAGTGGTGAGGGGTCATCGCGGCTAGACAGATCTCCACACCCACCGTCGCCCTAGTCAGGTCAAGTCATTATGTTCCCACTTCGAAGGAGTAGAGGATGCGCGAGTTGAACGTTGCGGTTGTACAGATGGAGCCGGCGTTGACCAAGATGGAGGATAACGTCGGCAAGATGGCCGATACCATTGCCCGGGTCGCCACGGAGCAGCCCGTCGATATCATCGTCTTCCCCGAGCTCTCCGTCACCGGTTATGAGGGTGGCGCGAGGTTCGCCCAGATGGCGCAGCGCGTGCCCGGCGCGGTGACCAACATCCTCGGACAGCACGCGACCGAGTTCGGCGTCTACGTCTTGATCGGCATGGCGATCAAGGAGGACGTGGAGACGGTGCTGTACAACGGCGCGGTGTTGATCGCGCCCGACGGGGAGGTAGCCGGTGACTATCGCAAGGTTCACCTACCCGCTGAGGAGCGGCTCGTCTTCCGCCCCGGCTACCGCATCCGGCCCATCGAGACCGAGATCGGTATGTTGGGCATCATGACCGGTTGGGATCTTACCTTCCCCGAGGTCGCGCGCAGCCTGATGTTGGAGGGCGCGGAGATCATCCTGCTGCCGGCGGCGTGGCAGATGAAAGAGGTGGATATGTGGCGGACGCTACTTGTGGCGCGCGCCTACGAGAACGACATCTTCATCGCAGCGGCCAACCGGGTGGGCGAGGAGCCCTCCTACACCTTTGCCGGACAGAGCGCCGTCCTTGCGCCCTCCGGCGAGGTGCTGGCAGCCCTCGAGGAACCCGAGGAGGGCTACGTCGTCGTGCGCCTCGACCTCGACGAGGTCCGCCATCGCCGTGAGGAGAGCCAGATCATGCTGGCCCGCCAGCCCGGCTCCTACCGCCCCGTGGTGCGGAAGTACTGATCTAATAGCGGCAGAAAGGTTTGCAGTCGGCACGGAATGTTTGTAGTCGGCACTTCAGTGCCGTTGTTTCAATGTGAGAGACGGCACTAGCCCCACTGTGTGGGGGCCGTGCCTACTACGAACGGATTGGCGCGTTGCGGCGAGCCTACACCGCCTTCTCGTAGATCCGGTAAGTTCGGTACCGTTGGCCGCCGAGATTCTTGGCGGTGGCGCGCATCGCTGCATTGCTCTCCAGCACCCACGAGAACTCGAGATCTTTGTAGGCGGGCACACACCGTTTCATCGTCTCCACAGCGATCAACGCGTGAAGACCGCGGCCTCGGTACTCCTCGATCACGCCACCGGCGAAGGCGCGCATCGTCGTCACGACCTTACGCACCTTCCAATGGTAGAGCATCTTCAGCATGGTCCACCACTCAGGGACACCGGGGCGGGGATAGGCCAGTTTCAGCGCCTGGTTGAGGTCCGGCAGCGGGAGCCCCGCCGCGATCGGTTGGCCGTTGTGAAAGGCGAAGAAGACCGTGTCGGGATCGATCACCGGTTTGAGCGACTTGATCTCGTGGTCTAGCTCCGCGTCGGTGAGCGGGACGAAGCCCCAGTTTTTGGACCACGCCTGGTTGTAGACCTCCTTGAAGAAGCCCGCGTCGCGGTGGTAGTCGCCCATGTCAATGGTGCGAATCTCAGCGTCCGTCCGGTCGCGGACGCGCTCTGCGACCCGCAACACCTTGGGGTTGAACCCCGTCCCGTCGGGGCGGACGCCGCGCAGGTCGCTGAGATAGGCGTAGAGGTCCTGGGCGCTGACGTAGCCCGCGTCCTCGATGTAGTCGACGTAGTAGCGAGGGTTGTAGGTCATCATGATCACGGGCGCGCCGTCCCACCCGTCGACCAACATGCCGCACTCCTCGTTCGTCGAGAAGTTCATCGGGCCGCGGATCGCGTCCCGGCCCTCGTCGTGGACAAAGGCCTCCGCCGTGCGAAGCAGCTCGTGGGCCGCCTCTTCGTCCTGGAGCACCTCGAAGAGGCCGAAGAAGCCCACGTTGTCGTTCCAGTACTCGTTATGGCGCTCGTTGACGATCCCGGCGATGGTACCTACGATCTTGCCGTCACGCCGCGCCGTGAAGTAGCGCACCTTGGCATGCTCATGAAAGGGGTGTCTCTCGGGATCCAGAAACTCCTCACGCTCAGAGAGCAGCGGCGGCACCCAATACGGGTCGCCCCTGTAGACCTCCCATTGGAAATGGATGAAGGCCCGACGCTCAGCCGGGGTCTCCGCCGGAACGATACGCAGTGTGCCTGGCATGATAAGTCCTCCCTAAGATACACCGATGATTCATAGCGCATGAGATGGTCATAATGTGACGATTATACTGCAGTGAGACGAGGGCGCAAAGCCAAGCCGGGTGTGCTCGAAAAGCAATGTACTAAATGCCCCCTCTAGGCATTCCAACACGCGTGGTCGCCTTTCGTTACGGTTCCGGGACCATAGGGCGGACCCGACGGCGACAACGTCTCCCGAGACGCCCGGGAGGTCAACCTACGTAGGCTGAACTGTCCAGTTTGGCCAGGTGGTTGCGACCTCAGGGCAATTGCATTTGGATCTGGAGGCTCGTAGCCCCCGTCTCGGGGGCGGTTTCGGTGCGAAAAGCCCCGCTGCAAAGGCCATCCTGTGCTCAGGTCGCCCCGAGGACGGGGCTTTGAGCCTTAGATGCGATTGCCCTAGTTGCGACCTACTCTGCGGTTGACACCACGCCAACCGGTATTACCATGCAGAAGTCGGCAACGCCCATTCAAGATGGACGGTCATTCTACCCCATAAACACCACCGGTATGAACGAACAGGATATCAGCAAGGGAGAGGGCGGGCAGCCTCCAAGTCGTCGTCGCGGACCTCTACCCCAGCACGCATACGCTTACAGACGGCGTTGATGTCAAGCCTCCCATCCAGGTGATCACAGGGCTACAGCGTCGGCTGTAGCCCTGTGTGCGTGTCTGAAGCCCATTAGAGGAGGAACCATGGAGACGAAAGACATCACACGGGACGCCTGGGTTGATCAGATATTCGAGCGCATCGACGTACTGCTGGAGCGCGGCGAGGTTCGGAAGGCCCAGATCATCATCGAAGCGCTGATGCCCGCCGACCAAGCGGAGATCTTCGGCGAACTCGATCCCGACAAACAGCGCCAGGTCCTCCAGGGGCTGCCCCTCGAGGACATCGCCGACATCCTGGAGAAGCTGGAGGACGAAGAGGTCACCGAGGTCGCCAAGTGGCTGCCGGCTGAGCACCTCGCCGATATCCTCGACGAGATGGAGCCTGACGAGGCCGCCGACCTGTTGGGCGACCTGGACGCCGAAGAGGCCGTCAGCGTCCTACATCTGATGGACTCCTTCGAGGAGATCAGCCCGTTGCTCCTCCATCCTGACGAGACCGCCGGTGGTTTGATGACCTCCGAGTATCTGGCGCTCGGCAATGAGATGTGGGCGGATCGAGCATTGGAGGCGATCCGGCAATGGGAGACGGAGAAGGAGTACCTCTACTACTTCGTCGTGGACCGCGCGGGTAAGTTGGTCGGTGTCGTGAGCGCTATCGAAATCCTCAGGGCCGACCCCAAGACCAAGATCGAGGACCTGATGGACCGGTCGTTTGTCTCCGCCCCCCTGGACGCCGATCAGGAGGCGTGCGCGCTCCTGATGAGCCGCTACGACCTCACGGCCCTACCGGTCGTGGACGAGAACGACCGCCTCTCGGGTGTGATCACCGTCGACGACGTGATTGACGTCCTTGAGGAAGAGGCGACGGAGGATATCCAACGGCTGGGTGGTTCTGCTCCGCTGGAAAAACCCTATCTGCTCACCTCGGCGTGGGAGGTCACCCGGCGCCGCGTCGGCTGGCTGCTCCTGCTCTTTGTCACCGGCATGATCACGACCAACGTCCTGGAGCTCTTCGAGAGCACCCTCGCCCGCAACGTCACGCTCTCCTTCTTCATTCCGCTGCTCATCGGCACCGGCGGTAACGCGGGTTCGCAGACCACCTCCACCATCATCCGGGCCTTGAGCGTCGGTGAGGTGGAGAAGCGGGATGCGCTCAGGGTGCTCTGGCACGAAGTCCAGGTCGGGCTGCTGCTGGGCCTACTGGTTGGGGTCGCCGGCTTCCTGCGAGCCTGGACCTTCAACGGTAATCCCGCCCTCGGTCTCACCATCGGGCTAGCCATCGGGGTGATCGTCTTCTGGTCGAGCAGCATCGGATCGCTGCTTCCGCTCTTCGCGTCGCTGATCGGCGTCGATCCGGCGTTGATCTCCGGCCCGCTCATGAGCACACTGGTGGACGCCACCGGGTTGTTTATCTACCTCTCTGTGGCACAATGGGTTCTCGACGTGTGATCAACACCGCCCGGACAGGATCGGCCAAGCTAGAGGCGGGGATCCGTCTCGCCAACGAGAGCCCTTCTCTGAAAGGTCTGTTTCATCGATAAGGTCGCAGAGCCACCCTGATCGTTTTCCGGAGACCGCGAGAGGACCACTATGCCAACCATGCTGCAGGATCTATCGAGAACACTCACCACCCTCAGCCCGACTGCCGTCCGGGGCGCCATCACCTACCGCCATCGCAAGGCGATGGCCGAGGCAGCTTGGACTCCGAAGGGTAAGCCCCGGCGGGGCTTGCCGCGCCTTTCGGCGTTGCTCCGATCCCTGGTCGGTCGCCACACGCCGTGGCCCGACCGCTGGATCCATCCAGGATCGGTGCAGATGATCCGTCCCACGGAGCGCGGCGCCGTTGCCGAGACCGCTCATGGCGCCGTGGAGATCACGCTCTTCGCGCCGGATCTGGTGCGCGTCCGGTATCTGCCCACACCCAACGGGCGCCATCCCGCGCCCGAGCCACTGCCCTACGCGGTGGCCAAGCCGCTATCGGCCTGGTCGGTACCGGCTTTCGAGACCATCCAACAGAAAGAAGCCTACTTCCTCGTCACCGCGAAGATGATCATCGGCCTGCGGCTTGCCACGGCGCAGCTTTTCTTCGCCGACCCCGCGGGCAGGCTGCTCCGCGCCGACGTCGACGTCGCGCACGGCAGGACCGCTGACGCGGGTCCCGTGCGCCACCGCACCGCGCTCGCCAAGGGAGAGCGCCTCTACGGCCTGGGCGAGAAGGCGACGTCCTGGGACCGCCGCGGGCGAACCCACGTGATGTGGAACGCCGACCCCGCCGGCTATGCCGACGGCGACGATCCCATCAACCTGAACATCCCGGTCTACCTCGGCGTGGTCCCGACATCCGCGGGAGCGGAGACCTACCTGACTTTCTACGAGAACCCGTATTACGGCGAGTTCGACATGGCGGGTAGCGCGCCCAATGTCGCCGATCACCGTTTTCTGGATGGCGAGCTGCGGTACTACTTCGCGACCGGCTCACCGCCGGATCTGATGACTCGATATACCGAGCTCACGGGGCGCCACGCGATGCAGCCCCTCTGGATGCTCGGTTACCAGCAGAGCCGTTGGTCTTACGACTCCGAAGAACGGGTCCGCAAGCTGGCCCGTGACTTCGCGCAGCACCAGGTGCCGTGCGATGCCGTCCACATTGACATCGACTACATGGACGGCTACCGGTGCTTCACGTGGGATGCCGATAGGTTCCCCACGCCGGCTGAGATGGCGTCCGACCTGCGTCAACAGGGCATCAAGCTCGTCACCATCATCGATCCCGGCATCAAGCGTGACCCCAACTACCGGGTCTATCGAGAGGGCAAAGCGGCAGGGCATTTCTGCACTATGCCCGACGGCGAGATCTTTCACGCACCGGTCTGGCCCGGCGACAGCGCCTTCCCCGACTTCACGGACCCCGAGGCGCGCGCCTGGTGGGGCCAGCTCTACAAGCCCCTCCTGGACACCGGCATCGCCGGCTTCTGGAATGATATGAATGAGCCCGCGGCCTTCGCGCAGCGCGGCGACAGCACCCTACCCCAGACGCTGCGCCATAGTATGGAGGGCCGCGGCGGCAACCACCGCGAGGCCCACAACGTCTACGGCATGCTCATGGTCCGCGCCACACGGCAGGGGCTCGCCGCCCTGCGCCCGGAGAAGCGCTCGGTCGTCATCACCCGCGCCGGCTGGGCCGGTGTCCAACGTTATGCTACCTCCTGGACAGCCGACAACGAGAGCACCTGGGAGGCGCTACGGCTGACGATGCCGATGGTGATGGGGCTGGGACTGTCGGGCCTGGGCTTCACCGGTCCGGATGTCGGGGGATTCATCGGCACGCCCAGCGGCGAGCTCTTCACCCGATGGATTCAGATGGCGGCCTTCATGCCCTTCTTCCGCGCCCACACCGCCCTTAACTATCCCGACCAAGAGCCCTGGAGTTACGGCGAGCCCTACCTGAGCATCGTCCGCCGCTTTATCGAGCTGCGTTACGAGCTGCTGCCCTACCTCTACACGGCTCTGTGGCAGATGACGGCCCGTGGGTGGCCGATGGTGCGACCGCTCGCGTGGGCCGACCCGACCGCGGTCGCCCTGTGGGACGTGGACGACGCCTTCCTCTGCGGCGACAGCCTGCTGATCGCGCCCATCCTCGAGGCCGGCGCGGAGAAGCGAAATGTCGTCCTGCCGCCCGGGACCTGGTATGAGTTCTGGACCCATCAGGCTCTGCGCGGAGGCCATGTCGCGGATGCCTTCGCCCCGCTCGAATCCATGCCGCTCTACGTGCGCGAGGGCACGGTCCTGACGATGGGCGAGATTGGGGCAAGCGTCGAGCAGCGCAAGGACAAGTTCCTCCGGCTCGGCGTCTATCCGTTGTCAGCGCCAGGCCAAGCCGTGAGCGAGCTCTACGAGGACGCAGGCGAAGGAATGGATTACCTCGAAGGAGACCAGAGGCTGAGCCGCTTTGTCATGGAGCGGGACGGCGAGACGCTGAGCATCGACTGGCTGCGGGAGGGCGCCTACACGCCGCCTTACGAGCACATTGAGCTCACGATCAACGGACTCCGCCGCGCGCCACGGGCGATCGAGGTCGACGGCGAGGCTTACAATGTCGTGACCGCGGACCCGGTGCGACGCACGGTCTTGTTGGGAATCCCGCTCTTCGACCGACTGCGGATCGCACTCTGATGGACAAGCCCAACGCTGAGCGCCTGGGCTGGCGCCTGCGCCACACCCATCGCCCGTTCGCCAACCGGTACTTCCAGGTGCGCCAGGATGAGCTGATCAGGCCCGACGGGGAGCGGCAGTCCTACAGCTACGTCGAGTTCAGCCCCGTCGTCGTCGTGGTCCCGGTCACGGTGCAACGGGAAATTGTGCTGATCCGGCAGTTCCGCTATACTATCGATGATTGGATCTGGGAGGTCCCCGCCGGGGGCAGCCACGACTTCGACGGTGACGATCTGGAGATCCTCGTCCGGCGAGAGCTCCGCGAGGAGATCGGGGGGCGGACCGGCAAGGTCACGTGGATGGGACACTTCAACCCCCTGATCGGGAAGGCCGACGTGGTCTTTATCATCTACCTCGCCACTGAGGTCGAGCTGGG
>JBNGDU010000249.1:0-1167 GCA_049975025.1 Anaerolineae bacterium
TACTGCACGCAGGTAAAGAACCCAGTCCACGTTCCCATAGATCGAGACGCGGAGACAGCGAGGAGCTCCGACGATTGGCGCTACCGAGAGCTCGACACCGGACATACGCCGATGTTCACAGAACCCGAGAAGCTGGTGGATCTTCTGCTCGAGGTGGCCTAGCTTGCGACGCGGCTCTATGGGATCTGAATTCTCTCGGGGCGCCCGATCTCTAGGCCTCGGGCTGCGCCCATGGTCTACCTTCGGTTAGGAGGCACGACGCAACACGCGAACTACACTCGCTTATACACGGACAACGACGGTGTGTCCCACTTCCAGGACCTGGAGGTTTCGCTCACGCCGACGGACTTCGCGCCACCGGCGGCGCCCTTGAACGTCGCCCCGTTCCTGCCGGCGGCGCAGAGCCTCTGGGTGGGGGTCCCTGCGGGGTGGGACGGCGAAGCCCCGCACCCCGCGCCTCAGCGCCAGGTCTTCTGCACGCTGCAGGGTGAATACGAAATCACCGCGGGCGACGGCAGCACACGTCGCTTCCCCGTCGGCAGCGTGCTCCTGCTTTAGGACACCTGGGGAGAGGGTCACGTCTCGCGCGCCGTGGGCGACGAGGCGGTCCTGGTCTTTGCCGTCGTGCTAGCGAGCACCTGACAGGACTTCAGGGTCGCGGCCCGTCAGTCCATCGCGGACTGACGGCGCGCGGCGCGCATCAGGACGTCGTGGTGACACTCTCACCGGATGCGACGGGCGTCAGGGCGCGATCCTTGTCAACCTGCTGGTACCTGAATCTTGTGTATCTACTCGTCTGAAAGGAGAACCAGGATGCAACTCAAGACGCTGATGATCATCAAGGCCATCGTGTGCCTCGGCTTCGGACCCCTTCTGCTCTTTCTGCCCGGGCCGTTGCTGAACCTTCTCGGTAGCTCGTTCGGCCCGGGGGCGGCGCTCACAGCCAGGGAGTACGGCGCGTCGCTTATGGGGAACCTGATGCTCACCTGGTTCGCCAGAGATGCCGGACCTTCCGTGGCCCGACGCGCGATCATCATCGACCTCTTCGTCTACGATGCCATCGCGCTGATCGCGACGCTGATTATCCAGCTGACGGGCGGTCTGAACCTGCTGGGGTGGGGCATCGTGATCATCTACCTCTTCTTCACGGTCGGCTACGGCTATTTC
>JBNGDU010000249.1:1267-11460 GCA_049975025.1 Anaerolineae bacterium
GGGCGGGCTTGATCCTGGGGCGTTCCTCGCCGGCCTCCTCCATGCGGACGAGCAGGCGCTCGCGCAGCCGGGCCTTGACCTCGTCGTAGGCGTCATATTCGATCAGGTTGTGCAGCTCGTAGGGATCGGCCTGCAGATCGTAGAGCGATTCCTCGACGTAGTGGTCGCTCCTGGGATCCCGACCGCCCTGCTTGTCCGGCGCCGAGACGCAGTACTTCCAGCGGTGCGTCCGTATCGCGCGCCCGACCTGCGCCTCGCTGATCTGCAGGAAGACCTCCTCGGGCCAATCCTGGGCCTCGCCGCGCACGAGCGGCAGGATGGAGCGCCCGTGCATCGACGCGGGCACCTCGATGCCGGCGGCGTCCAACACCGTCGGCGGCAGGTCGACGAGGCTGACGAGCTCCTGGATGCGTCCTCCGCCGTCAAAGCCGGGGCCGATGAGCGCGGTGGGGATGCGGATGCTGCTCTCGTGGCACGATCGCTTGTACTCGCTGTTGCGGGTCTTGAAGTGGTTGCCGTGATCGGATGTGTAGAGGACGACGGTGTCCTCGTCGAGCCCCAGGCTCTTGAGGGCGTCGAGGATGCGGCCCAACGCCTCGTCCAGCCGCTTGATAATGCCAAAGTAGCCGGCGATGTGCTGGTGCGTCGAGCCCCCGAGCGCCGCGAGATCGGGCGGTATCCAGCGGTTCTGGTACCGCTCGCGGTAGCCCTCGGGCGGCACGAAGTCGTCGATGCGGTTCTGGTGGTGGGGCTCCAGGTAGGAGACGAAGAGGAAGAAGGGCTCGTCTTGGTGCTCATCGATGTAGCGGATCACGGCGTCGGTCTCGGCGTCGACGCGGTAGCCGGGTAGCTTGACGGGCTGGCCTTCCTTGTCGTACATCACGGTGTCGTAGGGCTCCGACGTGAACTCCAGCACGTTGGCGCCGAGCCAGTAGTCGTAGTTGCCCTGCTGCTCCCTGCGCACCGGATCGCCGTCAGCCAGGTGCCACTTGCCGATGTAGCCGGTGGTGTAGCCGGCCTCCTTGAAGTAATCGGCTAGAGTGCGTTCCTCCCCGGGCAGCGCGAGGCCGTTGCGCCACACCCCGGTGTCCAGCGCGTACCGTCCGGTCTGCAGGCTGGCCCGGGCCGGGCCACAGACCGGCTGGCAGGTGCAGGCGTTGAAGCAGTGCGTGCCGTTCATCGCCATACGATCGAAGTTCGGGGTGAGGTCCAGCGGGTTGCCGTGGACGCCGGTGGTGTCCCAGCGTTGCTGGTCGGTGAAGAAGACCACGACGTTGGGACGATCGTTTCGCTTCTCGCTCTTAGCCATAGATTTACTCTCTCCTTGCTTAAGGAATGGGTCGTGTCAATCTGATGACCTGAGTCTACCACAGCCTTCAGGGTGTGCACAACTGGTGCGCCACCGGTGCCCGATGCGACGCGCTTGTCGCAGATGCTCCCGGGGCGTGAGTGGGGCGCACATCGGTGAGGACTGTCGTCCGATTCAGGTGGGGTGCACCTGCCGTCGGTGCGCCCCACCATAGTGCGACGCACTTGCGTAGGGAGCTGGCCTAGAGCGAGTTTGTCTGCCGCAAAGTCGCTGGAAATCGAGGCTCATGGCTGAGTACGTTGCACTTGGATGGTGAGTCTCACGCGGGATAGGTGCACACCGACAGCAGGTGGGGCGCACCGACGGCCCTGTGCTGGGGCGTGCACCCCATCAACGGCGCCTTCTACTGCGCGGACTGGACCTTGACGATCCTTTGTTCGGCGGTCGAGCGGTAGACCGCTTCGCTGAAGGCGACGGCGTGCGCGGCGCCGCGGGGCGGCGACAGGTTGGGCGCGCCTCGGAGTACCGTATCCACGAACGCCGCGGTCGGTGTCGTGTCGGCGATATCCACGTTGAGCTTCTCCCGGCCCTCGGTGGTGTGAAACGTGATCTCAGGCTTGCCGTGCATCTCTGCCTGCTCGGCGGTCATCGTCCCCAGGTCGCCGTGGACCGTCAGCTGGTGGGGTCCGGCAGGCACACCATCCGCACAGGAAAGGGAGACGAGCACATCGTTAGCCAGGTGCGCCTGGATGCCCAGGTGCGTCTCTACTGGGAGTCCGGCGGACGCCCCCAGCGCCATGACCTCGTTTGCCGGTGCCCCGCCCAACCACAGCGCCAGGTCCACGAAGTGCGAGCCCGAATCGGCGAACTCGCCGCCGCCCATTTTGGTGGGGTCGCGTCGCCAGTAGCCTTCCATCGTCTCACCGAGGAAACTTTCCGGCACGCCGAACATCTTGTGGAAGTCCTCAGGTATGTCCTCCAGGTCCCAAATCCACCGGAAGTTAGTGTGGGCGACCATGCTGATCTGCCGCACGGTACCCAACGCGCCGTCCTTGAGCGCCTGCGCGGCTGCGCGCCACGGCCCGGCACACCGCATATTGTAGCCAACCATCAGGACGCGGTCCGCCTCCTCGGCGGCCTCGACCATAGCCCACGCGTCTTCGCTTTCCAGCGCCATGGGCTTCTCGACCAGGACGTGCAAACCACGGTCGAGCGCCGCCAGTGTGGGCTGTGCGCGGACGTGGTGAGGTGTGCTGCCGATCACCGCATCCAGACCCGGATGATCGAGCAGTTGGCGCCAGTCCGTGTAGGCTTGCACTTCCCCGCCGAGGGCTTGCTTCGCATCAGCGAGGGCCTCGGGGTTGCGCCGCGCGATGGCCACGAGTTCGGCGTCGGGTATCGTCTGCAGGCGAGGGGCGTGCCGCGTCAACGCCCAGAAACCGATGCCGATGATGCCCACGTTCAGTTTGGTCTCTGACATCCTTGTTCTCCTGTCTCTGATGCTTCACCAGTGCCAATCGCGCGAGGGCATTCACAGACGGCGACGATTTGTCAGCGTTGGGCGATGACGGTGCAGTGCGCTTTGCCTGGGTGAAGCAGATGCGTGATGATCTGATAATTCTATTGTAGTGGCAGGTGGACGCGAGCGCAAGCTCAGTTGAGTATGCTTTCGTTCTGGCGCGCTCGGGCTGGAACGCATTGCCCAACTGTCGTGCCGAACGGGTCAGATCGGCGTGCTGTTGATGGCAACCACAAGAGCTAGGGATCTTGGCCCGCGGCGTGGGGCCGGCAGGGCGGGGTGCCTGCTCGGCATCAACTGGTGCTTGCTTCCTGACGCTCAGATTCCTCACCGTCTGCGTCCGGATGCAGTAGGTCTGCGAAGGCGTCAGCTTTGGTGACGGCTCTTGCGGGATCGGTGGCTCGGAAAGACAGCAGTGACAGGTTCGGAATTGCAGTGGTGACAAGCCTCGGTTGGTCGTGCCGTATAGCGTCAACGAACGCGAGTTGGGGTACCTAGGAGTTCGCCCCGAGGTCGGAGCTATCCGCAAGCCCCGTGTTCGCCCAGGTCCGCACCTTGGCGCACCAGCGTCGCCTGAAGCTCGCCGACATCGACCTCACGCGGCGGCACTCCCGCCGCGACCGCCAGCGCGGCCGCCGTGCCCGCGGCCTGACCGAAGGCCATGCAGCTCGGGGAGACGCGCGTCGCGCCGTGGGCCTCCACTGTCGTCGAGATGCAGCGACCGGTGGCGAGCAGCCCGTCGACCTCGAGCGGGATCAGACTCCGGTACGGGATATCGTAGGTGATGCCCTCGCTCAGGAAGTCGTTCTTGAACTCGGCCTCTGAGCCCTCCTTCGCGCCGGTTGGAGAGTGGATGTCGATGGGATAGGCGCTCCGAGCGATGGCGTCGGGCCAGGTGCGACCACCCACGACGTCCTCGGCGGTGAGTACCACCTCGCCGACGATGCGGCGGGACTCCCGCACGCCCACCCGAGCTCCGACGCCCGTGATGCGGGCACGCGAGAATCCAGGCACGCGCCGCCGGAGGAAGTCCATGATGGCGAAGACCTGCTCCCGACCGCGCACTTCAGCCTGCGACATCGAGACCGCGTCCCGGGGATCCACGCCAGTGACGCGGCTCATGTTGACGATGACCTCGTCGGGTCGATGCGTGTTGAAAAAGAGCACGTGCTCTCGCTGCAGGTCGCCGAGTTCGCCGCTGACAATGGCCTCCCGGAGCAGCTCCTCGAAGCCCGCCACCGCCACCAGGGGCTCGCGCTGGTAGGCGGCGATGCCCTCGCGGCTTAGCCGTAAAACCTCGGGATGATCGGTCACGTAGTCCGTGAAGGATCCCTTGTCCCAGCCGCCCACCTTGAACATCAGCGAGACCGGCTGCACGAGCCCGTCCTTGGGGCGACCGAAGGCGCAGGGGGCGCCCGCCAGCGCCGCCACGTCGGCATCGCCGGTAGCATCCACCACTACCTCCGTCTGCAGGAGTGCCCGACCGTTGCGATGCTGCACCACGATGCCGGTGAGCTCTTGATCAGACTTGGTCACGTCGACGACCGTGCTGTGGAAGAGCACCTCAGCACCCGCTTCTTTCACCATCCGCTGGGCCACAAGCCGCAGCGCCTCTGCGTCGAAGGGCGTCACCGTCGCCACGTAGCCCGTGGTGTCGAGGATGTGACCAGGCGAGGCTTTGAGCGCCACGAGTCGGTCCACGACCTCCTGGGCCAGGCCCCGGATCACCTGTTCTGTGGCAGAGTGAAAAGTCATCATCGGCCCGACCAGGCACATTGTCATAGTCCCGCCCAGCGATCCGTCCTTCTCGATAAGGAGCGTGCGCGCGCCGTTGCGCGCCGCTGCCGTTGCGGCGACGACGCCCGAAACACCGCCCCCCACCACGATCACGTCCCAAGCCTCTTGTCTCATCTCCACCTCTCCGTTTCGCTACGTCAGCACCAAAGCGCCAGAGCTCTCTGATGCCTTGAAACTCGAACGTCCCAACAGCTCAGCTTTCCAACACAGCCCCACGACTGGCGGGGCCGGCGTGGGAGGCGTAAAGGCGCAAGAAGCCCGTGGGGATGTCCTTGATGGGTGGCCTCCAGGCCTCCAATCGTCTCTGCAACTCGCCGTCGCTAAGATGCACATTGAGCACGCGGTTAGGGATGTCGATCTCGATGACGTCGCCATCTTGTAGGATGGCGAGCGGACCGCCCAACGCGGCCTCCGGGCAAACGTGCCCCACACAGGGGCCACGCGTTGCGCCGGAGAACCGCCCGTCGGTGATCATAGCCACCGACTCGGCTAATCCCATGCCGACCAGGATCGCCGCCGGCAATGACAGCTCACGCATGCCCGGGCCGCCACGGGGGCCCTCATAGCGCACGACAAGCACGTCACCTGGATGGACGCCGCCGTCCAGCAGGCATTCCTGTACATCCTCCTCGCTGTCAAAGACCCGCGCCCGACCGATATGCTGCCTCATTGCTGGGGAGACACCGCTGGCCTTGACGACAGCGCCCTCGGGGGCCAGATTGCCGCGCAGGATGACAATACCCCCTGCGGGCTCAAGGGGATCCTCGAGCGAGTGGATGACCCCAGGTAGACGGTTGCTGGCCTGGGCGATGGTCTGAGCCAGCGGCGTTCCGTAAGCCGTTGGCGCGCTCAAGTCGAGGAGCGGTGCCAGCTGCTTGAGCAAAGCCGCCACCCCGCCGGCACGCCCGAAATCAGACACTGAGCGAGGCGACGTCGGTTTGAACTTGGCCAAGAGCGGGGTTCGCCGTCCGATGGCGTCCCAGTCATCGAGCGTGACGCTGGAGCCTAATTCTGTACTCAGCGCGGCCAAGTGGAGCACTAGGTTCGTCGAGCCGCCAATGGCTTGCACGACGGTGACAAGATTGCGCAGCGTGGCGGGGGTCATGATCTCGCCAAAGGTCACGCTGTCTGTCAGCGACGAGACTAAGCGCTTACCGGCCTCCGATGCCAGCGATAACAGAGCAGGGTTGATCTCAACTTGACCGTTTGTGGCTGCTATGGTGGCATTGCCCGGTAGACTCAGGCCCGTTGCCTCGACGATAACGCACATCGTGTTGGCCGTGCCCATCATGTTACAGACGCCGGGGCCTGGACAGGCCGCGATCTCGATCTCGTGCAGCTCCTCAGGCGTGATCTCGCCTCGGTTGGCGCGCCCGATGGCCTCCTTGACATCGGACGTCACGAGGCGCTCTCCCCGCCATTGGCCTTCGGCCATCAAGCCGCCGGTGACAAAGATCGTCGGCAGGTTGAGGCGTGCGGCCGCCATCAACATCCCGGGAACGACCTTGTCGCAGGAAGCCAGACAGACCAGGGCATCCAAACCGTAAGCGCGTGCTGTCAGCTCCACCGAAGCTGCGATCACTTCACGGCTGGGCAAGACAGCGTGCATCCCTCGTCCCTGACAGATACCGTCGCATAAGGCGATGGTGTCGAATTCGAGTGGAATGGCTCCGCCGGCGCGCACGCCGGTCTTGATGGCTTCCGCCACCTGGTTGAGGTGGACGTGGCCCGGCACCAGCTCATTCCACGAGTTAGCGATCCCAACCAAGGGTTTGTCCTCGACCTCGTCCACGCCACACGCGTGGTACAGCCCGCGTTTGTACGCGCCCGTCATCCTGGTCTGCTTCATCGTGGCTCCCTTATGTGGATGGGGTGAGATGCGCGCGCCGGGATGGACCTGGTGGTGGGCACCCCAGCTGGATTTCCCCCTCAAGGAGCGTCTCTGCTCCCTGAATAGGCTACTCGCTTGCTGAAACGCACTGAAAGCCCTATCCCGGGGCTCCCACAAGCGCGTCGTACCCAGCTACCTCCGCTTGACGATGATCGCGAGGCCCGTGGGCAGGAGCAGTACGCTCACGAGCAGGATCCAGGGGGCGGTGTCGCGCAGGAAGAGCAGCGCGTTGATCCTGGCCTGTTCGAAGGTCGACGGCGGCTCATCCGCTTGCTCGAGCCACATGCGCCAAGCCCGCTCCAGTTGGTTGAGGTCCATGCCCAGCGCCTCTTTTGTTCCGGCGTTACAGGACATACCGTCGGCGTAAGTGTCGAGCAGGTCGCGGATTCGCGACCAACCGTGGTTCTGCCGGAGGTAGGAGACCAGACTCGCGCTCTGTGCGTAAGCCAGGAGCGCCTCGCTGTGGTCCTCCGGGAAGGGCAGGCAGAGCTCCGTAAGGGGGATCAATGCGCCTGACCCAGAGGCTTCCTTCAGTAAACGATCGTACTCTGGGGTGGGGCGGAGCTGGAAATACGTGGCCAATCCCTCACTCAGCCACGTGGGCAGCGAGATGTAGCCCTGGCTTCCCAGCAGCGTGTAGAGCACCTCATGGGTCATCTCGTGCGGGATATCGCGCTGCATGGCGAGCACGGCCTCATCGGTAGGGGGGATGGCCAGCAACACGACGCCTAACTGCGGATAGGCCACGCCGCTCACCCACGGGTGGCTTGTTAGCCGCATCGCCGTGGCAAGGTCGCGGGCTGAGGGATAGATGTAGACGTCGATCTCGTGAGGAAGCGGGGCCTGTAGCACGTCGGTGATCTGCGAAAGGGACGATCTGGCGATGTCCAGAGCTGAGATCATGTCCGGGCCCTCCCCCGAGATCCAATGGATGCGAACGGGGTCTTCCTCGATCGATTGCCACTCGTAACGGTTGTCCTCGTACCGGAAGGTCGTCCGGTTGGTACTGACCAGATCGCCATCTGATGCGGGGTACTCCCACCAGTAAGTGATCTCGGCGAAAGGCGGAAGGGGGGAGGACTGCAAATTGTGCTCATAGACGCCGCGCCCGTCGTTCAGTGGGACTTCATACCCCGTCGTCTGGTCGCCGTTGATGCTGACATAGAGGTTGGACTCAACCTGAGAACCGTCTGCGGCATCTGGGAGTTCCAACTCAAGGGTGAGCGTCTGCCCGTAGGTGTAGGTGTGGTTTGTCATGGCGGACGTCTGGGCGACGACGCCTAGGACCGAAAGTGCCAGCACAAACGCCAGCACACACCCAAGAGGGGCCAAACGCCCCATCAAGGGCATCGAGGATGAGGCGCTATAGCCAGGTCTCGGCCTCGACGTCATCGTCGTCGTTGCCCGGAAGGGCGTCGTCTTCTTCGTCCAGTTCATCGTCGAGGTTCCAGTCCGGCATTTCCCATGCATCTTCACTTTCGCCGTCGTAAGTCTCAGGTGGCCCGAAGAACGTGGAGAGGTCGCCGTAGAAGAACTCGAGTTCCTGCAGCGCCTCCTGCGCCGCGTCGCGCATGGCGTCTTGGTCCGACTCAGCGTAACGCTCCAAGGTGCGGCGGGCCAGGTTCCCACCGATCTGGCCAAGCGCCCAGAGCGCCATTTCGCGAATGGCCTGGTTGACGTCATCCGTGAGCTCCACGATCTCCTCAACGGCCTCGCGGAGCTGAAGCTCTCCGCAGGCCCGTGTTGCCTCGAAGCGTATCTCCGGGTTCGGATTGTGCAGTTCGTGCTGCACGATCGGCGCCCAGCGCTCGTCGGCGCTCCGTCCCATCGCGAAGACCGCGCTGCCCCGCATTTCTGGCTCCTCCTGCTTATAGGCCAGGGCGATCATCTCTGGGACCTGATGGGTGCCGGTGTAGGCCATGGACTCCACCGCTTGGCGCTGCACCTCGCGCTTCTCGCCCCGGTCGGTGTAGGCCTCGATCAGCGCCTCAACCGCCGCGTGGAAGGGTTCCGGGCGGATCTTCTGGAGCTCGCCTAATAGCACGTAGTTCGCCAGGGCCTTGGCGGCGGCCTTGCGAACGAAGGGATCGGGATCGTGCCTGAGCATATCGACGTACTCAGACACCAACCGGACGTCCTCGACCTCGTGCAGGCCGCTCACCGCGAAGGCGCGCACCTCCGGGTCGTCGTCTTTCATCGCGATGCGGAAGACCGCCGAGAAGTCCATCGTGAAATCTGCCTCCGCCATCTGGGTCAAAGTCTCGATGACCTCACGACGCAGGCCAAGATCCAGTTCGTGCCAGAAACTGGCCACACGCTCGATGTCCTCGCCCAGGAGACCCGACAGACCCTCCAGCACAGCGTCCTCAGGCACGACCCCGTCGTGCTCAAGGGCCGCCCACATTGCCTCTTTCTTCTTGCTATCTCGCTCTTCCATCTCTCTATTCAGCACTTGCCAATCCAGGTCGCCATCCAGCGTCATCGTCTTCCTCAGGGCAGCGGGACCGGCATCACGATGTCCAAAATGGTGACAAAGACGAAGAGCACGACCATCACCATCAGTGCGATCATATGAATGCGCTCTTCAAGCTCCGGGGAGAGCCGCTTGCCACGGATGGCCTCGACCACCGAAAAGAGGATGCGCCCGCCGTCAAGCGCCGGGATCGGGATCAGGTTGAAGATACCCAGACTGATGCTCAAAAGCAGCAGCACGTTGAGGAAGGGGTAGGCAGCGCTCTGCTCGATGCTCTCGTTCACCGAATGCTCCGCGATCTGGCTGATGCCGACGACGCCAACGGGTCGCGCCTGCCTGAACGGGATCTCCATCCGGATGATGTAAACAGGTAGCATGACCGTCGTGGCCGTGGCGTTAGCGAAGTAGCGGGTGCCGAATAGGAGAGCCTCTCCCGCGGAGAACCGTTGTAGTTCGCCCGGGATCTCCTCCCCGGTGATCATCACGCCCATCGCGCCTTCGCCCTCTGGGGGATTCTCCCGGGGTGTCACCGTGATCGTGAGCGTCTCACCGCCCCGCTCGATCGTCAGCTCCGTGGGCGAGCCAGCGTACTTTGAGATCTCCTCGCTGATCTCATTGGGGTTCTCGATCTGCGTGCCCTCGACCGCTACGATGACGTCGCCATCCTGGAGATTGGCGGCCGCGGCTGGAGAATCCGGCACCACCTCGGTGATGACAGGCTGGAACTGAGGGATCCCCGTTGCGAAGATCAGGATCGCGATCAGCCAGGCGGTCAGCACGTTCGTCATTGGGCCGCCCAGGTAGATGAGCACCCGCTTCCACGGCGGTTTCGTATAGAGACTGTGCTCCTTGACTTCAGGGTCGACTTCTTCCTCGTCGTCCTCAGCAAAGACAGCTTCGCCCTCCATCCGCACGAATCCGCCGAAGGGCAGCCAGTTCAGCGTGAAATCCGTCTCTTGCCATCGAAAGAGCTTCATAATCCGCGGCGGGTAACCGATGCCAAACTCACGAGCCCAGACCCCCATGACTTTTGCCATGATCAGGTGGCCGAACTCGTGCAATAGTATCAATGGAATGAGCCCCAGAATGAACCCGATGATCGGGCCCAGCCACGAGCTCAGTAAATCTGGTAGTATCGACATTGCACACTCCTTACCAATATACGCCACCATTATACCGGATAGCCGGTCGCTTGGCTAGTATA
>JBNGDU010000250.1:0-4174 GCA_049975025.1 Anaerolineae bacterium
AGTTCCTTCCTCGTTGAGCACGTGACGCGACCCGTCGGGGAACTCCTCAACCACCTTGCGCTCAAAGGATGGCTGGAGCCGGGTCTCCGGGGAGAAGGTGGTCGCCCAATTGAAGTCGAAGCCCAGTTTCTCCGCAATTGCCTCATCGGTGGGGTTGCCATCGGCCCAGTCGCACGCCTGCTCCTCGGTGATGTGGCCCTCGGTCGCCCACTTGTCAAGCGTCTCGCGCCAGTAGCCGAAGTGGACTAGCGGCAGCCGGTCGTAGTCCTCGTAGTGGAGGATAGCGTGCGTCCGTTGTCGATTATTCAAGTGTGTCACTCCTTATCCGTTTCAAGCGCACGAGCGGCTGCTACGTGACGCCAGGGCGCCCATGTCGGTTGTCGGTTGCTCAAGTTACCTCTCCAGCATCCGGTAGTCCTGGGCGGCGTAGAAGCGCCCGCTTGGGCCGTTGTCCGCCAGGAGGGCCGGCACCAGCGCGCCGGGCAGTACGCTCTTGACCTCCCCCGGGGCTTGGGGACCGCCCATGTCGGTCTTCAACCAGCCCGGATCGAGCGTGTTCACCAGGACGTTGGTGCCTTTCAGCTCCGCCGCCAGGTCGCGCGTGTACTTGTCCACCGCTGCCTTGCTGACGCTGTACGGCGCCAGCTGGGGTGTGTCGCGAATCCCGGAGGTCAGGTTGATAATGCGCCCGTAGCCCCGCGCTTTCATCCCCGGCGCGAAGGCATTGCAGAGCTGCACGATGGCGAAGAAGTTGATCTGGAAGGTCTCCAGCCACTCCTCGCGCGTGATCTCCCATATCTCCCTCCAGGAATTCTGGATGGCTGCGTTGTTGTAGAGGACATCCAATGTGCCGGGATCGGCTCGCACGGCGTCGATCACAGCCTGGACGCCGTGTGGGTCGCTCAGTTCGCCCCCACAGGCGCGTACCTCGACGGGATAGCCGGCCAGTATGTTTAGCGTCTCAGAAACGTTCTCCACGGTGCGCCCGTGTACGACGACGTTACACCCACGCTCCGCCAGTCCCAGCGCGATCTGCTGCCCAACGCCGCGGCTGGAACCGGTGACCAGGGCCCATTTGTCCTTGAGGGTTCGCATACTACGCCGGTGCCTCCTCCCCAATCCGAATCATCGCTCGGAGCACGCCCTCCTCGTAGTGGGAGACCAGCTCGAAGGCCTCCTGGATGCGCTCCAGCGGGAAGAAGTGCGTCGCCAGCTTAGCCACGTCGACCATGCCGGTCGACACCATGCGGATGGCCCGCGGATAGGTGTGCTTCATCCGGCGCACCATCTTGATCGTGAGTCCCTTGCGGCGCACCTGCGATGCGGTCATCACCATCCGGTCCTCCGAGGGGATGCCGGCCACGACGACCTTACCGCCCGGCCTTACCACGCGGGCCGCCTGATCCGGGGTCTCCTGGGCGCCCGCGGCCTCAAACGCGACGTCCACGCCGCGACCGTCAGTGGCGTTCATAATCGCTGCGACCACGTCCTCCTCGTCAGGGTTGTAGACGGCGTCGGCGTAGTTCTCCAACGCGAACGCCCGGCGCTCGGGGATGGGCTCGGTCATGTAGACCTCGCCGGCGCCGGCTGCCCGGGCGACCGCCGCGGTCAAAAGGCCGACGGGCCCGGCGCCCAGCACGGCGATCGTCTGTCCTACCTTCAGGTGGGAGAGGTCGACGGTGTGGATGGCGATGCCTAAGGGCTCCAGCAGCGCGCCCTCGTCGGGCGTGAAGCCCTCCGGGAGGGGGAAGCAGTTCTCCGCCGGCATGACCGCATACTCTGCGAAGACCCCATCGATGGGCGGGGTGCCGCAGAACTCGACGTTCGGGCAGAGATTGGGGTGCCCGTGCAAGCAGGACTCACAAACGCCGCACGGAATCGCGGGCTCCACCGCAACGAGCTGCCCGATCTCCAGTTCCTCAGCATCCACATCCTCGCCGAATCCCGCGATCCAGGCCGAGAACTCGTGGCCCATCTGGATGGGCTCGGTGACCACTTGGTCGCCGATGGCGCCCTCGACGTAGTAGTGGACGTCGGAGCCGCAGGTGCCCACCGACGCGATCTTGAGCAGGACCTCCTCGGGCCCGGGTTCAGGGACCGGCGCTTTCTCTATGCGTACGTCGCGGATGCCGTACAGCCGCGATACCGTCATCGTTTTCGGGGTCATTTTTCCCTGGTCTCCTCCATGAATTACGCGAATCTTAGGGGCTCATCTCGTCCTTATGATCAGAAGCAATACGCTGTTCTCCTCCATAACTCTATCACACGTCACCATTATAAACCAAATGAGGGGCTTTAGGAAAATCCCAAAACCCCTGCATTGGTGAAGAGCCGGTGGATCGCTAGATCATCCCTTGATGCCGGAGAACGTGAGGCCCTTCACGATATAGCGTTGTGTGAAGAGGTAGACAATGAGGATCGGGATGACGGTCACCGTGGCCGCTGCCATCTCGACGTTCATGCTCTCTCCTGTGTGGTAAGAACTGCGTATGTAGGCCATGGCCGCCGTCAGGTTGAGCTGCTCCAGCTTGTTTAGGTAGATGATGGGGCCAAGGAGGTTGTTCCAGCTACCCGTGAAGGTGAAGAGAGCCATCGTCATCAATGCCGGTTTGATGAGCGGCAAGGAGATCGAGAAGTAAATACGAGGCCAGCTCGCGCCATCGATCAGCGCGGCCTCCTCCAGCTCGCGGGGTAGCGTGCTGAAGAACTGGCGCAGCATGAAGACGAAATAAGCGCTGGTGAAGAAGGCCGGCACGATGAGCGGCAGAGGTGAATTCGTCCATCCCACGAACTTGAACATGATGAAACGGGGGATCATAAACACCACCCCCGGGATCATCATCGTGGACATGACCGCTGCAAAGATGACGTTTTTCCCCTTGAATCGCATCCGGGAGAAGGCGAAGGCTGCCATCGAGGTGGAGAAGACCGTGCCAAAGGTCGAAAGCCCCGAGATGTAGACGCTGTTCCAGAAGTTCCGCAGGAACGGAAAGAACCGGAACAGCTTCTGATAGCCCTGTAGCGACCACTTTGTGGGCCACATCCGAGGCGGGTAGACGAAGAGGTCAGCTAATGACTTGAAACCACCTGAGAGCATCCACCAGAAGGGGACCAATGCCGTGATGCTCAACGCTAGGAGCAGGAGATTGAGAACGAGGCGCACCAGAACCCTGGTGACTTTGTACCAGACCGGATGCTGCGCCCTGACGACACGCTGGGTCACCCGAGGTTGACTAACCATAGAACACCCACCTCTTCTGCCCGACGAACTGGATAACGGTGAAGATGGCGATGATCACGGCTAGGACGTACGAACCGGCCGTGGCAAAGCCCCATTGGCTGCGGCTGAAGGCGTAGTTGTAGATGTAGTAGACGGCGGTCTGCGTGTCGTTGCTTCCCTGTGTCATCATCAGGATCGGACCGAAGAGCTGAAACGCGCCGATGCTGGTGGTCACAATCTGGAAAAAGAGAACCGGCGTCAGAAGGGGTAGGATAATGCTGAAGAAGCGGCGCACGGCGCCTGCTCCGTCCACGATGGAGGCCTCGATGACCTCGCTAGAGATGCCCTGAAGGGCCGATAGCTGGATCATCATGCCGGACCCGGCGCCTTGCCACGTCAGCATTAACCAGATGGCCAGCTTAGCGTATCGATCGGACTGGAGCCAGGGGATGGGCTGCACACCAAACCAGCTCAGCACCCAATTAACCAGGCCGAAGTTGGTGTCGTACATCCACATCCACACAATCGCGACAATGGCGGCCGACGTGATGGTGGGGAGGAAGAAGATGCCCCGGAAGATCTTGCTGAGGCGCAGGTCGGTGTTGACCAGCATCGCGAGAAAGAGGGAAAAGGCGATGCCAACTGGGCCCATCACGACGAAGAAGAAGGAGTTCAGGATCGTGTCGGGGAACCACTTTGGCTCGGTGATGGTGAACAAGCGTCGGTAATTGCTGAACCCGATGAACTCGGGTTCCGAGAGCGCGTTCCACTCAGTCAAGCTGGTCCAGAAACCGAAACCCAGAGGGAAAACCACAAAGAGCAGAAAGCCGAGAACGGCCGGCAGCACAAAAACGTAAGCCCACATAGATTCCACTTGTTTGTACGTGAGCGACTTGAACATTCGCACCTCCCCGCTATCCGATATTCACATATCCAATAGAGCGAGACATCTCA
>JBNGDU010000250.1:4184-11413 GCA_049975025.1 Anaerolineae bacterium
GCCTCGCTCTATCCTGCACGCGATATCTATCCTCCTGTCTCGCGCTGCGCGTCTTCGATGGCGGTCTGCGTGCGCTGAGCAGCGATCTCCAGCGCTTCGTCCAGACTCTGGCTCTTGTCGATGACCGCCTTGTTGATCTCCTCATTATACGGTCCCATAAAGACCGTGGGCGGCACACCCTCGATGTCCAATCCCTCTTGATTGGGATGAATCTCACCGATCTCCAGCTTCTTGAAGGTCGCATTGAGCACCGTCGCGTAGCGGGCCTTCTCCTCCTCGGTCAAATCGGCGACCTCCTGGTAGTAGTCGAGATCAAACCGCTTAAGCGGCGACACGCGGCCCGTCGCTGCCCACGGCTCAGCGCCCTTGCCGTAGCCCAAGTGAATGACGAACTCCTGGGCCAGCTCAGGATACTGCGATGCCTTGAATGCGGACCACACATTGAAGCCCGCCCAACCTGCTTTGTTGATAGGCTCCGGTCCCGGCCCGGCCGGCAGCCGGGTCGCGGCGAAATCGAACTCCAGCTCTTTGGACACCTCGCGGAACGAGGTCCACATGTAGTTACCGTGGACGTGGGTGGCGATCTTGCCACTCTGCAGACCGCTGAAGACCTTGGTGTCATCGCCCACCGGGCTGTAGCCGTTGAACGTGTACCAGTAGTATTCCTCGAAGCCGGTCCGCGCCGCTTCGGTCTGTAGGGTCACTTCCTGCTTGTCTTCGGATACGAGGTCTCCGCCTGCCTGATACACGAACGTCGTCCACGGTCCTGTGTAGGTGCCGAATTGCTCGGTGCGACCCTCGGTGCGGACCGTCAGCTTCTCAGCCGAGTCACGATAGTCCGCCCAGGTCCAGTCCTCGGTGGGATAGTCTACCCCGCCTTGGTCAAATAGGGTCTTGTTGTACCAGAAGACGGCGAGCCAGCACTCGAACGGCGCACCCCAGTACCGCCCATCCACCCTGAAACTTTCCAGCAGGCCCTGGAAGTACTCATCGGGGTCCATGGTACCAGCCTCGAAGACGGGCGTGAAATCCATCAGGGCATCGTCCTTGAGCCAGGTGTTGATGTTAAGGGCACCGCCCAGCCCGTTCCAGATCATCACCCAGACCACATCAACGGGCTCCCCACCAGCGACCATCGTGGTCAACTTCTTGGGGTACTCGCTCCAGGGAACGAAGACCTCCTCGATCTCAACCTTGGGATACATCTCATCCCACATCTCATGTTGTTGTTCGAAGGGCGGCAGGTGATCCGCTGCTTGCGCCGCATACCAGACGAGCTTGCCTTCAGGTTCGGTTGGAGCGGTCGTCGGCTCTGCTTGAGCTTCACCAGCTCCTGTCTCCGCTTCCTCCGTGGCAGGCGCACCGCCGCCACAGGCCACCAAAGTGAGCCCAGCGCTCGCCAAGGCAGCGGTCCTCAGAAAATCCCGGCGACTGAGTTTCTTAAGCGACATCTTCACACCTCCTATGGTGATTGAGGGAACGACCTCCCCCCAACTCGCAAATCGCTAGGGTGGCTCGTCCTTGCCGTGCAGACGATGAAAGATGCTATAATAGGTGAACTACGGTTTGTGGTACAGGGGGGCGGTCGCTCCATTGCCTATACTCCCATTCTACCGGCTGACCGACGGCGTGTAAATCCCCTTCGTGCCGTGTTTGTGCCGCTTTTGTGACATAGGTATATCGAATCAGCTATGACGAAAGTCTCGTTCGGCGAGTTCGAGGACTTGGTGACCGACGCCTACGGTCATCTCTATGACCTGGTGTATCTCCGATCCCATCCGCTTCTGGAGGTGCTGGTGCCGGACATCTCGCTAAGCGCTAAGCAGCGCGGCTGGGAACTCCACCGTCTGCTTCTAGGTGTCATCGACGAGATCAAGCCCCCGCCCCAAGCGCCCGCGTTTTCGCGCCATTGGCGGCGCCATGAGCTGATGGTGCTTCGGTATATCAAAGCTCTTGAGCCTCAGGTTGTGGCAGATGAACTGAACATCAGCCGCCGGCACTACTACCGTGAGCACAAGATCGCGCTAGAGGCGATTTCTGGCATATTGTGGCACCGCTACGTCGAAGCGATCTCCTCCGCTGCCGGCACGGCGAGCACGGCCCCGTCCTCCGGCGAGATGAGCCGGCTGGAGCTTTTGCGGCTGGAGGCAGCCCGGCTGGGGCAGGCCCGCCGGTTGACCCATCTCGCGGAGGTCGTCGAGGATGCTTTGCCGGTCCTCCATGAGCTGCTCCGGCGGAACGACGTCCTGCTCGATACCTCGCTGCCCGCCGGCCTGCCGTCGATTTCGGTCGATGAACGGCTTCTGCGCCAGGTCCTGTTGGGTCTGATAGGGTATGTTGTCGGTGGGGTGAGCGATGCGACCTTGACTCTTGACGCTGAAGCTGAGGGCGAACGCGTGCGGCTGCGCTTGAGAATCCAGCCGCCGGCCCCCGCTCGGCTGTTGTTGTGTGAGGATGCCCGGGATCGGATCTCAGCGCTCCACGAGATGGTCGCGATGCAGCAAGGGGAGCTCCGGGTTATCTGTGAACACTCGATGGCCCTTGGGTTCGACATACTCCTGCCGGTCTCTAGTCGGATTGTGCTTGTGGTAGATGACAATGAGGATGTCCTCGCGCTATTCCGTCGCTACCTGACCCCACACGGATTCCAGATCGTGACCGCTCAGGACGCGGACCAGGCTCTGGACCTGGCGGCGCGCCTAGAGCCCTACGCCATCACCGTTGACCTAATGATGCCCCGAAGGGATGGCTGGGACTTGATCCAGGCTTTGCTCAACCGGCCCGAGACGCAACATATCCCCATCGTCGTGTGCAGCATCTTGAATCAGAAGGAGTTGGCGCTGTCGCTGGGCGCCACAGCGTTCCTCGAAAAGCCGGTCAACGAGCAGGCTCTGCTTTCTGCGCTTCAAGCGCTGGCTTGATCAGGACCGCTGACTCCGCCAGCGCCTGTATCCACTTCACGACCTCGCCGGAGGTCAGTCCTTCGCTTCGAGCTACGTTCATCGTGCCGGGCATGGTGTCTTGATAGGCCATAGCATCCTGGGCTGACACGAAAACGATAGGTATCTCCTTCAGGCGGTCATCGGCTTGGATCTGTCGAGCTACTTCAGCCCCGTCGATATCCGGCAAAATCATGTCCAGTAGAATGAGATCGGGCTCGTAGTACTCGAGCAGGGCCAGCGCTTCCTGTCCTGTATTCGCGCTCGCGACGCGGTAGTTGCGCACCGGGTTGTCCTCCAAGAGCCGGCTGATCAACAGGACGAAATCCCGATCATCGTCAACCACCAGAACCCGATCGATCTCCTCGCCGAACTGGCGCATCACGTCCCAGAGGCTCTGATGTGTCACCGGCTTGATCAGATAGCCATCGACGGCAAGCCGCCGGCGCCAGCTTTCCTCACCGGGTAACGGACACGCGACCATGACCGTCTGGGGTATTCCCCACTTCTGGGCCATGTCGACCAAGCGTTCACTATCGACCGGCGCGCTCACTTGGTCGATCACAACCATCTGAGGTAGGAGCTGCTGGACAGCTTGCTCGGCGTGCTCTAGATCGGGCGTGACCACGGTTCGGAGGCCCTGGATGTAGCGCGTGAGGAGCGTCCCCGCCGCTGGACTGCGGGTGACGACCAACAGGATGGGCTCCTCCAGACTCTCAATCCTACTGGCCTCGATGCTTCGGAGCAGGGCCTCGTCCTGGACGGGCTCGTGGGGCATCTCGGCGGAGGGCAACGTGAAGTAGAAGGTGCTACCCACGCCCACCTCGCTCTCTGCCCACATCCGTCCCTTGTGCAGCGTGATGAACCGCTTGCTGATAGCCAAACCGAGGCCCACACCTTGATTCTGTCGGCGCGTGCTGTTGTCAATCTGCTCGAATTCCCCGAAAATGCGGTCCATGTCCTCAGGCGCAATGCCCACGCCCGTGTCGCTCACGGCGAAAAGGACATCGCTCTCCCGCTGCTCAACGCTGAGGGTGACCCCACCGGTCTCGGTAAATCGGATGGCGTTGTTGATCAGGTTGAAGAGGACCTGGCGGATACGGGTGGGATCGACCCAGATGTCGGCCGAGTTCGACGGCACGCTGGCGCGAAGATAGAGGCCTTGAGATTCAGCGAGACTGCGCACCGTGTCCGCGACCGAGCAGACAAGCTCTCTTGGCGCGACCTTCTCCAGTACCAGGCTCATCTGAGCTGCCTCGATGCGGGCCAGGTCCAGCACGTCCGCGATCAAGTCCTGCAAATGGCACGCGTTGCGATAGACGATCCCCAGGTCCCTCAGGTAGTTCGGTGGCAGCGAACCGCCGTAGTATTCGGGAGATTGGATCATGACCTCGGTGAAGCCTACGATGAGATTGAGTGGGGTTCGAAGCTCGTGGCTTATGGTCTGCGCGAACTGCTGTTTCAAGCGCCGTGCCTCCTCTGCACGGTCCCGCGCCAGCATCGCGACACGACTGGCGCTCCGCAGTCGGTAAGCCGCTTCATCCAGCGCTTTGAGGGCGCGCTTGAGCTCCGCTTGCGTTTCCCGCGCTTCCTGTTCGTGGACCCGGGCGCGTTCGTAGCCGGTCCAGACCCAGCTCAACGCGGTGTAGAGGTTGCGTCCGGACAGCCAAGTCGCCGCCGCCACCAGCAGTATGATGATGGCTGCAGACGTCATCTCGGCGGAGCTCTCGGCATGGAGACGACCGATCACCAGGATGGCTGCGCTGCTGCTCAGAGCGACGAGAAAGAGCATCGGTTGACTCAACAGAAGGCCGGCGAAGACGACAGGCAGGACGAGCAGGGACGCCGTGGTCGGGGCTGGATAGGCAGCGAAGAGTCCGACCATGCTGCAAAGAAACCCCCAGACAAGGACATGTGCCGCGAGAGCGAGGCGTTGAGACCAGAGGAGATAGCAGGCTACGGGTACGATTAGCATCACGCTGATCGCGCCCCAGACTAGCGCGGGGGGGCTGCTCTCTGATAGCCAACCGGCCCAGACGCCACCGGCGTACCCCGCGAGAAACATCAACAGCGCTGCGACCTTCAGGGAACTGCGGCGTAACTCGGTGACGTTCTCTGCGATGTGCAGCTCGACGGCTCGTTCGTTTTCCATCGAACATCCTTACTCGTCTGGTCCTGGCCTAGATAGCCGGAAGGGGACGCTGCGCGCATACGAATTGGCTCGCGCGCTACGTCTCCCTGACCGGCGGGGTGTGGAGGAGGTTACGCTTGCCGTCGAAGCAGAGGCCCTCCAGCGTCTGGTTGACGCTCAGCGCGCACTCCCGCCCATTCGCTCACTCGCTCACTTGCCTTTTCGCATGCTCGCTCTAGGTGCCCAGCAGCTTGCGGCGGTAAGCCTCGTCCGGGCGCGTATGGATGCGATCGACGTTCTCCGCGGTGAGGAACCGGGGGCCGCCGGCGGCATAGGCGCCGAGGAGCACGCGGGCCGTCTTCACCATCATCGCCGTGATGTTCTCCACCTGTTCGGCCGTCTCGCCCAGGGCGACGAGGCCATGGTTCTGGATCAGGATCACCCGTGGGCGCTCCGCGTAGGTCTCGATGTAGGCGTCGATTCGACGGCGAATCTCCTTGGCCAACGGAATCCCGGGGTCTGTGTAGGGCACCATCACCGGCGCGGGGCCGCAGACGACGATCTCGTCCGGGAAGAGCCGCCCGCTGAAGGCCTCCTCGAAGGCTTGCGAGCAGGTCAGGGCGTTGACCGCCACGGGATGCGTATGGCCCACGAAGTTGACGCCATCGAGACTTAGGGAGATGGCGTGGAAGACGGTCTCAGTGGAGGGGCGTATGTCGTTTTTGGGCGCCGGCCACCGTCCGGTCTCGGGGTCCACCCGGACGTCCAGGAGCCTCGACTTGATCTCGTCATCGGTCAGGTCGCCCTCCTCCAGGATCTCCAGGGCGCGCTCCAAGGAGACGCGGACGAAGCCCTCCTTGTCGATGGATGGCATCTGGTAGCCGCTGGCCTTTACCCAGAAGGTGTCGTCGACGTTGAGGGCCGAGGTGTTACCCTCGCCGAGGATGACGTAATCCCTGGCGGGATCGCCCAGGCTTTGGGACATAGCGACAAGCTTATTCAGCGTTTCGTTCATTTTCGTGTTAACTCCGTTCGCTTGCAGATTGTGTCTGGACTGCACAGCACTCCGGTAGTTGATTCTACTGTAGGGCGGAGGCTAAGTCAAAAGGTTGATCGGTGGGCAGCGACCAGGCTTTGAGCCCCGCGCTGCCGGAGCTTCGTTCGCTCCCTATGGCATGTCGCCGTCGCCGGCTGCCTGGATGCCAGGGGCTCAAAGCCTCTGCTGGACCCATGCTATACTAGGAGCGTGATCTCTCCCCGCGTTCGAAAGGATAAGTGATGTCTCAAGCTCCAAAGAGCCAGCGAGAGGCGGCGAAGGAGTACTTCCAGATGCTTGCCGAGATCGGCGTTACCAAACATCTAGGAAGCCTGGATGCTACGCACGAGATCCTCGACAAGGCACAGATCGATGATGAGAGCCTCGTGCTGGACGTGGGCTGCGGTATTGGCCTGACGCCTGCCTACCTCGTGCGACGCTATGGCGCCCGCGTGATCGGGATCGATCTCACGTACAGGATGCTGGAGCGGGCCCGGCAGGAGGCGCGAGATAGGCATGTCGAGGATCGCGTGGCCTATTGCGTCGCGGATGCGCAGGCGCTGCCCTTCGCCGATGGTGCCTTCGACACGGTGATGGCGGAGTCGGTCTACGTTTTCGTCCCCGACCGCTCTCGCGCCTTGAACGAGGCCGTCCGGGTCGTGGAAGCCGGTGGTCGCGTCGGTGTCACCGAGTCCACCTGGCTGGTGGAGCCCGACGGCGAGGCGGAGGCCTTCATGGCGAGCATAGGCGGCAAGCCACTGGAGGAGCAGGATTGGGTGGCGCTGATGGAGGGCGCGGGCCTGGAGGATATCGCTTCTACGATCTCGCGGGTCGATGTGCGCGCCGAGGCGCGAGGTCGCCTAGAGCGCTTCGGCTGCCGGTCATTGCTGCGAATCCTGGTCCAGTTCATACCGGCGCTGATGCGAAGTCGCGAGTCCCGGCGTGTCATCGACCGTGCGCTGGGCTCGGCGCCGGGCAAGATCGCCCGGGAGATGGGTTACGGGGTCTACACGGGGAGGAAGCCGGACGATGGGGGATTTGCGATTGACGATTGAATATCAACCGCTCCCGGGGGTTGTATCGGCGGATCGATATCGCGGAGCTTTCGGTGACCTGGCGTTGA
>JBNGDU010000251.1:0-11296 GCA_049975025.1 Anaerolineae bacterium
ACCTTCGGAGGCCCCTCTAACCGAAGCGTCTGCCGAGGTCAACTCTCTCACGCAGGGTCGCCTCCAGCTCCTGGGGGGTGCTTGCTTCGATCGGGTCGTAATGAACTCCCGGATAGTACTGCTCAAAAAAAGCCTCGATATCGTCTCCCCATTGGTTTGGATTGATCACTGTGATCGAGCGCTGCTCCAGTCCCGGACCGTGCCCGGCATCGTCTGCACTGAATCCGATGGTCACCTTGAAGGTCTCCCAATAGCGCCGACAAGCAGCGATCCAGCTCCACGTGGCGCTCTGGGGGAGCAGCAGGTAGTGACGGCTGTAAGCCACCCTGGGCGTCCACTCCGGTTCTTCTTCTTCCTCGGGTGGAGGCGGTGGGAGCGTTGGGGTTGGCTCTTCTTCCTCCTTCGGAGGTTCTGGTTCCTCCACATCCTTTAAGGCCGCAGCATACTCCACGAGCTGGGGTAGGAACCTGCCGAAGTCATAGTTGTGCCAGGAGCCGCCGAGACTGCCCAAAGTGAAGAGGTGCGCGCCTACGACGTAAGCATCTTTCCGCAGCTGGGAATCGTACCAGGCCATGTGCTCGATCCACTCCATAGCCGCAAGCGAGGGCAGATCGCGCGCAACGTTGACCTCCGTAAGGAACAACGGGACCACCTCGTCACGCGGGATTAGAAAATCCTCGTACCACCAGCGATAACGACAGGCCAGTGGTCCCCGGTTGGGGTACGTCGGGCGATTGGGTAGCGGTTCGCCGTACCATCGGTTCATGGGATAGGCATACTCGTGAAGCGCAAGGGCGTGGCCGCCAGCCTTTGCCTTGCCGAAGATCCCGGTCTCGACAACGGCCTTCATCTCCTCCCACTCGGGCACTCCCATGCTGTAAGAGAAGAGCGCGAGCTTGTACCCCTCTCTGTCGGCGATATCGATGCAGTGCGCCATAAACTCGGCGAGGCGTCGATGACCGTCAGGGCCAGGGGGATCCTGCTCGTTGATGATCTCCCAGTAGTCCACGTAGTCCCGATGGAGCTCCCAGCGGGGTAGGAGGCTGTTCATCACGGTGCGAGCGCTCTTCCGGAGGTCGCCGGTGAGTTCGGGTCCTTCCACGTTGACCCCAGGTTCTGCTCCCTCCATGAAACGCCCAACCGTAATGACGTCCGGGTCGAGATCCTTGATGTCCTTGAGCCAGCCGATCGCCGAGACGGCCTTCACCGTGGTCATCCGTGTGCCGGCCGTGCGCAACTGATGGACGACCGCGGGCGTCTCTCCCGGTGCGATCCCGTGAATTCCCAATTTGCTTGGCATTGACGATCTCCTTGTTAGGCTTCGGGGGGCTCAAGCTTAGGCGACAACTTTGGCCCAGATGAGATGGTCATAGGTCTGTTCTTAGCCTTGGTTGCCTTTTCGACGCTCTAGCGCACCGTTCAGCTTGGGCACCCTTGGGTGCTGAACGACAAAGGCAACTTCCGGTCCTCCCTTGGGTTTGGCCGGCAGCGTCTGGCTAGCGGCGTCTGGCCGACGACATCCGGCCTGTACTCGGTCGGGCCTGACCTCTACTGTGCGTGCGCGTGCCGGTCGGTATGTATCCGCGGCCAAGTGTGCTTGCTATCTAGGCTGATCAGGTGTAGACCTCGATCGCCTCCTCTGGAGCGCCAACGTCGCTTAGCCACTGGATGAGTCTGCTGTGCATCTCCTCGGCGATATCCGGGTGGTCATCGATGATGTCAGTCTCGGCGTAGGGGTCGGCGTCCAGATCGAAGAGCTCCGGTGCGCCGGCCTGACCGAAGGGCGTATAGGCCCAGCGGTGCGTGTAAACCACGGGTGTCACAGTGTTAGCGGGCAGCTTTCCCTCTTCGTTGCGCAGGAACTGACCGCAAATGGCAAACTCATGGATGGGCGGCTGCGCCTCGCCCTGCAAGCTGTGCGCGAAGGACTGACCGTGGAAGGGATCCGGTGGGGTGACCTCCAGCCCGTTCAGCTCGAGCAACGTCGGCAAAATGTCGGCTGGCTGGGCCAGCAGATCCACGACGGCACCTCCCGGCAAGCCTGGTGCGGCGATCATAAAGGGGATGTGCGCGATCTCGGGATAGACCGGCCAATACCGATTATCCCGTTGGTTGATGTTGCTCTTGCCTGTTCGATTGTGTTCGCCCAGGCTCATGCCGTGGTCGGTGGTGAAGATGACGATTGTGCTCTCCCAGAGCTCCAGATCGTCCAATTTCTGGAAGATGCGACCAACCCACCGGTCTACGAGCTCGGCTTCGGCGCAATAGTGCGCACGCAGGTTGCGGAGCTCCGCGGGTGTGTAGTCCGCCGCGTGACCGTAGTTGGGATGCATCATCGGGGCGCCGTCATAGTCGGGGTCGTACTTGCGGACCATGTGCTCCGGGGGATCCCAGGGTTCGTGGGGATCGAAGAAGTCCACCCAGAGGAGGAACGGACGATAAGTGTTGTTCTCTTCCAGCCACCGGACTGCGTGGGCGGCGGTCCGGGGAGGAAAGGTCTCCTCCTCGCAGCGCCAGTAGCGGTTGGACCATCGGTGGAGATCCACGAGGTTGCGGTCATGGAAGTGGTGACCGGTGCGGGTTTTCTCTGGGGGCATGACCGGCTCAATTGGATCATTCATGTGCAGGAAAGGGATATCCCCTTCCTGTCCCCGGACATGGTAGGCGGCGTTAAAGGCAAGGTTGAAGTTGGTATTGAAGAGGTGGGGGCAGTCGCAGATGAGCTGGGTGACGTAACCGTGCTGGTTGAGGAGCTGAGGCATACGGTTCGCCTCCGCCAACGGCTGCCACGGGTACCAGGGCCACGCGTAGCGGCCCGAGATCAGGTCGGTCCGTTCAGGAATCGTGGGGAAGCTGCCTGTGTAGAAGCTTGACAGGCTGACCGCCCGCTTGGCAAACGCGTCCAGGTGCGGCGTGGCGACGGGAATTGCAGCCCGGTCAAAGAGGTTATCGTAGCGATAGGTATCGGAATTGATGATGAGGATGTTATAGGGCTGGTCGGGTGTGTCGACCGTGCGGATGTCCCTGGCACGGGCATCCTGATATTCCGGCCCGGTCATCTTCTGGCGTCGATCATTGTGGTCTGACATGGTGGAATTGGACCTCCTGCTGAGTTGCAGAACTGACAGGGTGAGCCTGAAGAGATCGCGCTCGCTATGCTCTACGAGGCATGTCACGGCTCGCGACGACGTTGATGCCGGTGTCAAGCGCGTTTTCGAGCACAACCTGGTTAATCTTGACGGGCGCCTCGACCTCGATCTCGCGAATCTTCTCCAAGAGGTCGAAGATCTTAGGTTTTGGGAAGGGTTCTTTTGTATAGACGGGCACCAAAGGATGCAGCCCGCCGGCAACCCGGACCGTGGTGGCGACCATGCGGCGGGGATCCGTCAGCTCCTGCCGGACATACGCCAGGCCGCGTGGACACGCATTTCCTTCCACCTCCAGCAACGTCTCGCCGTCGTGGGTCACCTCCAGGGTGCATCCCATAGGGCACGTGATGCAGATCATTTTCTCTGTGACTTTTGCCATCTGCTTTGCCTTTCTGAAGCTATCGCGGCACCACGCTCACCTGAAGCGTCTGAGCGTTGCGTACGCGGTCGTAGTCTCGCCCTCGCAGCGAGATGTTGACCATCTCCCCTGGGCGCGCGTAACGGGCGCCGCGGCGCGTGATCAAGGTCTCGCCATCGTGCACCTGGACCCAGACGGGCTGTTCCAGGGGCTCCGTGACGCGCATCTGCAGCCGGACCTCGTCTTCGGTCAAGCGTTCGGGGTTCACCTGGTGGGGCACGACATAGCGGATGTTCTCGCCCGCCGCGGTTGGAATGTACCTCTCCACGGTCACACTCGATGTGCCCATCGCATAGTGCGCGGCTTGCTTTCCGGCGACAAACCCGGCCTCTGTCACCCAATCTACCAGGTCATAGACATGGACGACGTTGCCCGCCGCGAAGATACCCGGCACGGTGGTCTGGTAGCTCTCGTCCACGTACGGGCCACCGGTGACGGGATCCAGGCGGACGCCGGCCTTGAGTGAGAGCTCGTTTTCCGGTATCAGCCCGACCGAGAGCAGCAGGGTATCGCAGGGGATGGTCTCCTCCGACCCGGGAATCGGGTTCCAGCTCTCGTCGACGGCAACAGTTTCGACCGCCTCGACCCGGTCCTTCCCCAGAATGCGCTTTACCGTATGCCGGAGCTGAAGCGTGATGTCGAAGTCGAGCAAGCATTGGACGTAGTTGCGGCTGAGACCGGTGAGGTAGGGCATGACCTCGAGTACGCGTTCTACCTTGGCGCCCTCGAAGGTCAGCCGACGGGCCATAATCATCCCGATATCCCCAGAGCCCAGGATGACGACCTGCTCGCCGGGCATGTAGCCCTCCACATTGACCCACCGCTGGGCCGTGCCGGCAGTGTAAACACCTGCGGGACGCATCCCAGGGATGCGGATCTGAGCCCGCGTGCGCTCGCGGCAACCCATCGCCAGCACAATGGCCTTCGACCGGAGATGCAGGAAACCCTGCTGGTCGCTGGTCGCGTAGATCTGACCGTCGGAGTCAATGTCCAGGACCATCGTGTCCAGGAGGGTGTCGATATGGAGGTCCTTGACCTGGTCGATGTAGCGCTGGGCGTAGCTGGGCCCCGGCAGGTCCTCCCCGAAAATCTCCACGCCAAAGCCGTTGTGGATGCACTGCAACAGGATACCGCCGAGCTCCACGTCGCGCTCCAGGATCAAGACGTCGTCAGCACCGGCTTCCTTGGCGGCGATCGCAGCAGCCAGGCCGCCCGGTCCACTGCCAATCACGGTTACGTCGTAGTTGTCTTTCATCAGGATCGATCCTATCCCACGTTCTTCGTCTTGCGGACCAGGAACTCCGATGGGGGTCCCTTCTTTGTGATCTCTTCGGGCTTCATGTCCAACTCCCTCGCGAGGATATCGACGACGCGGGGCATATCGAAGGCACCCTGACAGCGACCGGTGCCGAGCCAGGTACGGCGCTTGATGGCGTCGTAGGTATCCGCCGGGATCGGCGCGTGAATCTCGGCGATGATCTCACCCTCGGTGACATACTCGCAGCGGCAGATGATCCGGCTGTACCTGGGGTCGCGACGGACGAGTTCGGCCTGCTCGTCGTGCGAAAGGTGGCGGAAGATGGGGCGGGCCGGGCGGTTGGGATTCCAGTCCGGCTTCTCCCTGAGCTCCTCACCTGCCTCCTTTAGAAGCTCGATGGTACGGAGCGCGATCGCCGGCGCAGCCGTGAGCCCCGGGGACTCGATGCCGGCAAGGTTAAGCAAGCCCTGGACCTCGGCGGGGATCTCAATCACGAAGTCCCTCTGGTAGTCAATATCCGGATTCGGCGACGGCGCGTTGCCCCCAGGGCGGAGGCCGGCAAAGACGGCGATGATGGACCGGGTGTTGAGGCTTGGAATCAAACTCAAGGCCCCTTTCCAGATCTCGCTCATCCCTTCCTCGGTGACCGCGGTATTCTCCTTGTCGTCGATCTCCTCGGCGTTGGGCCCGATAATCGTGTTGCCATGTACTGTCGTCGTCACGAGGATGCCCTTGCTGATCTTGGTGGGTACGGGGAAGAGCACGTTGTCGAGCACAAACTGGTTGCGATCCAGGACGTAGTACTCACCGCGGCGGGGTGTGATCTTGAACTCCGGGCGGATCCCGGCCTTGTGCATCACGGTGTCCGCGTACAGCCCGGCGGCGTTGATGACCCAACGAGAGCGGAAGTCGCCTTGGTTTGTCTTGACGCCGGCAATCCGTCGAGGTGACCCAGCCTCAGATGCCCAGAGAAAGTCCTCAAAGGCCGTTTGACGCAAGAGGGTGACGCCGTTCATCACGGCGTTCTCGCCCGCCGCCACGGTGGCGCCCCAAGGGTCGCAGACCCCACCCACCGGGCAGAAGAAGGCGCCGCTCGTCTCCGGGTTGATCTTCGGCTCCCGCCGTCGCATCTCGTCGGCGGAGATGATCTCGTAGGGCACGCCGTTGGCCTCGGCCTGGTCGGCTTCTTTGCTCAACGCGCGGCGCTGCTCCTCGCCTACGGCCACGACATAGGTACCGCACCGGTCGAAGCTGAACTGCAGCTCCTCGGAGAGCTGGTCCCACATCGCGTTGCCCCTGACGTTCAGCTCGGCCTTCAGCGTCCCTGGCTCGGCGGCATAGCCGCCGTGAATGACGGCCGAGTTCGCGCCCGTGGCCCCCATGCAGATGTCGGCCTCTTTCTCAATCCAGAGGATATCCAGATCGTAGCGTGAGAGGAATCGAGCCACCATCGCGCCCACCACACCCGCGCCCACGATAATGATATCGTACTCGGTATTCTTCACGTTGAGGGTCACTTAGTCACCTGCCTCCTCTCTGGTCGTCGCGAGGATCTCACTCAGATCAATATCCGCCGTCGTCTCGTAGCGGAAATGCGCCTCGCCCACGCGCTCCTCTGGGCCGACGCCGATCGCGATCATCCCGGCGGCAAGGGCTGCCTCGATTCCTGAGGCCGCGTCCTCGATCACAGCGCAGCGGGCCGGCTCGACGCCCATCTCTTTGGCTGCATACAGGAACAGATCCGGTTCGGGCTTGCCCCGCTCTACGCTATACCCGTCCGCGATCACGTCGAACTCGTCCAAGATGCCTAGACGTCTGAGCACAGTCTTTGTGTTCTTGCTGGCCGATCCAATAGCCATCTTCAGGCCGTGTCGACGGATTTCGCTGAGCAACTCCAGCGCACCTGGAAGGAAATCCTGCTGCGTGATGTCCTCGAGGAGCTGCTGGTAGTAGCCGTTCTTGCGCGCCATCATCTCCTGGAGTTCCGCTTCGGAGTACGCGTCGATGTGGTCGCCCAGCAGAAACTCCAGCGAGCGGCGCCGGGAGACGCCCCGTAACTGCTCGTTATCCGCGCGAGTGAAGAGGATCCCCTCGTCCTCGGCCAGGCGTTTCCAGGCTCGGAAGTGATACTCGGCCGTGTCTGTGATCACGCCGTCGAGATCCAGAATCACGGCACGAAGCGTGTCTTGTTTCTGGGTCATACTAGGCTTCGTTGGGCTCAACCCAGTCGAAGGTTCGGTTGACGGCCTTGTGCCAGCCACGATAGAGCGCCTCTTTCCGGGGCTCGTCCATCTGCGGTTCGAAGGTGCGGTCTACGCCCCAGTTGCGCCGCAGCGCCTCCAGGTCCTCCCAGAAGCCCACGGCGAGGCCTGCCGCGTAAGCGGCGCCCAACGCTGTTGTCTCGGTGACGGTAGGGCGCACAACTGGGACGCCGAGGATGTCGGCCTGGAACTGCATCAAGAGCTCATTGGCTACCATGCCGCCGTCGACCTTCAGGGTGGTCAGTGGGATGCCCGCGTCGGTCTCCATCGCCTCAATCACGTCTCGCGTCTGGTAGGCGGTGGACTCGAGCGCCGCGCGACAGATGTGGTGCTTGGTGATGTACCGCGTCAAGCCCACCATCACGCCGCGGGCGTCGCTGCGCCAGTAGGGCGCGAAGAGTCCGGAGAAGGCGGGAACGATATACATCCCACCAGCGTCCTCGACCTGGCGGGCGAGGTCCTCGACCTGCGGTGCGCGGGTGAAGAAGTTGAGGTTGTCGCGTAGCCACTGAACCAAGGCGCCGGTGATGGCGATTGAGCCCTCAAGGGCGTAAACCGCTGGGTCATCACCGAATTGATAACCTAAGGTCGTGAGTAGGCCGGATTCCGAGGGGACAATGTCCGTGCCCGTGTTGAGCAACATGAAGCAGCCGGTGCCGTAGGTGTTTTTGGCCTCACCCGTGGCGAAGCAGGTCTGCCCCACCAGGGCTGCCTGCTGATCGCCGAGGTCGCCGGTGACGGGGAGGCTCTCGCCAAAGGGACCGTCGTTCCGTGTGAAGCCGTAGGGTCGGGCCGCACTCGACGGGCGTATCTCCGGCAGCATCGAGCCAGGGATCCCCAGAATGTCGAGGATCTCTTCATCCCAATCCAGCGTCCGGAGGTCCATTAGCATCGTCCGGCTGGCGTTGGTCACATCGGTGATGTGAGCGCCACCCTTGGGTCCCCCGGTGAGCCACCAGATCACCCAAGTATCGATGGTGCCGAAGAACGCATTGTCGCTCTCCGCCGCCTCACGCACGGCCGGCACGTTTTGGAGAAGCCACGCGATCTTCGGGCCGGCAAAATAGGTGGCTAGCGGGAGTCCGACCTTGTCTCGGAAGCGATCCTGTCCTCCCTCTTTGGCCAGCGCGTCGCAGATCTCTTTCGTGCGCGTGTCTTGCCAGACGATGGCGTTATAGAGGGGTTCGCCGGTTCGGCGGTCCCACACCAGGGTGGTCTCCCGTTGATTGGTGATGCCGACGGCGGCGATCCTGCCGCTGGGGATGTTGCCCTGAGTAAGCGTCTGGTGGATGACGCTCTGGGTCTTCGCCCAGATCTCCATCGGATCGTGCTCGATCCATCCAGGCTTGGGGTAGATCTGCTCGTGCTCTTCGTAGGACCAAATGACGGGCTGTCCTTGGTGGTCGAAGAGGATGCAGCGAGTGCCGGTCGTGCCCTGATCGATGGCGGCGATGTACTCAGCTTGGGCCATTTATACCTCCGGATTCGGTGACGTGGACGTAGGCCTTGTGGGCATTATACTCACCGGCTTAGGTTTTGTCTATTCTCGGCGGTCAACCGCCGAGAATAGACACGATGGCTTTCTTAGCAAAGGATGCCAGCGTCGACCGATACGGGGACAGGCTCTAGTTCACGGCGCCCTCAAGGTTGCGGGCGATCAGGGGCAGGTAGACGTAGGCCGGCACGATGACGGATTCGGGATCGCTCCAGGGGCTAGAGCCATCTAGGGTATGGGCCCTCACCCGATAGTGCCATGTGCCTATCGGGTGATCCGTCACGATTAGCCACATATTGGGACCTTCATAGGCAATTGCTGGACTCTCAAACCAGGGACTGTTACTGACCTCAAGGGTGTAGCTTATGGCGGTCCCAGCAAGCGTCCAGGTCACTGTGTAGGCACGGTCGCCGTCGACGTTGTCGATGGGATCCAGTACCGGGGTCGGCGCCGAGTTGATACTTACGGTAGCATCGACCACATTGCTCGGTGGACTGAAGCCTCCATCGTTGTAAGCTTCGACGCGATAGTACCACGTCCCGTTGGGCTGTCCTGTGACTGTGTAGCTCGTGCCGGTGCCGAGATAGCGTATGCTGACGCTGGCAAAGGTGACATCAGTCGATTCCTGAAGCCGATAGCCGGCGGCGCCAGTCGACGCCGTCCAACTCAATCGGTAAGCGTCATCGGCCACCCACTCGATGGCATTGAGGGTAGGGGCATCCGGCTTGACCGTGGTAGCGCGTACCACGCTCCACGCGCTCGTGCCAATAGGCCCATCGGCTTGTACGCGATAGTACCAGGTCCCCCCATCGCGATTGACGGCATCGTAGAAGAGAGCTGTCCGCTCGTAGGTGGTCGCCGTGGCGAAATCGAACGTCCGTGACTCCTGTAACCGATATCCTGTGGCTCCCAGGACGCTTTCCCAGGCCACCCGGTAGGAAGCCTCACCGTCGTTATCGATTGGCAGCAGGTTGGGGGCAGGAAGGTGGAGCGTGACGCTCTGGGTCGCGCTCCAGGCGCTCTGCTTGTCGGCGGTGACGCGAGTCGCGCGCACCCGGTAGTACCATGTGCCCATAGGCTGGCCGGTGATCAGCGTCTGATTGTCCGCATCATTGTAGCGGATCAGGGGGGAGGTGAAGTCGGGATTATCGTCCTCCTCCAGGATGTAGGCCGTGGCGTAGGGGACCTCGGACCAACTCACCGCATATCGCCCGTCCTGCTCGAGATCGGTGATTGGATAGAGGGTGGGGGGCGCTAGAGTGATGAATGTGTACAGGGACGCCTCGGCGCTGATCCGACCGTGACCATAGTCGGCATCCCATCCAGTTGTGCCGAGGTCCTCTGCGGTACTCTCGATGATCTGGATCACCTCCTCGCGGGTCAGGGTGCTGTCCACCGACCAGAGAAGGGCCGCCAGGCCCGCGACGTGTGGTGCTGCCTGGGATGTGCCATACATATAGGCGTACTTGTTATTGAGGTACGTACTGAGGATGTATGAGCCCGGCGCTGCGATATCAACGTAGGTGCCTTGGTTGGAGTAGCTCGCCGCGACATCGGTAGATGTCGTAGCCGCAACAGCGAACACCTGCGTGTCATAGGCGGCGGGATACATAGGATCGTCTTCCTTGGTGCAACCTTCATCAAGATCGTCAGGATCGCCGCAGTTGCCTGCCGAGGCGACTAACAGGACCCCTCTATCGTACGCGTATCGAACGGCGTCAAGGAGTACCGGGGCGGCAGGCCCACCTAGACTCAGATTGATGATGTCGGCGCCATTGTCTGCAGCGTAGAGAATGCCTGCGACAACGTCCACGTATTCGCCACTACCGCCTGGTCCCAAGACCTTGACCGGCATGATTTGTATCTGCCAAGCCATACCCGCGACGCCCAGCCCGTTGTTGCCGAGCGCACCAACAATCCCCGCCACATGTGTCCCGTGTCCATTGTCGTCGTCTGGATTCGAGTCGTTGCCGTAGAAATCGTACCCTGTTGTGAGTCTGCCCTGGAACTCTGGATTCTGAAGGTCAACGCCGGTATCAACTATCGCGACGGTGACGGTGTTGCTGCCGGTGGAGATGTCCCAGGCACCAGGAGATCCGATCATTGGATGAGCCCACTGCGCCGTGTAGTATGGATCGTTGGGTGTCGAATGGGCGAATGCGATGTGATTAGGTTCAGCGTAGACGACCCCAGGCAGTACTGAAAGGACGTTTGCGATCTCCAACTCCCGACCTATAGGCACGCGCCAAACCTCGATGTCCAGCTGGTCCAGTCTCCGCACGGCTTCAGCCTCATAGTCCAGCAGAAGCCGCGTTGCTTCCTGACGCTCCGACGAGAGAGAGACTTCGGTCCGGAACTTTATCAGGAGCTCTCCGGGTCTGTAGCCTTGTACTGGGAGGGATGTGGGCACTTCAGGGCCTTGAGCGCGCCCGGTTTGGGAGCTCGCCATCAGCAGCAATGCCGTCAGCAGAAACAACCCTATTAGATGACGCTTCCAGTTTCTCATTGCTCTACCTCGACTGGCCAAACTCTATCCATAATGGGCCGCTTCTTTACAGAGAACTGCTGTGAATGGCCCCGAGCCTCGACTGGAGCGCCACCGACGCCCTAGACTGGCGAACGCGCAGGGTTCTGAGTCATCCCAAGCGCTTGGTGATCTCGCGCTCGTACTCAGGGAAGTACCGACCGATGGTCATGAGGTCAAAGGAGCGCAGG
>JBNGDU010000252.1:0-11248 GCA_049975025.1 Anaerolineae bacterium
AGATGGAGGGCGCGACGTTGGGAAGTCAGGCGTTGTCCTTTGTGCCGCAGCACCCTCCTCAAGCGGGAAGCTATACCTTCGATGTGAATGACGCGACACCGACGGGATCGGCAGGATCCGTGAACCTCGTGCTACAGGCGATCCTGCTCCCTCTGGCTCTGGCGTCGGATACCTCGAACCTGACGTTGTACGGGGGCACGACCGTTCCTATGAGCCCCAGCGCGCTCTACGTCGAGAAGGTTTACCTGCCCTCGCTCTTCGAGATGGGAATCCGGGCCAAGTTCACTCACGCTATCTGGGGTTTTTACCCTGGGGGCGGCGGACAGGTGCAGGTTGAGATCAAGGGCGGCACCGCGCTCCGAGGGTTCGACTTCACGAGGCGGGGTGCGCTGCTGCGCGTCGAGGGGTTGGCCTTCGCCGCCAAGTTGCCCTCCCATATACCCCAGCGCATGACGAACCGGGCTCGCAGCATTCTCAAGGACGCGGGTTTCGACACCCAGATCGCGCCACAGCACGTGCCTTCCCCCGGCCTGGGGACCGGCTTGTTCTTGTGTGCGCGATACGAGTTCGGTCAGGCGGGTTTCCTCTCTCTGGGTCGTAAGGGCCTGCCCTCGGAGGAGGTCGCCGAGATTGGATGCCGGGAGCTTCTGGAGCATCATTGTACCGGTGCCGCTGTTGACCCCCACATGGGAGACCAGCTGGTCTTGCCCTTTGCTCTGGCGAAAGGTGGGTCTGAGGCTACGGTCTCCGAGATCACACGCCATTTGCTGACGAATGTCTGGGTCGCTCACCAGTTTGGATTCTCGCATGTCACGGTGGTCGGCGAGGAAGGGGAGCCGGGACTTCTCCAGGCTATCGATTGAGGGGCTATCGTTCATGCTTGAATTGGTCTTCCTTGGAACGGCAGCGTCGGCGCCCACGATCCAGCGGGGGCTCCCCGCTCAGGTCTTGCTCTACCGCGACGAACGCTTTCTGATCGACTGCGGTGAGGGGACGCAGCGCCAAATCCTGCGCAGCGGATTGGGATTTAGGCGCTTGAGCCGCGTCTTGCTGACCCACGGTCATCTCGATCACATCCTGGGCCTAGGGGGTCTTGTCTCCACATTTGCTCGTTGGGAGACCGTTGACGCTCTCGAAATCTACGGAGGTCGGCGGTCGCTGGATCGCGTCGAGGACCTCATCTTCGGCGTGGTCTTGCGAGGCGCCCGTCCGCCGGTCTCAGTTGATCTGATCGATGTTCGCGAAGGCGTGATCCTCGAGGATGATGAATTTGAGGTGCGGGTCTTCCCGGTGCGCCATAGAGGTCCGGGATGCGTGGGGTACCGGTTCTCCGAGAAAGCACGACGGCCCTTTCTGCCTGAAAAAGCGCAGGCCTTAGGGGTCCCCGCCGGTCCCGTGCGCCGCGACCTGGTCAATGGTGAATCCATCACGTTGTCTGACGGTCGGGTCATCCACCCCGATGACGTTCTCGGCCCGGCTCGCGCCGGCGTCTCGATCGTGGTCACCGGCGACGTCGGGAGCGTGGAGGACCTTGTCGAACACGTCGAGGGTGCGGACTTGCTGGTCTGCGAAGCAACGTATCTATCTCGGGATCACGAGATGGCGCGGCGATTCGGTCATCTGACCGCAGAACAGGCTGCGTGGCTCGCCCGGGAGGCCGGCGCGCGCATGCTGGTGCTTAATCATCTCTCGCAGCGCTACCGAGTGTGGAAGATTCTGAACGAGGCCGAGGCGGTCTTCGAGCCCACGGTGGTGGCGCGCGATTTCGATCGATTTGCGGTTACGCGTGAGCGCATCACGCTCACGAACCAACAGCTTTCGGACGACACCGAGCTGCTGGAGGGAGAGATGCCGCAGGAGAGGGGCGATCTTTGACGCTCTAGGGGGTCTCACAGCCTCCATGAGAGCCGAGAAGATGGAGGTGGGTTCAGTGGACATCCGCCCTACGTCTGCTAAAATAGTCGGGTGTCCCCAATTCTTTCCCCGTAGTGGGAAGAGTATCTAACACTGTTTCAATCTAACTAAGGAGGAGAGTTGGTTATGAAACGCAGTCTGTTTGTGTTCGTGGGATTGTTGTTGATTGCATCATCGATCTTGACGGGATGCGGCACGGAGACGCCGGAAGCCTCGGACGCATTCAGGGTGGCCTTTGTGTACATCGGGCCGCCCGGAGACCTGGGTTGGACTTATGAGCACGACCGCGGACGCCAGATATTGGCGGAGGAGTTCGGGGACGCTGTTGAGACCGCTACCAGCGAGAGCGTAGAAGAGGGGCCTGATTCCGCGCGGGTGTTCCGTGAGTACGCGCAGAATGGCTACGACATGGTCTTTGCCACCTCCTTCGGCTATATGGATCATATGTACGAGGTCGCGGAGGAGTTCCCCGATGTTCTTTTCGAGCACTGCTCGGGATCTAAGACCCGCGACAATATGGCTACCTACTTCGGTCGCATCTATCAGCCACGTTACCTCTCCGGTCTCGTGGCGGGCAGCATGACAGAGGCCAACAACATCGGTTACGTGGCGGCTTTCCCCATGCCAGAGGTCGTTCGCGGGATCAATGCCTTCACGTTGGGTGTGCGCGAGGTGAATCCTGAGGCGACAGTCAACGTCGTCTGGACCAACACCTGGTACAATCCGGACGAGGAACGCAAGGCCGCGGAGAGTCTGCTTGACGCCGGGGCCGATATCATTGCGCAGCATCAGGACACGACCGAGCCTCAGAAGGCCGCGCAAGAGCGCGGAGCGCTGAGCATCGGTTATCACTCCGACATGCGCGCTTTCGTCGGCGACACGGTCCTGACCAGCGCAATGTGGAACTGGGGCCCCTACTACATCGAAACGGTGGGTGACGCGATGAACGGTGAGTGGGAGACGCACCAGCCCTGGGGCGGCTTGGAAGACGGCATCGTTCAGCTCGCCGACTACAGCCCCAAAGTCCCGCAGGATGTGCGCGACCTGGTTGAGACCGAGCGGCAGGCGATTCTCGATGGTGACGATGTCTTCTGCGGACCTATCAACGCGGCGGATGGCAGTGTTTTGGTCGCCGATGGCGAGTGCATGAGCGACGAGGATATGCTTGGCATGATGGTCTTCGTTGAGGGCGTCTCCGGTACTATTCCGGAACAGTAGGCGTTTAGCGCATAAGGAGCGGAACGCCAGTTCCGCTCCTTATGTTAGGGTGACGCCATGCGTCACACGTGACGCAGTGAGTCACACGTGATGCAGTGAGTCACACGTGATGCAGTGAGTCACACGTGATGCGATGAGTCATACGTGATGCGATGAGTCACACGTGATGCGATGAGTCATACGTGATGCGATGAGTCATACGTCGAACGTAGATACCGGCTCGCCCGTACTCCAGATGCGCGGCATCACGAAGCGCTTCCCTGGTGTGCTGGCAAATGACCACGTGGATCTCACCCTCCATCGGGGTGAGATCCTGGCGCTTCTGGGTGAGAACGGCGCCGGCAAGAGCACCCTGATGAACATCCTGGTCGGGCTCTACCGCCCTGATTCAGGCGAGATCATCGTCCGGGGACAGCCGGTCGAGATTCACTCTCCTCACGAGGCGGCAGACTTAGGGATCGGCATGGTTCACCAGGAGTTCATGCTGGTGCCTACGATGACGGTGGCCCAGAACATCATTCTGGGTATAGCGGATCTCCCCTTCCGTCCCTCAATGGGCGAGATCGCGCGCGAAATCCGCGACCTGTCGGCGCGGTACAATCTCCAGGTGGATCCTGAGGCCTATGTCTGGCAGTTGAGCGTGGGCGAACAGCAACGTGTGGAGATCCTCAAGCTGATCTACCGGGACGCCGACATCCTCATTCTCGACGAACCCACCGCTGTGTTGACCCCTCAAGAGACCGAAGAGCTGGGAAGAGTCCTGGAGTTGATGCGGGCTGAGGGGAAAGCGATCATCTTCATCACCCATAAGATGGGTGAGGTCATGGCCTTCTCCGATCGTGTCTGCGTCCTGCGTCAGGGCGAGGTCGTGGCGACGAAGACAACTGAGGCCACGGATGCCCGGGAGTTGGCGCGCCTGATGGTCGGGCGCGAGGTCCTCTTTCGACTGGACAAGGGGGATAAAGCGCCGGGTGATGTCGTGTTGGCTTTGCAGGTCGTGCACGCCAACAACGACAGGGGGTTGCCTGCTCTGCGCGGCGTTTCCTTTGCGATCCATCAGGGCGAGATCCTCGGCATCGCGGGGGTCGCCGGCAACGGGCAGCGGGAACTGGCCGAGGTGGTCACCGGGCTGCGGGAGATCACCGACGGCAAGCTGATCATCAACGAGCAAAACCTGACGAACTGCTCGCCTCTGGAGATCATCAAGTCCGGCGTGAGCCACATTCCCGCGGACCGTATGGGCATGGGGGCCGTGGGCGATATGGCGGTTGCCGACAACATCGCGATGAAGGGCTACCGGAAACCTCCTTTGAGCGCATGGGGGTTGCTCAAGCGGGGGCGCATTGTGAACTTCGCGCGCGCGATGATCGAGATCTTCAGGATCATGACACCCACGCCTCACACCTACGTCAAATTCCTCTCCGGCGGCAATATCCAGAAGACCATTCTCGCCCGCGAGATCGATGCCTGTGCCGGGCTCCTGGTCGCTGTTTACCCCTCGCGGGGCCTCGATGTAGGCGCTACAGAGGCAGTGCGCGAGCGACTGCTGGAACAGCGTGCTCAAGATCGCGCCATTTTATTGATCTCCGAGGACCTTGACGAGTTGTTGACCGTGTCGGACCGTATCGCCGTGCTCTATGAAGGGCAGGTGATGGGCATCTTGCCTGCGGAGCAAGCGGATGTTGAGACCTTGGGCCTGATGATGGCCGGGGCGGAGCGACGACCTGCTGCGTCATAGCCAGAGGGGGAGGTATGGCCATGGACCTGGCGCTGAATGATGTGGTCCTTCAAAAGCGGAGTTCGGTCTCTCGAACGGCGATGGTTCTGGTCCCCGTGATCTCCTTTGTGGTTTCGCTCCTCTTTGGTGCAATTCTGCTTCTGCTCTCGGGGGCCAATCCGCTGGCAACCTACGCCGCCATGATCAGGGGGTCACTTGGCTCCGGCTATGCCCTGACCGAGGTGCTCGTCAAGAGCATCCCGCTGATGCTGACGGGTCTCGGCGTCACGCTCGCCTTCCGCATGCGATTTTGGAACATCGGCGCGGAGGGCCAGCTGACCCTGGGGGGCGTCGCCGCGGCGGGGGTGGCGCTCTATTGGGCTCAGGGTCTGCCGGGTTGGACGGTGTTGCCGTTGGCCATTCTGGCGGGATGTGTCGTCGGGGCCCTGTGGGCCGGCATCCCGGCTCTCCTCAAGGCGGCTCTCAACGTGGATGAGACGCTGACGACGTTGATGCTCAACTACGTAGCGATTCTCTACTCCGAACACCTCTACTACATCGCTTGGCGTGCGCCGGGCTACAACTCGGGCACGGAGCGTTTTCCGGAGGTGGCCTGGCTGCCCAGAATCGCAGGTCGGGCCCATCTTGGCCTGATTTTCGCGATCGTACTGGCTGCTGTGCTCTGGGTTGTCTTCCGATACACACGCTGGGGATTTGAGCTCAAGATCATCGGCGCTAACCAGAGGGCCGCCCGCTATCTGGGTATCAACATCGCCCGCAACATCGTCGTCACGCTACTGATCTCCGGAGCGATCTGCGGGCTGGCCGGCGCTACCGAAGTTTTGGGGCTGGCGCGCCGCCTGCAGCAGGGACTCTCGGTCGGCTATGGGTACACCGCGATTATCGTCGCCTGGATGGCGCAGCTGAACCCGTTGGCCGTGATTTTTGTGGCGTTTCTGATGGGGGCGCTGTTGGTTGGCGGAGACCAGATTCAGATGAAGATGCAGCTACCTGCCTCTGTGGGCGTGGTGCTGCAGGGCATGATCCTGATCCCGATGCTCGCCGGGCGGCTTTTCACGGAGTATCGCCTGCATAGGGTCTCCACCGAGACCGCGACCGAGACCGTGGCAGGGGACATGGCAAAGACCGTGGCTGAGGCCTTGCCGGTAGAAGGAGGCGACGCGTGATTGGGACGTTTGCGCTGCTGACTTCGATCCTCACGCTCACGTTGCGGGCGGGCACCTCGTTGATCTACGCCACAGTGGGGGAGATCTACACCGAGCGCTCCGGCATCCTCAACCTGGGTGTCGAGGGGATGATGCTGTCCAGCGCGGTGGCGGCGTTCGCCACGGCCTACTACAGCGGGAGCGCCTGGCTCGGTCTGTTGGCTGCCATGTTGATGGGCGGCGCCCTGGCTGCGGTTCACGCGTTCCTCACGGTGACGATGCGCGCCAATCAGGTCGTGAGCGGGCTCAGCATTACACTCTTTGGTACGGGTTTTGCGAGCTACTTGGGAGAGCGTCTGGGACCGGCTTCGAATAACTACAACCTCGTGGGACTTGTGGGCCCGCGGTTTTGGGCGGCTGAGATCCCGGTCTTGAGCGAGGTCCCGGTCCTGGGGGCCTTCTTCAAGCAGGACATCCTCACTTACTTCCTCTTCTTCATGGTGCCCGCTGCTTGGTACTATCTCTATCGAACCCGAAATGGACTCAATCTTCGCGCTGTGGGGGAGAGTCCGCAGACCGCCGACGCGATGGGCATCAACGTGGCGCGGACCCGATACGCCTACACCCTGTTGGGCGGCGTTCTGGTGGGCCTGGGTGGCGCGCACCTTTCCTTAGCCTATCTGGGCGGCTGGGCGGAAAACCTCACCGGTGGACGCGGGTGGATCGTCATCGCTCTGGTGATTTTCTCGATGTGGAATCCGGCGAGAGCCGTGCTGGGGGCCGTGCTCTTCGGGGGCTTGAGCGCTGTCCAGTTCCGCCTGCAGGCCGAGGGTATTGTGATTCCGGTGGCCTACTTGAAGATGTTGCCCTATCTGGCGACCGTGCTGATCCTGGTCGCTATGACCTGGTGGGAGGCGTTAAGTCACCGTATTGGGGCGCCCGCAGCGCTGGGGGAGCCCTATATACGCGAGGAGAAATGAGGCGCGTAGACAACTGTGGAGAGAAACTGTCATGAAAAGTGATCAGGATATGGTAAACTTGCCTGAGGGCGTTCCTGATACGTGGGAACCGCAGGCGACGTCGCGTATGTGCTTCGTCTGTGGGCGTCAGAACCCCGTCGGCCTTCACGTGACCTTCTACGAGGATCGCGAACGCCGGCAAGTGATGGCGCCGGTGGTGCTCTCGGACGATTACCAGGGATATCCCGGCATCGCTCACGGTGGTGTTCTGGCGACCTTACTCGACGAGACGTCCGGACGCGCCCTGATGGTCGGTACCGAGGAGGACATCTTCTGGGTGACCGCCAAGTTGGAGGTGCGATATCGCAAGCCGACGCCGACCGGGATACCGTTGCGGGTCGTGGGTTGGGTGGTCGACCGGCGTCGCCGCTCTGCCGAGGTGGCGGGCGAGATCCGCTTGCCCGACGGCACGGTGACCGTCGAGGCGACGGCTGTCATTGTGCGCCCACCGGGCGAGGTCTTGAAAGATTGGGAGCAGGAACAGGCTTTCTGGCGTGTGGAGCGCGAAGAGTCATCTTGAAGGGGAATGCGCCTCGTTGACCTGGTGAGGGGGGAGGAGGGTGTATGTTGCGCAACGTCAAGCAGTATGAGCGTCCGACTGAGATCGAAGATGCCGTGGCACTGGTGCAGTCCAACACCCACGCTGCCTATCTGGGCGGGGGTGCTTGGACCGTGGCGCAGGGAGATCCCTCCCTTGAGGTGGTTGTCGACCTCCAGGATCTGAACCTTGATTACGTCGACACGACGCTGGAGGAGATTCGGATCGGGGCTATGGCCTCACTCCAAGAGGTCATTGATCATCCCGATGCCGGGTCCTTCGCCGGTGGATTCTTGGCCCGGGCTGCGAGCTACGTGCAATCCCGCTCTCTCCGAGAACAAGGCTCCGTTGGCGGTGCATTGATGGTCGCGGGCCCTGCCGACCCCTTGACGACGGCTCTGTTGGTGTTGGATGCCGAAGTCCGGTATGCTGATCCTACGATGCACACGGCGCCGTTCATGAGCTTTGTGGCGTACCGGGACCGGTTGACTCAAACGCGCGTGTTGCTCACCGAGGTCCGGGTCAAGCGCGAGGGGGGCAGCACCGGTGACGTTCTGGAGGTTCTAGGGCGGTCGCCCAAGGATCATCCAATTGTATGCGCTGCCGCTCACCTTAAAGTCGAAGAGGGCCTGTCGACGGTGGTGCGGTTGGCAGTGGGTGGCGTCGCGGATCGTCCTGTGCGTCTTCATAAGGCGGAACACGTGCTGCGCGGTCAGCTTCTGAGCCAGGATCGCGTTGAGACTGCCCTGAAGCCCTCCGTGGCCGAACTTGAGCCCCCGTCGGACTATCTGGGCAGCGCAGAGTATCGCCTGGCGATGGCTACGGTGCTCGCGAGGCGAGCCGTTCTGGGGGCGTGGAGGAAAGCTCGGCAGGCCTAATATCGACCGGGCGCAATAATAGTGTGGGAGGTTTGTATGGTAAAGCAACGACAAAAACTAGGGGATACCTATGGCGGCCAGGCCGTCATGGAGGGCGTGCTGATGCGGGGCAAGTACAACGCAGCGGTCGCCGTCCGCCGGCCGGATGGCGAGATCGTCGTCAAGGAGGAGGCCCTGAGCGGCCTCTACCGGGGTCCCGTTAGCAAGATTCCTTTCTTACGCGGCATTCCCATGTTGTGGGACGCACTTGGCCTGGGAATGAAGGCGCTTTTCTATTCCGCCGAGATCGTGGGACAGGCGGAAGATCCCGACTTTTCGCTACAGGGGGGCATGGGTATCCTGACCGGCGCCCTCTCACTTGCAGCCGGGGTGGCTCTCTTCATGGTCCTGCCCTCTTTCCTAGCCGGTCAGATCCCTAGCGAGAGCGCCCTGGCGTTCAATTTCGCGGAGGGCGTGATACGGCTGGCGATTCTGGTCGGTTACATCGCCCTGGTCAGTCGCGCGGAGGATATTCGCCGGGTCTTTGCCTATCACGGCGCTGAACACAAGACGATCAACGCCTATGAAGATGGCGCAGATTTGACCGTCGAGGGCGTGCGGCCTTACTCGCGGCAACACGCTCGGTGCGGCACCGCGTTTCTGTTGATCGTCGTGCTGATCTCGGTGTTGGTCCTCGCTCCGTTTGGACGACCGTCGCTCTTCTTGCGGGTTGCTTCCCGGCTGATCCTCTTGCCGGTGATCTCCGGCATCGCCTACGAAGTCCTGCGCTTCACGGGCAAGCACCGATCTCATCCGCTGGTCCGACTCATTATCGCGCCTAATCTCTGGCTACAGAACCTCACCACCCGCGAGCCGGACGACGAGATGTTGGAGGTCGCTATCACGGCGCTCCAGACGGTGCTGGCTGGGGAGATCGCGGCAATCGAGACGACTGAAGCCGCTTCCCCGTCTCCGGTAGGTGCCTGAAGCTTGGAGCCCTGTTCCTGAGCGTCGCTGACGGCTGGGGCAGCGTCGTGGAAGTATGACACAGCCAAATGGCGGGGTCGACCCCTCGCCAAATGGCGCTCCGATGACAGGTCGATGGTTGGTAAAATCACGATCAATACTGGATTGGGGAGACGCTGGTATCATGGTGACCCTCTCACGCGGTGACCAAGGTGCCAGCGTCTCGACTTCGTCTCGACTTTGTCTCGACTTTTGGCAGCCTGATGGAGGTGTATGATGGTCATTCCTGACCCGCCCAAGCGTCGCGACAGGAAGGCGATGCTTTACCTTGAGGAGCTGAAATCCAGGATCTTGGCGGATCGGCAGGTCCCGGTTGAAGACGAGGCCTCGGCCACGCTCTATGCGATCGCCATGGTGGTCGTGGCTTTTTTTGGCGATGAGGAACGAGAGCTCCTCCGTGAGGTCTATCACGCTCGCACCGAGGGGGAATGTCTCTATGAAGTGCGCACGGCCTGTGCGTGCGACGACAAGGATCAGCTCTGCCTTATCCTGGATTACATGATGACCCAGCCTCGGACGGTCAGCTCGATGGTGGATTATATGATGGACGTCATCGAGACAGAGGGATGGCGCTCGGTTCAGGAGGAGATGAAGGAGCGCCGGTTTGCCGCCGGCAACTTCGTTTGGTGGGCCTTCCAACCCATTGGATAGTCCGACTGTTTAGTCCTTCTCGCGCTTCGTGGCTCGCACGATAACGAAGGGTAGATGCGCAACCTGGGACCACGGTGTGTTCATCTCCCGAGTGATCTCCTCGATCTGGCTTAGGCGGACCATCTCCTCATCGGTAAGTGGCAGCCCTCTCAGAAGCTCGAACCGCGCCGGATCGGGCTCCTCTAGCGTGTTGAAGAGCGAGACTCGAACGCTAAATCCCTGATCGGCCAGGAGACCCGGCAGCTTCCGGCCTACATAGGGGTCGGCCTCGGCACGCTCCAGGCCCTCGATCCACATCTGACGAGTAGCCACCCTATCAGGATACTCGATCATGCCGCCGTAGTCGGGCTCCAGAGCTACGAACACGCCCTGCGGCGTCAACACGCGCTCGACTTCCTCGATGGCGGCGCTGAGTGGAGAGACCCAGAGCAACGTCAGCTGGCAGAAGACCAGGTCGAAGCTCTGATCGGCGAAGGGCAAACGGACGGCATCGGCAGTCACGCGAGCCGCGCCGGCAAAAGCGTCCCGTCCGCGCTGGAGGGCACCCCAAGAGCGGTCGAGGGCTGTCACCCGTCCTCCAGCACGTCGTACCAACTCGGGTGTTACAGCGCCATATCCTGCCCCCAACTCGAGTATGGCGCGGCGTCGCGCGATCTGCACGCGGCGCAACGTCTGCGCCCGGGCCGGCGCAAGCCATTCAGCCTGTTCCTCTAGCTGTTGACGGGATGGTAACTCGGGAGACGTAGCCGACCCGCGCGAAGGGAGTGTGGGCGCCGGCCGATCACTCATCGTCGGTCTCCGGACGGCATAGGCCTTTTTGAGCTTGAGCCTCGCGTGACGGACGACGCCGCAAAACGCTATCGACCGCCGCCTGCACACGCGCAAGCACAGGCGCAGCCCGCGCAGGCACAAGCGCAACTGCTGCCCCCGCCGCTGCGACCACCGCCACCGCTCTTCGAGGCCTTAGCCAGCGCCTCAAACACGTCGCCGGTGACGCGGTCGACGCCGCTCAGGTTCACAAAGCCGCCGGATGCGTTGGAGATACTCATGGAACCCGGCAGGATGGACGCGGCCAACCCGCCCATCGTCGACTCCGTCCATCCGGCGAAGGACCCCGCGACATCGCCGAACGTGGTGCGTCC
>JBNGDU010000253.1:0-9185 GCA_049975025.1 Anaerolineae bacterium
AACCGGACAAAGCTGTGTCGCTCATCGGTTTGGGGGGAGAATGATAAGACCCTGGTCCTCACCCTAGATAGACGCGACTTTGGAATGATCCGACCCAAGCACTGCGATCACTTCGAGCTGATTCCCTAGGCTTGAGGGCCAGCAGAGAGCGTCCGTGCGCCACGCCGCTTGTTACCCTGGTTCTCAGCTACCGAGAGGGTTCCTACGGGCTTCAGCCATCCACTCCGCTGGATCTTACACGCGGTTGCGCAGCATCAGCTCCTTGGGGTAGGGGTTCAGATACGTCTGGACGTGCACCCAATCGGGGACGTCGTGGCGGGCCAGGTGGTGCTTCAGTAGCGTGATCGGCACGACCAGCGGCACCAGCCCCTGCCGGTAGTCCCCGAAGAGGCCCAGCAGCTCCTGCTTGTCCTCGGGCGCGAGGTCATCCTTGAGGTAACCCATAAGGTGCTGGAGCACGTTGACATGGCGCCCGCGCGTCGCCAGCGTCTTCATCCCGGTCATAAAGCCCGCGTAGTAAGCGTCGATCAGCTCCTCCCAGTCCAGCACGCCGGCCTTCGCCACCAGCCGTCCCAGCTCCTGGTAGTGCGCCGGGCTGTGCGCCATCAGCGCCAGCTTCACGGACGTGTGGAACTTCACCAGTCCGCCCGGCGTCGGATCCTCCTTCAGGAAGCAGGTCCACCGCGCGTGGGCGAAGAAGCGCTCGATGAAGTTCTCCCGCAAGCCGGCGTCGTTGAGGCGCCCTTCCTCCTCGACCGGAAGGTGGGGAAAGCGCTTCATAAAGGCGCCCGCGAAGAGCCCCGAGCCCACGGGTTTCGGGATCCCGTTCTTGTCATAGACCTTGACGCGGAAGGCGCCGGAACTCGGCGAGTTCTTCTTGAAGATAAATCCGTTGAGGTCCATCTCGGCCAACTCATCCAACTTGCCCTCGGCCCAGGTCATCATCCGCTCCGTCTGATCGCGCCCGGACTTGGGCATGACCAGCCTGGGGTTCTCCGGGTCGCCCACCAGCCGCATGCTCTCGCGCGGGACGGGCAGGCCGCACTCCACCTCGGGACAGACCGGCACCCACTCGTCCACATACTGCCCCAGGACACCGGTCACGTAGCGATCGTGCTTGTGACCACCGTCGTAGCGGACGCGCTCGCCCAACAGGCAGGTGCTCACGCCTAACCGAATGGTGGGGGACTCCTCACAGATCTTGAGATTCGACATAGTGCGCTCCTCGCCTCAGATGAGTGCAGCCTATAGCTTCTCGACCTCGGATTCCTGGCGCTTCAGCCATTTCTGGACCGTCGTCAACTCGTCTTGCGTCGCCTGCCAATGCTGCCGTTGAGACCGGATGAATCGCGTATAGGGTGAGATGGCGTCCTTGATCTCCCTCAGGGCTTGCGAGACCTCGTCCTCGAACTGGGTGGTCAGGGTCCGTACGAGTTGAACCCGGACCTCCTCGATTTTCTCGCGGAGTTCCTGCTTGAGTTGACGCTTACGGCTGGGTATCACCAGCAAACCCAGGACCGCCATCGTGCTGGCTGCCAGGATCCCGGTGACGTCCAGCGCCGTCGTGGTCGCGATCACCGTGATGAGGGTGCCGAGGCTCACGGCGCCGACCTCCACCAAGGCCGTGCTCGCCACGGCGCGCTGCAGGGACTGGGCCACCCGCCAAGCCTCCTCCTGACGATCGTAGGCTCGAAGCGCCTGCTGCGCCGAGCGGCTCACGTCCTCGATCAACCCGCGGCGGTCGGTCTCGAAACTGCCGGGCAGATCTCCCAGCACGCGATCGGCATGGGCATCCCTTCGCCGCCGCACGTGCTCCATCACCATCCGCCACTGGGCGTTGTTGCGCTCAACCAACCACTCGGTGATCTCCTCGACCCGCGATTCGATCGTTCCCGGCGTGTCGCCGATCACCTCTTCGCGGAACTCCGTCTCCAGCTTACGTCGATCGAGAAGATCAAAGAAGCGTCCCAGCCGCATGGTCTCGTCGAAAAAGGCCATGCCGCGGTTCTCGAAAGCCTGGAGCTCGAAGTTGACGTCGGATAGCCGGTACCGGAACTCGCGCGCCATCTCCTGTTTGTAGACCGCCAACTGATGCTCGACGTTGTCCATCACGCCGAAGTCCTCTTGCAACAGCGCCATGCGCTCATCGACGACGCCGAGATACTTCTCGGTGAGATAGACGCCGACGCCGAGAGGATTCAACAGCTTCAGACGAACCCGTTCTCTCTCGTCCAAACGGTCGACGATATAGGACTCCAGCGCCGCCATCCGGCTGGCCTCAAGAAGCGCCGCGTCCTCCGTCTCCTTGGCCATGAGCGCCCACCGGGCCGACACCGGGAAGACCTCCGGGGTGAAGCCGAGCAAGATCTGAGCGTTCTCTTTGATGAACTGCTCGATATCCCCGAGGTCGTCCTCGTCCTCCAGAATGTCCAGTTTGTTGAGGACGATGACCACTTTCTTGCCCCACTCGCGGATCAGCTCCAGGAAGGCGCGCTCGCTTTCGGTGAAAGGACGGTCTACGGAGGTGACGAAGATGACCAGGTCGGATCGGGGGATGAACTCCCGGGTCATCGTCTCGTGCTCCCGGTAGATCGCGTTCGTGCCCGGGGTATCCACGATGGTGATCTCGTTGAGCAGGTCAGCCGGCATCGAGTAGACGTCGACCTCGGCCTCGACCGCGACGCGCTCGACCTCCCGACCGTGTTTGAGGAGGTGAATGCGCTTGGTGGTGGGGGTCACGCCCGTCTCGAGGAGCGGCTCACCGAAGAGGGCGTTGATGAGCGCGCTCTTGCCGGAGTTGAACTCGCCGACCACGACCAGCAAGAAGAGCTCGTCGAGCTGCCGCACCGAGCGCTCCAAGGCCTTGCGATCCTCGTCGGTAGCCGGGAACTGCGCCATGGCGACCTGAAGACGGGTCAACCAATAACGTTCAATACCGAGGATGGCTTCTTCTGTTTGATCCAGTATCTTTGGCTGCATGGTGCCTTCCGTAGCGTTCGCTGTTTCGTCTCACGCCTAACCCAAGACCTCGGTCCAAGCTGTAGCACATGAGCGTGTCATCATGAGCGGGTAATTCGGTAGACCTTCAGGACCGGACCGATGCACGACAACTACCAGTATGGTCAGAACCGGCAGAAAAGCAAGGATGTGAAATCCTGGGAGACAATTGCAGCATGGTCAGGGGGTATCACGGTTATCTATCTTGCTGTTGTCCAATGACCGGCACAGTCGCCGGATTATTGGGACAGATAGGCTTCGACAGCCTCCAACCAGGGCCCGGGACACTCCTCCTGGGGGACATGCCCGCACTCGTCGATGACGACCAGCTGCGCGTTCGGAAGCTCCTCCGCCAGGCGGATGCTCTGCTCCGTCGGCACGATGCGATCGTCGTCGCCCGTGATGACCAAGACCGGCAAGGTGAGTTCATCAAGACGCTCAGGTAGGTTCACCGGTCGCGACGCGCTCGTGAGCTCCCATAGCGCGCGGTCCCAGTTCTCGGCGCGCAGCGGCTTGAGGTACCCTTCCCAGAACTCCGGCGGAATCTCATCCGGATTGTGCCAGGCCGAGCGTCCGAAGTCCCGCCCCCAATCGCGGATCCGGCGGGCGATCAGGGGGCCTAAGTGGCGCATCTGGGGCGTGTTGAGCAGCGGACGAATCCAGGCCGGCGTCCCGCCACCGGTGTAGATCGCGGCATCCACGAGCACCAGCCCATCAACCCGCTCCGGGTAGGTCAGCGCGGTCAAAGCCGCCACGGTGCCGCCTGCCGAGTTTCCAACGAGAATGGCGGACGGTATCTCAAGGGCATCCATCAAGCCCACCACCAGCCGCGCCTGAGCATCGGGGCTGTAGGGATTATAGCCCGGCCAATCCTCCGTGTTGCGCATCGGCCGCTCGGTGAGGCCAAAGGCCGGACGGTCGAAGGCCACGACCGTGCCCTCCTCCGCCAGCGGCTGCATAACCTCTCGCCAGGAGAAGGTGCTGGCGCCGAAGCCGTGCAAGAGCACCATGGCCGGGGCTCCCTCGCCCTCACGCTTGTAGTGGATCTCGATCCCCTCCACCTCCACGAACCGGCTGTCGGGATCCGCCAGGTTCTTCGGGGGGACGGTATCCTCCAACGGCGGCACAGGCACCAGAAAAGGGCCGACCAGGACGATGACAAGGAGCACACCGGCGATAATCAGCAGAACGCGTATCAGGGTTTTCGACATCTCTCTCCTTATATCCACTATCCGGCCTGGAGCGCCGGCTCACCCCGGCAGCCGACCATCTCAGACTCCGAGATAGACACCACACGCCGACGGATCACCGACAACGTCCAGAGCATGATCAGACCGGCCAGCAGGCCCACCGCCCACGTGCCCAGAAGATCCATGAGGCCACCGCCCAAACCAGGTGAGACGATGCGGGCCAGGGTCTGTAGCGAGGAGGAAAATCCCAACACGCCGCCGACCTCCTTCTGGTAGACGGATTTGGTCAATTGGGAGGTCAGTGTCACGTTGAGGACACCGGCAGAGAGCGCGGTAGGCGCCAGAACGACCAGCAAGAGCGGGACATTCGGCACGAAAGCCCAGGCGGTCAGCGAGAGCGCCAACAAGCCGGCGGCGCCGACCACCAAAGTGCGCTCCGGCAGCCAATCCGTCAGTTTTCCGATGGCTACGCCCTGCACCACCACCTAGAGCAGCCCGACGTAGGTCAGGATGAAGCTGGTGGACTGAGCATCGAGGCCCAACCGCTCCTTGGTGAAGAGCGAGAAGTTACTCTGGAAGAGCGTGAACGAAAGGCTGTAGAAGAGCATCACGTGCAGCAAAGGCCCGGCGCAGGGCCTGTTCAAGGCGTCGCGCAACGTTTTGAAGCTCAACGGGCGTCGGCTGGGGGCCTCGGTCTCGCGATCCTCCGGCGCCAGGGATTCGGGCAACCAGAGCGTCACCGCCACAAGATTGATCAGCGACAACCCCGCCGCCACGAAGGCCGGTACTTCGAGTCCGTAGCGGCTGAGAAAGCCGCCCATGGCCGGACCGACGATAAACCCAAGGCCAAACGCCGCGCCTATGATGCCGAGTCCACGGGCGCGGTTCTCCTCATCGGTCACGTCGGTAACGTAGGCCCGGGCCAGTGAGATGTTGCCGCCCAGAAGCCCGTCGAGGATTCGGCTGAGGAACAACACGATGAGCGAGTTGGCTAATCCAAAGATCAAGAACGAGACCACCGTCCCGACGATGCTGAAGATCAGCAGGGGGCGGCGTCCATAGCGATCCGACAGGCGCCCGATGAATGGCGCCGCGACGAGCTGCGCCAAGGCGTTCGACGTACCAAGGAGACCGACCACAAAGAGACTGGCGCCAAACGTATCGGCGTAATAAGGCAACAACGGCAGGATCAAGCTGTAGCCGAGGAGATCGATGAGCACGAAACCGAATACGAGACTCAGGCGCCGCTTTGTCTGTTTATCCACAGATATCCCTCTTATATCTCAAGACGTCTCTCGAGCAGCTTTGTAAGCCGCCAGCGCTCGCTCACGCGCTTGTTGGTGATCGATGATTCTGGCGGGATAGTCGCGCCCAATCACGCAGCCGACCTGCTGCTGAACGTCCTCTGGCATCGACCAGGGGCGGTGGATGTACTGATCGTCCACCGGCTCCAGCTCCGGGACCCAACGCCTTATGTACTCTCCCTGGGGATCGTGCTTCTCGCCCTGCAGGATAGGGTTGAAAATGCGGAAATAGGGCGCCGCGTCGGTCCCTGTGCCGGCCGACCACTGCCATCCGCCGTTGTTCGCCGCGGGATCACCGTCGATGAGGTGCTGCATAAAGTGCCGCTCCCCCCAGCGCCAGTCGATGAGCAAGTCCTTGGTCAGAAAAGAGGCCACGATCATCCGGGCGCGGTTGTGCATCCACCCTGTAGCCAAAAGCTGGCGCATCCCGGCGTCGACAATGGGAAAACCGGTCTCCCCCCTCTGCCACGCCGCGAAGGCTTCCTCATCGTTGTCCCAGGCGAGATCACGGTAGTCCTCTCTGAAGCTCTGCTCTCGGACCTCGGGGAAGTGGTGGAGAACGGAGATATAGAACTCACGCCAGATAAGCTCGTCCAGCCACGTTTGAGCGCCCTCGCGGGCTTGGTCGGAGGACGCGGCTCGTTTGGCCTCCAGGGCGGCGACCGCGGCACGTCGTGCGGAGATCATGCCAAATCGGAGATAAGGTGAGAGGCGGGAGGTGCCATCGAGGTCCACCCGGTCTCGACGGTCGTCGTAGGCGTAGATCATGTCATCGGCAAACTGCTCGAGACGGCGGCGAGCTTCCGCTTCCCCGGCCTTGAAGTCGGCGTCATCGGGCAGGCGAGGCGTGTCGGGGATGGCATCCGACGGGAGATCCGAGTGTCCGGGGATCGTTGAAGGCGCGGGCAGGATATCCCCGGGCTCGGGCAGGGGCAGCTCGCGCCAGCTGCGTTTGTAGGGAGTGTAGACAACGTAAGGGTCGCCGTCTTGCTTGCGGACGGCGTCGAAGGGATGGATAGTCAAACCACCGGTGAGTTTCAATGGCAGTTCCTCACTTACCCGATCATCTCGGCGCGTCGCATAAGGTGAGACATCGGCTTGAGCGTAGATGGATTCAGCACCGGTCTCCCCGACCAAGTCCCTGAGGACCTCGACCGGCGAACCCGCGCGCAAGACCAGACGGCTGCCGCGATCCCGAAGCGCCGCACCCAGCGCCTCCAGGCCGGCGTAAAGGAACCCCAGACGTTTCTCACCAACGTAATTGGAGTCAAGAAGCGCAGGATCGAGGACAAACAATGGGATGACGGTACCACCGTCCCGCACAGCCCGGTGGAGTGCCGGGTTGTCATCCAGTCGCAGATCTCGCCTTATCCACCAAATCGCCGTCATGGGATCTCCTTTCACAGCTGTATGGGGAGGAGGTGAGCTCCCCTTCACCTCCTCCCCGCTCGCTAACCGGTACGGGGTTGAGAATACAACCCTTAAACATGCCTATCATAGCCTATTGAATACATTTTGTCAAGTATTTGTATATATTTTGTACTCAATTCATCTCTGGTCTTGAGAGCTATCCTCCCTTTGGCGTTTCTCGAAACGATCAGGTGGTTGAACTGTGTGGGGTGCTCACTAGAAAAACGGTCCCTGGGCCCGCGGCACGAAGCTATTGACTGTACCGCTCCTCAGGGTAGAATCTCGCTATGCGCTACGTTTACTGGGTGATCGAAGATCTGCTCGCGGGACGACCCGGGCCCCACATGTACCCTTGGGATCCCGGCGAGCTTTACGCCGGCGGCATCCGCACGATCATCTCCATGGCTGCAGAGGAAGAAGTTGAGGACCTCACCCCTTATGGCTTCGCGCACTACCACGCCGAGTTCCCCCCCGTGAACCTCTTCTCCACGGGCATGCAGAAGGCCTTCATCTATCAAGCGCTCCCGGTGTGGCGCCTTATCGACAGGGAACTCGAAGCCGGCAATCCCACCTTGGTCCATTGTCATGCGGGCCAGGATAGGACCGGCGCCATTCTCGCGGGCTACCTGGTCACCTATCGAGGGCTGGAGCCCGACCAGGCCATTGAAAGGCTTCGTGCCGTCAAGCCTGCAGCCATGACGGCTGAGGGTTACGAAGACGCCGTCCGCCTCCTGGAACCGGGTAAACTGCCCGATCCTAAGACCCTTCTGTAGGCTGGAAGACCCCAGGCCCGGAGAAGACGGAGCCCTGCCGCCAACCTCATGGCAGACGACCTACGCGACTGGAGTCGCTCACGGAGGCGCATTGCGACAGGCGTCCGCCCGCGCGGACGTACACCCTCCACCGTCGACCCAGGTCGACGTTCGACGGCACCTCCGGCATCGACTTCAGTCCGTAGATCCTTAGCGATACTTGACCGGATCAGTAGTCCAATGCGATGAGATCGACCTCACCTATTGCAGCGGCGGGGTGTACCGCCTGAGGGTCCGCTCCAAGGTCTCGACGCCCTCTGTCAACGTCGCGCCGAGGAACAATCCCCGAACTCTGGCACGCCACTCGGGCTTCTGATTGAAGATCCGCCCACCAAAGGCAAAGATCGGTCGGCCTTTCTCCGCCATCTGCGGCATCGCCTCAGGCCACTTGACCAACGCCTCCACCGGCTCCTCGGTCATAGCGACAGTGACGACCGCCAAGGGATGGGTCTCCTCGACAAATCGCGCCAGATCGGGCAACGGGATCGACTGACCCAGATAGGCGACAGGCCAGCGGCGGCGGCGCATCAGCGCACCGAAGATCATCAGGCTGCCCTCGTGATATTCCCCGGGCGCACAAGCCAGCACCGTATCGGGGACATCGAACGGCGGCGGCCCAATCCGCAGCCACGCCAGCAGACGCTGACGGAGGTAATGCGTGGCGAGGTGCTCGGTGCCTATGCTGATCTCGCCATTCACCCATCCCTCGCCGATCTCCCAGAGCGTGGGGCGAATGAGGTGTAACATGATATCCTCAGGCGAATAGAGCGCCAAGGCCTCGCTGAAGATCTCCTCTGCCTTGGACGTGTTGTGATCAACTAGGACATCGAAAAGCCGCTTCTGGAGCAGCTCGATATACGAGTCCACGTCTTCCCCCAAGGCCGTCGTCTGCAGGCGGGTCGCCAGCAGCTCGCTGCCCTCAGAGGGCGCCGTGGGAGGAAACGCATCCTCCTCCACCAGAGACTCAAGGGCCTTCACCGCTTGTCGGGTCTGCATGCCCTCGTCGATCTTCGACTTCACCCACTGCAGGTGTTTGATGTCGTTCTCTGTGTAGAGGCGGTGCCCGCCCTCTGTACGCGCCGTGTCAGGAAACCCATAGCGACGCTCCCACACGCGCAGCGTTGCAGCCGGGATTCCCGTCATGCGTGCAACTACGCCAATGTTGTAAATCGGTTCATCCTGGGTCATAGTCCCCTCACTTTGTCAAGCCATTCTCGGAACCAAGGGCATTTGTGGCCGCCACCTCTAGATTCCACGCATACATATTTACTATATAATAGCACAAGTCAGACGAAACGTCAAATAAAGATAGTCAAAAAGTCTTCAATACGTTGACATTTGGACGATGCTCTGGTATACTCCGCATAGATTAGCCAACTAAGGAGCGGACATTCGGGTATGCGCGTACTCATCAGCGGTGGCACGGGTTTGATCGGCCGGGCGTTAAGCGACGAGTTGCTCGACAACGGACA
>JBNGDU010000253.1:9285-11242 GCA_049975025.1 Anaerolineae bacterium
GTGGCACGGGTTTGATCGGCCGGGCGTTAAGCGACGAGTTGCTCGACAACGGACATCAGGTTGTTGTGCTGAGCCGGAATCCAGCACGAGCTGCTCCTATGCCCAAAGGCGTTGAGGTGCTGCGCTGGGACGCACGCACACCACACGGCTGGGGGGCCGCGGTCGAGGAGATCGACGCGGTCGTCAACCTGGCAGGTGAGAGCCTGCCGACCGGCCCGATTACCCGAGAGCGCAAGCGTCGCGTCCTGTCGAGTCGGCTGAACGTGGGGCACGCCCTTGTCGAAGCGATTGCGAAGGCCGACCACAAGCCCAAGGTGCTTGTCCAGGCCTCTGGCATAGGCTACTACGGTGATGGCGGCGACGATATCCTCACCGAAGCAGCTCCACCTGGGTCGGATTGGTTTGCCGGGGTAGCGGTGAAATGGGAGAATGCCACAGCGGACGTCGAGCAGTATGGGGTCCGCCGGGTCATCATCCGCACCGGCCTGGTACTGAGCGACGAGGGCGGGATTCTCACCCCTCTCACGCTTCCGCTGAAGCTCTACGTTGGGGGCCACTTCGGCAACGGTCGCCAATATATGCCCTGGATCCACATCGACGACGAGGTCGGCGCGATCCGCTTTCTACTCGAGCAGGACGAAGCCGACGGCCCCTACAATCTATCGTCACCGAACCCCGTGACGAACGCGGACCTCTACCAAGTGCTGGGCGAGGTCATGCACCGCCCGACCTGGTTACCGGTGCCGAGTTGGTCCCTGCGGCTCGTACTCGGCGATATGGCTCCGCTGTTGCTCTCCGGACAGCGCGCCGTTCCCGAACGCTTGGAAGAGCTGGGATACCCATTCCGCTACCGACATCTCAGAGACGCCGCCGAAGATCTGCTGGCATCATAGAAACAAACCCTGCTATACAGAACAAGGAGATAGTCACTTACTATGACCGATACGTCTACGCCGCACACCGTCAAGTTGGGCGCAACCGACATCATGATCTCGCCCGTGGGCATCGGCACCTGGGCTTGGGGAGATCGCGTGCTGTGGGGATATCGAAGCGACGGTTTTGACGATGGCGACCTTCGCGAGGCTTTCGACATCGCGCTGGACCATAACATCGACCTCTTCGACACAGCCGAAGTCTACGGCTTGGGCCGTTCGGAAGAGCTACTGGGGCGTTTCATCGCCGAAAGCGGTCGGCGACCTTGCGTCGCCACCAAGTTCCTGCCCCTTCCCTGGCGGTGGAGCGCCAAAGCCCTCGTGCGGGCGCTGCGCGACAGCCTCAAGCGCCTGGGGTTGGATCAAGTCGACCTCTATCAGATCCACTGGCCCATGCCCCTTATGCCCATTGAGACCCTGATGGAGGGGATGGCTGACGCCGTCGAAGCGGGGCTGACGCAGGCGGTGGGCGTCTCGAACTTCAACGTCAGACAGATGGAACGTGCGCAGAACGCACTGACCAAGCGGGGGCTGTCGCTGACCTCCAACCAAGTCCACTACAGTCTTCTGCATCGCAAACCCGAGATCGACGGCGTCCTGCAACTCTGCCGCGATCTCAACGTCACGCTCATCGCCTACAGCCCGCTGGAGATGGGTATCCTGACCGGCAAGTACACGCCTGATAACCCACCCCCGCGACTCCGGCGATTCAGATACAGCAGGGAATTCCTGGCGAAAGCGCAGCCGCTGGTGAGTCGCATGCGCGAGATAGGAGAGGCGCACGATGGCGGGAGCTCGGCGCAGGTCGCCTTGAACTGGCTCTTGAGCAAGGGCACCGTGCCGATACCGGGCGCCAAGAACGCGCGCCACGCCGCGTCCAACGCGCAGGCGATGACCTGGCGACTGACCGAGGAGGAAGTCGAGGAACTCGACACCCTGAGCCGGCCTTTCGCGGCACCCTAGTGTTCTGCCGGCCTTGATTCGGTGAACGGCGAACGACGCACTGAAGTGCTCTGCCGCGGGCC
>JBNGDU010000254.1:0-11233 GCA_049975025.1 Anaerolineae bacterium
AACTGGTTATGGTACGGCGGTGTAATATTTGTGGTCGGCACGCTGGTCGCGCTGGATCAGGTTGACTTCGACATCACGGGGTTCGTCGCGGGTCTCGGGATCGCGGGCATCACGATCGGATTTGCCCTGCAGGACGTGGCCAAGAATTTCGTGGCGGGGCTGCTGCTCTTTGCTCGCCAGCCGTTCCAGATCGGTGACGTCGTCAGGATCTCGGAGTACACCGGCGGCGTCCTGGACATCACGACGCGCGACACGGTGATCCGCACGCTGGACGGAGAGCGGGTGATTCTCTCCAACACCTCGGTGTTGGAGAACCCAATCGTCAACTACACAGACAGTCAGCTGCGCCGCCGTACGGTCTACGTCGGCTTGGGCTACGGTCAGGACGTCGAGTCGGCCATCGCGGTCTTCCAAGAGGCGATGGCGAGGGTTGGGGGGGTGCTGGAGGATCCGGCCCCCACCATCTACGCGGAAGAGCTGGGCAATGCGACGATCAATCTGGCTGCGCGATTCTGGGTCGATACCACGGTCGACAACCTGCTCGACGTGCAGTCGAACGTTGTGATTGCCTTGGACCGCGTCGCCGGGCAGGAGGGCATTGATCTTCCTTATCCGATCCAGACGGTCAGAGTTGAGAACGTAAGTTAACGTTAGTTAACGTCAGTTAGTGGGAACATCGCTGGTGAACTCGACTAAAGCTGGGTGCCCGCGGAGGTAGGAAACGTGGAACGACAGAAAGAGGTACTCGAGAGAGAGCTTAGCTCCTTAGGGGAGCAGATCGAGACGCTGGAGGAGGCGTTGAAGGTGAAGCCGGACTACGGCATGGGTTAAGGTGACCCCGCCGTCACGCAATGGGAATTGGACCAAGCTATGCTTGAGCGCCTGCGCGGACGGGTTGACGAGCTAGAGCAGGCGCTGGATCGACTCGGTGAGGGCACGTACGGCGTCTGCGAGCGCTGTGGGAAACGCATCAACCCCGACCGGCTGGCTGTGCTGCCTGACACTACCATCTGCGTATCTTGCGCTCAAAAGGAACAGCATTAGGTGCCCGCATATTTGTTTGAGCTGTAGATCTGCGGTATTTGGAACATTTTCACGACGTTCGACGTCTAATAGTCAGGGGAGAGTTCCGCTAGTATGCAAGAGCTTATTGAGAGATATGGCCCTATGGTCGTGGCAGCGCTCGAGAGCCTTAGAGCCACCGTCTACCCAAGTTATCACTTGCGCGATTTCTCTCAATTGTCTATAATAGATAATTCGGAGCTAGGTTGGGCGATCGGCATTCCTCGAGAGGACCCAGAGGAAGGCAGTGACTTTGTACCCTATCTCTATGTGAAACTAGAGTTGGACGAGCAGGACCGTCCGGTTAGATTTGTATGTTGGGACCGTCACGGGCGTGAGGTCGAGACACCGCGAGGAGATCTATCGAGGGAGTCCTTGATCGAAGCGCTCCAGCGTCTGCACCAGAAGAAGCCAGGGCCCGCCCGACAGATCTGGCGCTGGTTGGGTCGCAAATGGCGGTCAACACGAGGTAAGAAACCTCAGGAGATACGCGTCTATATACTAGGGAGCTCTATCCCGTTAGGACGTCTAAGATGGGAAGGAGAGAGAGAATCGAGAAGACTATGGAAGCTATAACTTTACGCGAAGACCTCGACGGTTTCGATGAGACCGTCGACGAATATGAAGAATACGATAAGTACGACGAAGAAGAGCTGCTGACGCTTGATGAGATCTTTGGCACGTCAGGTGACGAAGATGACGAGGGTGAGGGCGACGCGCTCGACGACTTCCGTACCTTCTTCCAGGAGGAAGAGGCCGGGGAAGATATCGATGAGGATGAAGACGAGATCACCGTCGACATCAACAGCATATCGAGCGACGATGCGCTGAGTCTGTATCTCCAGGAGATGGGCAAAGTCCCACTTCTCTCTCGTGAAGAGGAGATCAGCCTGGCCAAGCAGGTGGAGCGGGGCCGCAAAGCTCAGGGCAAGTTATCGAAGGGTGATCTCGATCCCGAGGAGATCTACGATCTGGAGCGAGACGTTCAGTTGGGTCAGGAAGCGCGTCAGCATCTCATCGAGGCCAACACCCGGCTCGTCGTCAGCGTCGCTAAGAAGTATCGGGGCTACGGGCTGCCTTTCCTGGATCTCATCCAGGCCGGCAACGTGGGCTTGATCAAAGCCGTGGATAAGTTCGACTATCGCCGCGGCAACCGGTTTAGCACCTACGCCACCTGGTGGATCCGCCAGGCCGTGACCCGGTCGCTGACGCAGCACGGACGCGGGATCCGGATTCCTATCCACATGAGCGACTACCTGCGGAAGCTGGACAAGGTCTCGCAGAAGATGGAGCAGAAGCTTGGGCGACGTCCCACGTATGAGGAACTTGCGGACGAGGTGAACGAGGATCCGCTGAAGCTGCGCAAGATGCTGCGGCAGTCCCAGACGCCGGTCTCGCTCAATAAGCAGGTGGGTGACGAGGATACCTCCGAGTTGGAGCAGTTCATCGAGGATGAAACGGTGCCTGCTCCTGACCAGACCGCTGAAGAGCGTATGCTGCACGATGAACTCGAGAAGTTGCTCACGACGCTCGAACCGCGCGAGGCGTGGATCCTGAAGATGCGCTTTGGGCTCCACGGCAGCCGTACGCACACGCTGAAGGAGCTGGGCCAGAAACTGGGCATCTCCAAGGAGCGCGTGCGTCAGATTCAGGGGAAGGCTCTGAGGAAGCTGCGACATCCTTATTATCGACGTCAGCTACAGGACTTCCGGTAGACGTGTCGTTTCGACCCACCTGACAGCAGTGAGCTTCGGCTTGTGCTTAAGTCAGGGTGAGGTTATGACCTGATCAGCGAAGACCTTCATACTGTGGGTGGTCGAGAAGCTGCGCCAGAGCGCGGCCTCAACCATCCACTTTTTTCTTATACCACAGACCGCCGGGCGTTTTGCCCGGCGGTCTGTGAATCTTACCCGTAACGTGGCGTGCAGCGGCAGCTACGCCTCCTGATAGTTCGTGTAGATCTCGTCTGACTTGGCAGCCGCGATGAAGTCATTCTGATGCAAGCCGCCGATCTTGTGCGTCCACCATGTCAGCGTGACCGAACCCCACTCGGTTACGATCCGTGGATGGTGGCCCTGTTCCTCGGCCATCTCGCCCACATCGTTCGTGAACGCCAACGCCGACTCAAAGTCCGGGAACGAGAAGGTGCGTTCCAGGCGCTTGATGTCGTCCCGCTCGACGACCTCCCACTCCGGAACGTCCTTATGCAGCTCAGCGATCTTCTCCTCGCCAAGCGGCGTCCCGCCTTCACGACAGGGCGTGCACTGCATGGTAGCCAGCTTTGCCATAGGTCCCCCCTTTCGTATCCGTCAAACCCGCCGAGCTACAAGGTGCAGATGGCACCGGGTCGCTTGATCCGCAGAGCCACGGTCTCAAGGACGCGGAAACTGTGATCCAGCCCCTCATTGCCCTGATAGGCCGTGATAAGGTCCTGACCGACTACGAGGTCGAAGTTATAGGCGCCCAGTGAGAGGACCAGGCCCTGCCCCTCACCCAGGAGCGGCGTGCGATAGAGCCCGCCCTTCGCGACGTTCTCAATCAGGTCACCGACCAACCGCCCCATGCCGCGGACTCTGCGCTGGGTGCTGATGTAGAGATCGGGACTGAGCACAACCGCATAGGGTCCGACAAATCCGTCGCTGTAGAGTAGCTCGGTGGCCTTGACCACATCCATCAACGCGGTATCCTCCTCACCCCAGTCGCCGCCCTCCACGCTCTTGGCGGCTGCGTCAAGGAGCCCGCCGAAGACCATCTCATCTTCCTCGCGAGCGCAGGCCATCGCCGCTTGCGCCGCGGGGCCCAACTCCAAGGACACGCCGGCCTTACGGCTCGCCTGGATCTCACGCCAGAGAAGCATAAAGGACCTCTCGATGACCTGGAGTTCGAGGTAGCGGCGGTCGTCGCCGTGACCCACCGGCACGACCTCAAGTCCCGCTCCGTGAGGTCCCGCAAGTTCCAGCAACCGCCGTCCGACCAGCAACTGGCGGGCCGTGCTGACGACCACATCGTCCAGCCGTTCCCATTCCGTGTCCGTCAAAGGTGCATCTTCTCGCATCAGGTATTCGCTCATGGTATCCTCCTTAACTCGTGCTTCTACTTCTCGATGAGTGTGCCTACGGTGAATGTATCCGACGGCGTGTCGGATGCATCATCTTCGGGCTGATCCTGCTCAACAGGTGGCGCCTCAATCGCATCGGGTGCCTCCGCGGCTTCCTCAGCCTCCTCCTCCAAGCCCTTCAGCAGAGCGATCAACATGCCGTCACGCGTGACCATGTTTTCGACCTCCAGCTTGAGGTCGTCGTGCTCGCCCATCTCCGGCAAGTGACCAAGAAAAGCCAAGCGCTCGCGCGTGCCATCCGTCAACTCAAGATCGGCATCCAAAGCGGCGTCGACCATATCGCTCAGGTCGATGCCCGGGAACTCAAACTCCAGCTCGTGGCCTCGCTCGGCCAATTCCTCCGCGAAGTAGGACATGTGTTTCATATGCCGCATCGCGGTAAGCTCCAGCTCGCTGCCGACCGGGCAACTGTCCTCTTCGAAGACGAAGGCGTGGCGCAGGTGCTGCAACACGAGCTTGTAGTGCTCGTCGACCTCACCATCCAACCGGCGGGAGAACGCCTCAGAGAAGTCACTGGGCTCGAACTCCAGCGGCTCCTCACCCTCGGGGCCCAGCTTCTCCAGCCAGTACGCGAAACGGCGACGGTGCGTGACCGACTCCCAACCCAACTGCAGCAAAATGCGCTTCAACTCCGGATCATCGACCTGCGCTGCCTGTTCCTCGTACACCTCGACAAGATTTTCCTCCCACTCGATATAGGAGCGGAGAAGTGAGGCGTTGGAGGTGCCGTCATAGGGATAGGGTCCTTTGACCATATCCGGCTCCCAGCCGCGCTCGCCGATCTCGTCGCCCAACCAGTCCATGTGCCACATCTCCTCACGCGCGGTTGTGAGCAGCATGTTGCCGAACGGCGTGTCGTCACCCACCTGGTAGGCATGAATGAGGTAGCGGATGATGGATGCGTGCTCGTCGGCGAGGTCCTTGTTCAACATCTCGCGGAGTTCCTCTTTGTCCATTAAGTGCCCTCCTTTGCGGAAAACTTCGAACGGATGATTCGTTGGTTACTCAGGCCTGTCTAGCGCCGTCAAGGCAATACCGCGCTGGGTTACGCCATAATTAAGTATATACCCTTGCAGAAAAAAGCGCAACGACGCGCGCCTGTTGGGCGCGCCTGAGTTTGCGAAGGCGCCTGACTGAGGTATGCTAGCCGAAGGGACCTCGCACCCCACACGCGGTAGATAGCCAACCTTCAGAGTCCGACCCAGTCCAAGTCATAAGGATACAAGGAGCGACAGTAAGATGGCACAGGATGAACGTCCGAACATTCTCTTTCTCTTTACCGACGATCAACGGTTTGATACCATCGGCGCCCTCGGCTACGACGAGGTGAGTACCCCGGCGATGGACGCCCTGGTCGAACGGGGCACCGCCTTTACGAACGCTTACATTATGGGCGGTTCCTGCCCGGCGGTCTGTATGCCCAGCAGGGCCATGCTGATGACAGGGCGCACGCTCTACCATCTGGAGGCGCAGGGCCAACGGATCCCCGAGGCGCACGTCTTGCTGGGTGAGGCGCTGCAGGAGGCCGGCTACCGGACCTTCGGCACCGGTAAGTGGCACAATGGGCCGCAGGCTTACGCACGCAGCTTCACCGATGGCGCCCAGATCTTTTTCGGCGGGATGGACGACCACTGGAATGTCCCGGCCTGCGACTTCGATCCCACAGGTCAGTACGACAACGCCAAGCCCTTCATCCGCACGCCTTTCGCGACGAACGAGGTCGCCTACCGTCACTGCGACCATATCGAGCCCGGCAAGCACTCCAGCGAGCTCTTCAGCGACGCCGCCATTGACTTCATCAGCTCCTATGAGGATGAGGCCCCTTTCTTCATGTACGTCTCCTTCATGGCGCCCCACGATCCTCGCACGATGCCCAGGACCTTCCTGGAGATGTACGATCCGGAGAGCGTGGAACTGCCCCCCAACTTCATGCCCCAACACCCGTTCGATAATGGCGAGCTTGAGGTTCGCGACGAGCTGTTGGCCGGTTTCCCCAGGACCCCTGGGGAGATCCGGCGGCACAACGCGGAGTACTTCGCTATGATCTCCCATCTCGACGCCCAGATCGGGCGCGTCCTCGACGCGCTCCGTCAAAGGGGATGGTTGGAGAACACGATCATCGTGCTGGCCGGTGACAACGGCCTGGCCATCGGGCGCCACGGACTGATGGGCAAGCAGAACCTCTACGACCACAGCCTGCACGTGCCGCTGCTTATGTCCGGCCCGGGCGTGCCCCAGGGTGAGACGCGCGCGGCTCACGCCTACTTGCTGGACATCTATCCAACGCTGTGTGACCTGGTCGGCGTGTCGATCCCCGAGACGGTCGAGGGGAAGAGCCTCGTGCCGGCTCTCCGATCCCAGGAGGAGAGGATCCGCGACGTGATGCTCTTCGCCTACCGGGGCTTCCAGCGCGCAGCCCAGAACGATCGGTACAAGCTCATTGAGTACGTGGTGGACGGCAAACGGACGACCCAGCTCTTCGACCTACAGGAGGATCCCTGGGAGCTGCAGGACCTGGCGCAGCGACCCGCGTATGCCGCACGACGGGACGAACTTCGGGAGCAGCTCAAGCGGTGGCAGGACGAACTTGGGGATGATCAGGAGGCCCAGGGCGCCCACTTCTGGGCGGGCTTTCGGGACTAGGTAGGCCACTTACCAGCCCTAGAGATGCGGGTAGAAGCAGGGCCGGCGACCTGCGCGCAGCCGCCACTCTACGTCACCGCCGCACCTTGAGTCTCTGAACAGGAACGGGAGGGCCATTCCGGCCCTCCCGTTTGTGAAAGAGGCGTCAACTCTGCGTTGAAGCCTTACGGCATCGGATTCATGCAGCTTTCGATCTCGAACTCCTCCGACCCGATCACCGTGTTGCCCCAGGCATTGGTCGCCTCGACACGGACGGTGTAGGTGCCGCACATGTCGTACGTGTGACCGGCGACGGTGCTGGTGGTAGCATCGGTGAAGTCGCTGCCATCACCGAAGTCCCAGCGGTACGTCGCGCCGGCGGAAACGGTCATCGGCAGCGTCGCCGTGAACCGCGTCAGCGTGCTGGTCATCGTCGAGGTCATGGAGATCGAGACGGCGGGTTCATCGTTCAGCCAGTCGAGGAACCGCGTCATCAGCTCCTCGCGGGTGGTCGCACCGGGCAAGCCGTTGTTCACACCCTCCAGGCCGAAGGTCGTGTAGATGGACCGACCGTAGTAGCTGACGCCCGGTCGTTCAAGCGTCGGCTGATCACGGTGCGCCATCGCGACGACGCCGTCGATCGCCAGATCGTCGCCCGGATAGCGCAGCAGCGGCATGTACCCGGCAGCGAGCTTCGTCGGGTCCTTGCCCGTTAGGCTAGGATTCGGCGAGATCTCGTCCACCCACGCCTGGTTAGCTGCGCCGTCGCCTTCCGGCATCGGCATGACCTGGGCCCGAACCGCGCCCACCGGCATGTCTTCCGTCCTCACGAGCAGGTAGAGCTCACCCGCTTCGAAGGCCGCGGCTTCGGCTGGTTCGAGGACCAACGTACCGTCCATTTGCACGGTGTCGGTGAAGCTGACCGGAGCTTCGAGGAGCTCGTAGAGCGTCGGGCCGTTCGTGCCCGCGGCGCCTTCGTGGATCTCCGCATCGGTCACCGTCATCGCCGTCGTGGTGTACAGATCGATGATGTAGTCCAGCCGCGCCGAGTCGACCTCGTAGTCGAAGGTCGCCGTGCCGGTCAGGGCATCGGTCGCGGTCATCGACTGCGTCGTGACCGGGGCCGCGAAGCTCCCCGTGCCACCGCGCACCGTCACAGGCATGTAGATGTCGTAGGTCACCACGGCGTCCGCCGTGAGGTTACCCATACCGGTGTAGAACTCCGGCGGGAGAAGGTCGACGGCCACGCCCTGGAATCCCTCGGGGGTGTAGGCCAACGGCACGATGCGCTGCTTAGGCAACACACCGGCTCCGGCTACACCGTCCCTCAGGAAGTTGCCTCCCATGATCGCCGAGTAGAAGAAGGTGCCCTGCTCTGTGGCATCGGAGGCCAGGACGGCAGAGAGATCCTGCCCCATGCCGATGATCTTGCCACCCTGGTTCGCGTACTCGGTGAGCCGATCCATGTCCAGTTGCGTGAGCGGCGTCGAGACGGTGAAGGATCCATCGGGGTAGAAGAAGTCACCGGTGAACAGGACGACGGTGTCGTAGGCGGAGAGGACAGCGGCCTCGGGGACCGTCGCCGGATTGGCGTAGTAGTAACCGGGGGTCCAGATGTCATAGGTGAGGCCCAGGTTGTCCAGCGTGTTGGTGTAGTAGCTGAGGTAGTCTGGGAACCCCAGCAACCAGCTCGCGTCGACGTCAACCAGCAGCACGTCGGCTTCCGCAGGCTCGGCAAGAACGCGGGCCCACGCCGGCAGGTGCGCGTCGTGGACGTCACCCTCCATCAGCACGTAGCCCTGATTGTCGCCGATGCCCATGCTGTCGTCGGACTCGAAGGTAACGGTGAAGACTTCCGAGCCACCAGCGGGGATCGTGATGGTCATGGGAGAGACCGTGAAGCCCGGCAGGGCCGTCGTCTCGGTGAAGCTATCACCGGTATAGAGCGTGGTGAGTGTGTACACCTCGGTCTGCGCGGTGACGTTATTGGCCGTGACGGTCATGGTCTTGTCTGTCCCGCTGACCACGGCGCCGAAGCTCAAGCTCGGAGGATCCAGAATGACGCCCGGATCCATCGCCTTGCCGAGGTCGATGCGCCCAGCACCCACATCCAGCGGCTGCGCCGGGGTGCCGTCGGCGTTGTAGATCTCCATGTACTTCGCGGTGGACATCAACGCCGACTTGATGTCGGCCGGCGTCCAGGAAGGATACATCTGCTTAAGCAGGATGGCCGCGCCCGCCGCGTGGGGGGCGGACATCGAGGTACCGGAGGCCTGACCGTAACCCAGGTGCCGAGCCTCGCCTGTGGCGCCGGGTGTGTAACCCTGAGCCAGGATATTCACGCCTGGGGCCGCAACGTCGGGCTTAAGTACGTTGCCGACACCGGGGCCACGACTACTGAAGTTGGCCACCACGTCGGCCTGGTTGCCGATCTGCGTCGCCGTGAAGAAGTCCAGCTCGAGCACGGCGTCCACACCGGCCGTCTCCGCGTCAGCGTGCTTCTGCGTCACGGACACGCCATCGGTATAGCCGATGAAAACGGACGGGATCGTCACCAAGGAACCGTAGACGCCGCCGGCCATGGTGATCAGCTCCTCGCCGCCTGACGCGTGGTTGTGGACCACGACGAATTCGGCGCCGGCCTCCTGCGCATTGTAGACCTTGAGGCCGAACTCGCAGGTGCCGCGGCTGATGACGGCTGCGTGGCCCGTGAAGGTGTCCGCCGGCCACGCCTCACAACCTTCGTAGTTGTCGGCGTCCACGTTCTCAGCGGCTTTGTACGTGTACGTGATGATCTCGCCGATGGGAGGTGACGCACCGAACGCTGACAGCGTGAAGGGTATGTCCAAGAGGGCGGGTTCAGGCTCTATGGCGTTCAACCTGCCCGTGCTGATGGCGCCGCCGGACTGCACTGCCGCGACGCTGATGTAGGGGTCCGAGGGATGGTCGCCGGTGCCGTAGCCGGGGCCGGCATTGCCCGCGGACATGGAAACGAACACGCCCGCCGCAACGGCGTTCCGCAGCGCGGTATCGAGCGCGTCGTACTCACCGCCAACGCTACCGGGACCGCCACCCCAGGAGTTGTTGAGCACCTCGGCGCCGTCGGCCACGATGTCCTCCAGCGCGGCGATGCCCTCTGCGTCGAAGAAGGACTGGAGTCCGCCTTCGCTCCAGTAGAAGACGCGATAGCTCATAACGTAGGCCTTGGGGGCCACGCCGCTCATATTCGGGAATTCCTTGCTGAGCAGCGTCGCCGTCACGATGTCACCGGCTGCGGTACTCGCCGTGTGGTTCCCGTGCGGGGTGCCGTACTCACCGGGCCAGGGGTTGTCATCCCCGGCAACGGGCGGATCCCACGTGCGGAAGTAGGCGCGCGAGACGATGATCTTGCCGTTGTTGTTCGACGTGTAGCCTAGACCATTCGGCTGGAATCCGGGCGGATAGGTGTAGTCGGTGCCGTCGAACATCGGGGCGTCGTGGTGAACGCCGCCGTCCATCGAGGCAAAGAACACCCCCTCGCCGGCGTTCTCATGTCCGCCGATGGCAGGGCTGTTCCACATCGCCGGGGCATCGATCTGCAGCGTGCTGGTGTAGAGCTGAGGGGTGTGAGCCCGATCGAGATAGATCTGCTTGACCTCGGGCAGCTCCAGCAGCATTCGCAGCGCCGCGTCGCGGTCTGTGGAGCCCGGATCGATGGTCACGCCGTTGAAGACGAGCTGGTAGGCGTTCTCCTCGGCCATGCCGGACTCGTTGACGAAGGTGGAAACAGCCGCGTCGGGCAGCAGCTTCTTCATCTCCCGAACGAAGGCCGCTTGCTCCATTTTCAGTCGATCGACGTAGGCGACCGCCTGCGGATTGGCGACATCCAACCGGCCCTTCGCCGAGAGCAACTCAGGGCTCTCTTGAGCCCAGGCTGCCAGCGACGGAGAGGCCAACTGAACGATCAGCCGGTGAGAGTAGACATCAGTCCCTTGGTCCTCGGGCGTGTCAGCGACGGGTTGATCGGGAAGCGCCGCGTACGCCACGGAGGTCCATAGCAGACTCAACACCAAAGCAAAGCTTAGTGCTTTCCTGATGCTCATAGTATGTTCTCCTCTTGCAGTGTTGTCGGAATGGAATCGGTAACGAACTCTTCAGCATATGTCACCTGAGGAACCGCTCGATGCTCGGCTCACCTCCCTTCTGGTCTCGGAATCTCTGCTGTGAACACGTGTTGGTTAGGTTGACGACGGTTCCAGCATCTTGCGCGGACATCTGGTCGCGATGTCTCACCACAGTGTCCCGCCGTGGGGACCCATCAAAGGTCGACGCCGGTACCGCACACAACCTTTTTACACCTGTTTGCGGGAAAACGCAAGTTCAGTGTTAGGGGAGGTAATCCTGCTAGGAGAGAACGATCACCTCGTGATCTCGTACGGACGGGATCTCAAA
>JBNGDU010000255.1:0-11205 GCA_049975025.1 Anaerolineae bacterium
GCCGCCACCGCGACGAGGATGACGCCGATCCCCAGGCCCACCATCAGACGACGGGGCCACCGCTTGGGCAGGCCCACGTCGAGAGCGTTCGCGGTCAACGCGTAGAGCAGGGGCAGACCGACCGCGAGCAACAGGGTCGCTGGGCCGTTCCCCAGGGCGCCCCACCGCCAGAGCCCTCCCCACCACGCAGGATAGGTAACCAGCAGGATCCCTTGGGCGATCGACCAACTCAGCAGCAGCCGGGGACGCCGGTAGAGCAGCGCCAGCGCCGCCATAGCGAGCCCAGCGATGAAATTCATGCTGACAAACCATTCGTGGATGTCGCCGGTGTCGTAGGGGGCGTAGCGGGCACCGCCCAGGAGACTCGTCGCAGGATAGGCGCCTACCACGGCCAACGCCAGGATTGCCGGGATCACCGGCAGCCAGGCGGCCCCTCCCGTGGTGTGAAGGGCGTAAAGGAAAGCGCCTGCGCTGCCCAACACGCAGAGTCCGTACCACGCGACCGCGACCGGATGCAGGACCCAGCCGTCACTCCGCAGTCCAAACCCCACCAGGCTAACCACAAAGAGCAGGTGGGCTATGATTACTGTCGATAGAATTCCCAACGTCAGCGTTCGCGATAGTCTCTTCCACATCATCCGTGTGTCCTCCTTCGTTCTCAATGTTTTGGGCCATCAAACACAGCTCGACCTATACTTTATCCCAGCAGAGCGCGTGTGTCACCTGGTAACTCTTACAGGTTCCGATAGCTGTTTCACCCCATCATTCGACGTCATCACGCTCATCGGTGAGATATTGTCGCAGCAGTTGATTCGTCTTTTCCTGCGCCTCGTGGATCTCGCCAAGAGCCGACTTGATTTGCGCCGGTATTATCAGAATCTGGAACGCGACGGTGACCGGTGTGAACAACCCGTTGTACAGAAAATCACTCATCAACGACACAAGCGCCTCCCTTACTCGTTGCCTACTCCCATAACCGGCCACTCGGCCGGGCGTTCATCTACCGGGACGCGGGCCATCTTTAGTTCGCCGTCCCAGTGGAGCGTTCGTTCCTCTCCATAGTAGCGGACCGAGACCGCGCCACTGCCCGTTTCACCGGCCGGGGTTACGTCCAGCAGCGCCAGGTCATCGCCGGCGACGAGCCCGGTCGCCCGCCAGACACCGCTCCCGTCCCGCCATCCGACCCAGACCACGCGCCACTCGGCGTCGCTCAGCCAGATCACTTCGTCCTGCCCATCGCTATCCATGTCGGCCCACTGCACTTGGACGGGGAGATCTTTCTCATTGATAGCCTCATCCAGCAAGGCCGTGCCATCCTCGGCGTTGAGTAAGCCCAGTACGGTATAGGGCCAGGGCCGATGGCCCCACGCCGCGCCAGCGGGTCCGCTTTCCGCTCCCACGCCCTCCCGCGGCGTCCGCTCGCTGATCGCCTGCGCGTAGGCGGAAAGCGCAGTGACCAGATCCGCGTCGCCGCCATAAGCCGCATAGAAAGCACGGGCCAGCGGGCGCAGGTCGTCGGTCTGAACCTCATCCAGCAGCGGCCCCACGCCCTCTGGCTGATTAAGCAGGATCTGACACAGAGCGGCCCGCAGACGGATGAAGTCCAGCCAGGCGGTCAACGCCTCTTCTCTGGGCCTCATAGCCCGATATTCCTCCTGCCAGGCTTCGTCGGTCAAAACCGTCTGGTATTCCTGCAGTGCGGCGGCGTAGTCCCCGACCTGCAACGCTTCCTCTGGCTCGATCAGGCGTTCGATGGGAGGAAATGGCGTTCTAACCGCCGTAGCCCACAATACATAATGCTCGACATTGGCATCCCAGCGCCAGCGCTGCACGCCCTCGGGGTGAGGATCGAACTTGTGGGAACGCGAGGGCAAGAAGATAGGATAGCTGATCACGATATCCTGCTTGTCATGCCCCGAAGGCGCCGGCTCGAAGCGCCATTGAGATGGGCCAGCCCAGTTGACCAACTCGGCGCGGAAGAGGACATCGAAGCCCTCACCGTTCCAGCGCAAGATCTGGGGGTGTTCGCGCCAATTGCTCCCGCCCGAGAAAGTGTGAACAGTCACCACCTCCGGCTGACCGTCGCCGGTCACATCACCGGCCTCGGCCGACTGGGGCCAGAGATTGGGGGCGGCGGCGACGGCATCCTGCTCCCCCGGCGGCGTCACGGGCACGGGCGCCGCTTGCCAGCCCTCGGCGGCGTGGTGCACGTAGAGCAGCGGCCCCCCGTTCAGACGGGGAATGACGAATAACTCGGCTTCGGTCGCGGCATCCAGGTTCACCGGCACGACCTGCCCCCTTCTGTCTGCTTGACTGGGCAGATCCTCCGCCATCCGCGCCAGCGAGTCCTGCTGGCTCTCCAGGGACTTTGTGGGTGTGATGGCCTTCTCCAGATAGGCGATGATATCGGCAGAGAAGGCACTGACCAATTCCTCGGTCGGAGGCGGATACTCGTTGCCCAGCGTTTTGAACCATGCTGCGGTGCGGGGAAACGCGCTCTCCGACGCCTCAGCATCAGAAGGTTGGAGCGACACGCCAGCGCAGATATCCACCGCCTGCTGCCAGACCTCGTCGGGGATCTCCGCCGTGACCGGCTCCGGCGAGAAGCGGATGGTGTCCAGCATCTGGCGCAGCGTCTCCAGCTCTCCTTTCTGGCAACGCATAGTATGCCAGAAGCGATAGACGTGGGCGCCATCGCTGAGGATCACCGTGAGCATGGTCTCGGGGCTTTCCGCGCCCGTGACGTAGAGAGCGGCTGGCTGTCCGCCCACTGTGGCATTGGGTTTCAGTACCGGAAACAACGTGGGGCTGGTGCGGTGCCTCTCCTCCAACCACGCCGCGAGCGTCTCGTGGGTCGAGGTCCAGATATCTACCTCGACGACGCCCTCCGGTCCGCGGAGTTCATGGCGTCTCTTGATCACTTGGTCGCCCGGCATCTTCGTGTTGATGGAGATCGAGGCTTGCCAGTTTGGAGGATAGGAGAGGGCAAAGCCATAGTCGCGATCCTCGTAGCAGCGCCAGGCCGTTTCGCCGGCAGCAGTGCAGGTGCGCGTCCAGTCCTTTGGATGTGCGCGGCACTCCCATTCCGCATCTGATGCGGCAGGCGGGCATAGGAGATCATTGACGGCGGTGTAGGCCAATACCCGATCCCAGTTGCAACCGCCATAGTAACAGATGGGATCGGGGAGACCGGTGAGGAGCAATTCATCGGTTGTGCCTGTTGGTGCGATCACCCGCACGTCGGTCTGTCCCGCCCGTTGTCGGGTGTAGAATAGGTGCTCCCCATCGACCGACCAGTGGGGCCAACCATCAATGGCCTCTCCCGGCGTTGTCACAGGTTGACGCTCGCCCGTTTCTGGGTCTATGAGATAGATGGCGCGCCCTTCCAATTGAAGCTCCAGCGTTTCCCCGTCCCCATTCTCTATTGGGGACGCAGGGACGGCCGCATACGCCAGTTGCGTCCCGTCGGGCGACCAGGCGGGCGCGAACGCGGCCTCCTCTTCCCCCGTGAGATAGGTCAGATCGCCCGTTTCGACCTCCAGCAGGGCGAGGCGTTTGTTCTCATGGATAAACCGTCCTCCCCCGGCAGCCAGGGCCAGCAGACCAGGACGCGAAGGGTGCCAGGCGTAAGCCTCGGGCGTGAGGAGGGCCACGACGTCCAACTCCCTGATCTCGCCGGTGTCCACATCGATGGCGATGAGCGGGACGCCGTCCACCCAGAGCGAGGCGCTCAACATCCCGCGACCGGCCAAGAGCCGGCGTGTGCCCGGCACCCAGGAGATCAAATGGTAGTAGGACTCCCGGATATCATCGCTCAGGCGGAAGGAGGCCGGCGCTGCGTTGCTCTCCGCCGGGCGGACGTAGAGATTCTGCTCCCACTGCTCCTCCCCCGCCAGGTGATCCATCGTCGGCGTCCAGGCCAGCAGTCCGGCGTCGGCAAGCAGGACAGCGTCGCCTCCGCCGGCTGTCAGCGTCTCTGGGGGCAGCAACTCCACCGTGGCATCATCCGCAAGCGCGTGGGCCTCCAGTCCGCCCTCCGCCGTCTGGCAGAGCAGCCAATCACCGGCAGGGGTGAGGGCGTCGGCGGGCGCCCAGGCAGGCGCGTGACAGCCGGGCGCCGCGTCGAGATCCCGCACGCGCTCGCCGTCGGGGCGATAGACGCCCTGTGTGGTCAGCAGGTAGGCGCCTGAAGGCGACCAGCCGTGAAGCTCGGCAGGATGATCTCCTAGCGTGGTCGCGTTGCCCGCCGCCGGCTCGACGACGACCGGGCGACCGGCGAAGGGGTCACGGTCGTCCACGAAGGCCAACCGACCGCCGACGATTGACTCATGTTGCAGACAGCCGGCGATGCCCGGATAGATAGCGGCACAATCGAGCACCATATCAACGCCGGGCGCAGTGGACGGCGTTTCTGTTGGCGTTGACGTGGGCGTCAACGTGGATGTTGCCGTCGCCGAAGGCGCGGGGGTTGATGAGGGCGTCGGCGTGTTGGACTGAGTAGGCTGGGCGCCGTCGCAGGCGGTCAGCCCGGTGATTGTCAAGATCGCTATGACGAGGAACAAAATACGTTTTCCTGATAGATCAAGCTCTAACATTGGCATTCCGCTTTCTCCTCATTTATCTTCATTAATCCAAATGGAAGGTAGAAACCTTCGCCTTTAGGCGAATAGCTTTAGCGGTCTTGGTAAAGTATAATAAGGGCGGAGGTGAAAAAAATGGTAGACTATCGTAAAGGACCGCATACGGTTTACGACATCAAGTATCACTTTGTATGGGTGACGAAGTATCGCTACCCGGTCTTGAAGGGAGATTTGGCATTGCGGGTGCGAGACCTGATTCGCAAGGTCTGCGAGCGCAACGATGTGCGGATCATGCGTGGACACGTGAGTCGTGACCCTGTGCATCTGTTCGTGTCGGCGCCACCGCAGGTGTCGGTATCGCAGTTGATGCAGTACCTCAAGGGTAAGTCGTCGCGGCGCTTGCAAGAAGAGTATCCAAGTTTGGGCAAGCGGTATTGGGGGCGACACCTGTGGGCGCGGGGGTATTTCTGTGCGACAGCGGGCACAGTGACGGATGAGATGATTGAAGCCTATCTTGAGAGACATTCGGAAACTCCAGACGATACATTTACAGTGACCGATGGAGCACAGTAGCTTTAGCCGGCTTTAGCCGCACGCACCGGCTTCAGCCGGAACAGGCGACTTTCAGTCGCCAAAAAACCTACCGGCTTCAGCCGGTAGTGGTTTAGTCGCTCTCCTTTCGCCGGCGCGTTACGGCAGCTTCCACGACAGCTTCCAGGGCCCTTCTACTCTCACCCAGGCGCCATCGATCTCGACGTTATAGCGTCCGGCCTGTATGAGTCCGGTGTTCGGATCGACCACATCGAAGGCCAACCTGACCTGATGCAGCGCCCCCTTTTCTTTTTGAGGTCCAGCGCTGCTGTGGGCGGTTTCGAGATCAACATCCCGCCCATCGGGGGCATGGACAGTTCCCATTTCCAGGCCGAATAGTGTGCGCTTGTCGTCCTGCACGCGATAGGGCGCCGAGGACAGCATCAGTAACGTCGTGCCGTTCAGTTCCTCCAGCCGCGCCTCCGTGAAATGCACCCGGTAACCGGCGACCTCCAGAGGAATGTCCACCGCCCACGGCTGGCTGGCGCCCCAGGGCGCATCGCTGGCGTCAAGGGTCACCCGCACTCCCTCCGGTACCGTGACGTCGAAGGCGGCGGGGGCCGCTTGCACCACCCGCACCGTCGGAATCTCCAGCGCCAATCTGCGTGCGAGGGGCTGCAAGGGTTCGAAGGCAAACACGGTCCGGGTTAGAGAACTATCGCCAGCGTACCAGGCCACGTCCTCAGGATGCTCGTATCGGCGTCCCCGGTCGTCCCGCAGGATGATCCCCGGGGGATAGGCCCCCGGTCCCCATGGGGTATAGCTAGTGAGAAGGCTGATGCCCTCTGGCGCCTCTGTCAACCCTACTTGCATCCACGTGAGCCGATCGCTCAATACCACCTCCTCGACCTGCAGCGTCAGGTCGTGATGAGTCTGCTCTGCTCCTTCGGGGGAATATTGCACCGGCATGACGCGCGCCGCATCTGCCTGGCCGGTACCGGGAATCTCCCAGGCCACGGACCAGGTATCGTTGAGGCAGAGTTGGACGCTGTCGATCCCTAGGTCGATCTTGCCGGTAGGTAGCGGTGCGCCCTCCTGTAAAACCAGCGTGGCCCGCATCCGATTGGACGAGACGTTGTACCCACCGCCGCTGCCGGACCGGAAGCCAGCGGCGTCTGTGGTGAGTCGAATGCCACATAGCGTGACGCCCGCTTGCTCCGGCACCGGAGCGAAGTCCAACCGCAGTTCGATCTGTCGCTGACCTTCCTCAGGTCGCCCAACACTGTGCTCCTCCCACCGAGCCCGGCTCAAATGGACAGGAAATCCCGCGACCTGAAGGTCGATGTCTAGCGGCCAGGTGTCGCCGATTTGGGGGTCCTGACCCAGATCCAGGCTGAAACGGCCTTCCGCCGGCACGTCGAAGGCCAGCCCGCTCAGCGTGTGGGTGAGCGACCGGGCGGCGGGCGACACCGGTGCGAAGGTCACGACCTCTTCGTAGGTAGGGAGAGAGGGTGTCGGCGTCGGCGTGGCATCCGGCGCGGTCTGTACCTTGACTACCGTGCTCTGACTGAGTGAGCCACTGTTGGCGCCGTGGGCGCCAGATGTTCTATAGTAGACGTGCCCCAGATCGTCGTGCAGCGTCCAGCTGCGACCGTATGTCATCAATCTGTTACCCTGCCACTCAGGATTCGACCACTGCACCTGCAGATGCAGGGCCGTCTCTTCGGGGCTGTGCGCCACCCCCAAGAGCCGCAGCGTCACGCCCCGGTGTGTGTCCTCGGCGCCAACTGGGGCATAGGGCTGGGGGAAATGGGCGGCGACCTCGGCGCCGGTATCGGAGCGTAGGTTCAGCGGGATGCGCCACTCTTCGGGAGCGACACCCTGGGGCACCAGCGGCAGGCGCGGCAGCACCAACGTGATATGGTGCACGTCGTCGGGCAAGGGCGGAAACTCCAGCGTGCCTGCTCCCCAGTTCAGGTTGAAGGTCGTCGTGGTCAGCACCTGGCCATCCGGCAGCTCCAGCACCGGCTCCACGATGGCGTCGGTCTCCGGTCCCGTGGGCCAGATCTGGTCTTCGGGCGGCAGCCCCTCGCCGCTCAACAGGATCAGCGTCCTGTGGGGTTGGGCTAGCACCCGTCTCACGATGACTGTCACGCCCTCGCGCGTCACGACCACCGGCGCGCCGAGGGCGCGTGTCTCTTCCAGATGCACGAAGCCCACACCGGGCACGTAGCCCAGCCAGCGTTGCACGTTGGCCCATACCTGGGCGGGGCCCAAGACGAGCAGGGCTAGGCCCATGACTGCAATCAAGGCGGCGGCTACCGTCCAGACGCGGCGCCAGCGGATGGCAAACCAGTGTCGCGCCGCGGTACCGATTCGCTGTGTGACGGTTTCCTCTCTCGCGCCGGCTCCTTGCCGTGACTGTATGCTATTGACTAACCGCGCTTCCAGTTGGCGTTTGAAGGCCGGATCGGCCTTGGGGACGGCGGCGGCCAGCATCGCGGTAAACCCCTCCCGACCATCGCGATTCGGATCTCGATTGGACTCTCCGCGGACGGCTCGGCTGATCTGTCGTAGTAATGTCTTGTCGTCCTGCGTCAGCATCACGCACTTATCCACGGGACACCTCCCTCTCTATCAATGCTGCAGTTCCATCTTGGGCCGCCAATGCCTCGTATCGTGTTTTCAGTTTGCGAACGCCCCGACAGAGGTGCGCGGCCACCGTCCGTTCGTCCAGATCCAGGAGCGCTGCGATCTCCTTGTTGCGCAAGCCTCCGAAGAAGCGCAGGGTCACAATCTCCTGCTGTCGCGGTGACAACATACCGATCAGGCGGCGCAGCCGCGCCAGAAGCTCCTTGCGGGCCAGGGTATCGCCGGGCATCAACTCGTCTCCAGGGAGGTCCGGTAACCTCTCGGGGGGAATCGGTTCCGGCGCTTTCTCCTCAGTGCGGTAGAAGTTGCTGACCAGGTTGTGTGCGATGCGGAAGAGCCAGGCGGCGAAGGAGCCCTTTCCCCGCCATCGGAAGTGGGGGAGCCCTTCCAGCGCCTTGAGAAAGGTCTCGGCGGTCAGATCCTCCGCGTCTTGGACCCGCCCAACGCGGTAGCTGATATACGCGTAGACCCGCCGAAAATAGTAGCGGTAGAGCTGTCGGAACGCATCAGGATCGTGGGAAGCGCTTCTCACAAGTTGGCGCTCCCCTCGTAACTCCCCGGTCTTCGTCATACTGGCTCCTATCGGAACGTAACGGTACAATAAACTTGATGTCGGACGCTACGAGGCGGTGTTCACCTCTCACTTATTTAAACACAGCACCCGTCCCAATACTGTGATGAATTCAGGAGGCTTGGGCAATGGGCCCGCGTGGGCCGCTTTGGCAGCAAGGGGGAAAGCCACGTATGATCGCTTTCTATTGGGGATCGATGTCAACCCACTGATTGTCAGCCCCTCCGACCAGAGGCCATCTCCCGTCGGGATGCCCTGCCTCACTCGTCCCGGGTTTGCAGCAGAGGATGCCCTCTGTTGTCATTGGGTGGGCCAGCGCCCCTTCCCTCCCGTAGCTTAGGTGATCGCGCAAGCGTTCATCCAGCTCTCGCAGGGCTTTGTGAGCGGTTGTAGCGGCATCAGAGCTGCTCTCATCGCCGTAGCCCGATAGAAAAGCCGTAGCGAGTTCGCCCAATAAGTCGGCCTCGTAATTCGAGGCCACTTTCCGCATGCCGGATCGGGCCTCATCGGCTCGTTCCAGATAAGCCAAAGTCTGTGCGTGCCTGAAGCGTACCCATCCGATCCAGTCTGGTGCCTCCTTTGCGGGCGTCCAATCATCGGCCGCATCCAAAGCCAAAATGTCGTCGTAGGTGGTCAACGCTTCTTCGTAGTGTCCCATACGAAACGCAGTCTCTCCCTCGTTTGCGAGCCACCGCAGCCGGTCCTCTACTGTGATCTCCGCGTCCGGTCCCCATCCGCTCTGAGAAAGATCGACTTCTCGCTCGCTCAGGACGAACTGTCCGGTCTCGCCGTCCCAACGCCAGACCTGGCGGCCCAACGGATGATTGAGCATCTTGTGGTCGAAGCCGTGCGCGTAGAGGTGGGGGTAGGTCAGCACAATCTGTTGGCGCTCCGGGGACGTCGGATCGGGCTCGATTTCCCAGGACGAGTTGCCGGCCCAGTTCAACAGTGCGGCATGAAAGATCAAGTCGGCTGTCGTCAGCTCGGGCCATCGGAAGGCGTAGAGCAACTCTGTCCAGCCGCTGCCGCCTTGCACGGTGTAAGTGATGACGGTCTCAGGGTGGCCATCTCCGACGAGACTCGCTGATAGCATGCCGCTTTGCATTGTGAGATTATGCGTGCCGAACGCCTTTGGAGCCGGCAAAGGGATGCACCGGTAGCTTCTGTTCCCCTCAGCGATACAACCCAGGACACTGAGCCCAAAGAATTGGGGCTCGATCACCACGTCACGCAGGTCGTCACCGTTGAGATCGACCGTCATCACCTCTACCTCCGCCGTCTCCAATTTGGGCAGCGCCCTGAGCGCGTCCACGAGCATCCCCGGATCGCGCCCTTGAGCAAGCCAATTCGCACAATCCCGAACCAGCGCCTCGATGACCTCATCGGCCTGTTGACTCGGTTCGTAGTCAGTGAGGGCCGCGCGAGAGGCGGCGAAATCCGCGTCATGGTGGGCAGTCGGGGACGGCATCGCGGTGGGAGGTGCCGGATCAGCGGCATCGGCTATCGTCGATTGTACGCCGCCGCGCCACCAGTCGAAATACTCACGCCACGTGATGTGCCCGTAAAAGCCGAACCACTCGGGCGCCGGGGTCAGTTCCTCCACGACCTGCTCCGCGTCTCCACCAGCGACCGGCACCAGCCACAGCGAAGCGCGATCCTCCGAGTCGAGGCGGGCAAAGAGAATGTGGGAGCCGTCTGCCGACCAAAGCGGACGCTCGTCGCGGTAGCTTGGATCGTCGGTCAGCTGCCAAGGCTCCGTGCCATCGACGTCGATCAGCCAAAGATCGCGGGCCATCATCGCCCCTCGGGCTGGCCCGCCACCCCAATCCTCCACTGTGGGACCGGCCGCGTAAGCCAACCGGGTGCCATCCGGGGACCAGGTGGGTGAGAGCGCTGCCACGTTCTCAACTGTGAGATACGTGAAATCCCCTCTACCAGGCTGAATGACCGCCAGGCGTTTGTTGTTCCACGTGATCCGGCTCTCACCGGCGACCACGGCGACCCGGCTGCCGGTAGGGGCTGGGGCGATGAAGTCCGCGTGGGGAAGCACCGCTTCGGTCAATTGTAACGGCTCGCCGCCGTCCACGGGTAGGGCATAGAGCGGCACGCCGTCGGCCAGCATCGAGGCCGAGAGTATCTCCCCCTGCCAGAAGAGAAGATAGGCACCGTCGGCGGTCCAGCCGAAGAGCCGGACGGCCCCGCGCTGCGGCACCCCGCTGACGTAGAGTTCCTTGGGCTCCCCGCCCTCGACCGGTACGACCCACAATCCCTGGTAGCTCGGCGGGCCGGATGCTTCATCTGGCTGCCGCGAATGCTCCAGGAGGGTATAGGCGATGCGGGTGCCGTCAGGGCTCCAGGCGATCTCTCGGACGCTGCGCTGCTGTTGCGGGGGTGGGGTCGCCGGGTTTTCCCAGGTGTCCTGCACCAGTACTCTCGGATGGGGGGCACCCGCACCTTGCACGTGCAGTTCGCCGTTAGGCGTGTCGACGTAGGCCAACCGGTCTTCCCCTGGAGACCAAGCGTAAGCCTCCACGGGAATTCCCTCGTTGATCGCGTAGGCATCCTTGCCCTCGGTCCATATGATCCAAACCTGATCGTGCTCCCCTTTGCGGAACGCTAACCATTCGCCGGTGGGCGACCACCGGGGTGCGCGGTTGCGTTCGTCGGTCGTCAGACGCCGGCGCTCTCCGTCGGGGAACGACCTCACCCAGACGTCGCCGCCCTGTACGTAGGCTAACGCTCCCAGGTCAGGTGGCGTAGGCGTGGACGAACTGGTCGCCACCTGAGTGGCGAGTTCGGCGTTCGCTGACCCCAACACGGTGATCGTCGCCTCAGGTCCCGGCGTGGTCTCAATCTGCAGATCGAAGGTAC
>JBNGDU010000256.1:0-11158 GCA_049975025.1 Anaerolineae bacterium
AACTCGACATCGTGGGCATCTTCCCGGGCGACCCCGGCGCCTGCTCACGGAACGGCTGTACCGCCATCACCTACATCGACAGGTCGGTCGACATCGCGGCGCTCGTCAAGCGAAACCTGCCCCACGCCGAGATCGAGTTCCACACCTGGGGACCGCCCTTCTTTGGATGGGGCATCATAGAAGGGCCGGAGGGATGGCAGGGCGAGTTCATCCAGGCCTACCAGGCGACGGCCTGGGCCTTCGACCGGCGCCGCGCCGACGAAAGCATGGCCCACCTGGTCGAGCGCCTGCCCGATTTCCCGGAGCCCACGTCGGTCGCCGTCGATATGGGGTTCAACCCCGACGGGAACCCGGAGGGTGAACAGGACGCGCGACACTGGGTGCACGAGATCGCGCGCACGCATCGCGTGCAAAGCTGGGACTTCAGCCTGACCGAGGGGGAGAACAACGTGGTCCCCCACTACCGCTTCGCCCGGCTCTTCGAGCGCCGCCGTGCCGAGCGCAGATGCGGCGGGTACAGCGGTGGCATCTGCTTCACGATGACGCCACTGCTCAACCAGCTCTCCCTGTACGAATCGGCGCAATCTTTCATCAACCCGGACGCCGATCACGAGGCATTGGCGCGGGAGTTCTACGCCCGACTGTTCGGACCCGATGGCGGCGAGATCGTGCCCTACCTCCACCTCTTCGAGGTCATTCAGGACTGGGGCAACTACCATCGCATCGAGCTGCCACGCGGGTCCTATCATCGCCGCATGGCGACACTGGCGGAGCGCCTCAGGGAGCTGAAGGGACAGGAACGCGACGACGTCGCGCTGTTCCCCTCGCCGGAGAGATACCGCGAAGAACTCCTCTTCTTCGCCGAGCTCTTCGCCGCGCTCTCAGGCCCGAGCCCCGACTACGGCAAGTTGGCGCGCCGTTACTGGCACCACGTCTACGGGATCTACGACGACCTGCCGGCGCACGTCGACCCCAGGCCGCACGCGGCAACGCAGCGCCTCGTCAACTACTTCGCCAACGAAATGGGCCATTGAGCCGCGTGGTCGGGACCAGCAGCGTCGCGCGGGCGGCATTCCATCTTGTGCGCGTCTCGATTTTGGTTAGTTGCGTTTGGAGACGGAGACGTCATCGGCATCCCTCACTTTGTCGAGTTTGACCACTCAGCGAGTTGATGATAATATCATCAAATAAATATCCAATACCCTGCAGATCTCTACATCATCTCGAACCCGGGGAGAGCTCTATTTGGGGTTGCGTGCTACAGGCTTAAGTTCCAGCTGGTCGGTACCGAATAGTATGCAGGCAAAGGAGGTAGTGTGAAATGTTTGACTTTGAGAAGCATGTCGTGATGGTGACAGGCGCCGCCGGCAACCTTGGTCGGAGGGTGGCTCAGGCTTTCGAGTCAGCTGGGGCCAGTATGGTGCTGGTGGATCGCGCGCCAGATCGCCTACCCAAGTTGTTCCCGGAGTTCGCGAACTCATCCGCCCATGCACTTCTGGGCTCCGTGGATGCTACGGATCCGGAGTCTGTGGAACGCGCTGTTGAGGCAGCGATCGAACAGTTCGGTCGCATCGATGTATTAGCGAATACTGTCGGGGGTTACCGTGCCGGCCAGCCGGTTCACGAGACGCCCATAGGGACATGGGATTTCATGATGAACCTCAATGCTAGGACTAGTTTCGTCCTCAGCCGAGCAGTCGTGCCCAAGATGCTGGAACAGGGTGGAGGTAAGATCGTGCACGTGGCAGCGCGTGCTGCCTTGGTAGGGGGCGGTAATGCTGCCGCGTATAGCGCCTCCAAGTCCGCCATCGTACGCCTGGTAGAGAGTCTGGCTGCCGAACTCCGGCACAAGGGTATCAACGTCAACTGCGTCTTGCCGGGAACCATCGACACGCCTCAGAATCGCGCGGCAATGCCGGATGCGGATGTTGATCGCTGGGTCGCGCCTGAGGCCATCGCCGATGTCATGCTGTTCCTGGCGTCTGATGCCGCACGCGCTGTGAACGGCGCTGCTGTGCCGGTCTATGGTCGAAGCTAGATCGGAACGGGAAGGCACTATGGCAGCCCAAATGACCGCTGAGCATCAGCGATTGTCGGACTCGGAAGCCCGGGAGGCAGACTGGAAGCAGTGGGGGCCCTATCTCAGTGAGCGTGCTTGGGGTACTGTGCGCGAGGACTACAGTGCTACCGGAGAAGCGTGGGACTACTTCCCTCACGATCACGCTCGCAGCCGCGCCTATCGCTGGAACGAGGATGGGCTTGCCGGTGTCAGCAATCGGTTCCAGAACTTGTGCCTTTCTGTGGCGCTCTGGAACGAACAGGATGCAATCCTCAAGGAGCGACTGTTCGGTTTGACCGGAAGCGAAGGTAATCACGGCGAGGACGTGAAGGAGATCTATCATTATCTCGACAGCACGCCCACGCACTCCTATATGCAGATGCTCTACAGATACCCGCAGGTTGCATTTCCCTATGCCCAACTGGTGGCGGAGAACCGGACCCGAGGTCGGGATGCACCGGAGTTCGAGTTGGCGGATGCTCTCCGAGACAGCTTCGCCGAAGGCCGCTACTTCGACGTCTTCATCGAGTACGCCAAGGCGGACGAGGAGGACATCCTCTGCCGCATCACGGCTGTCAACCGCGGCCCCGAGGCGGCGCCAATCCACGTGCTGCCCCATCTCTGGTACCGCAACACTTGGTCGTGGGGATACGATCGGCCACGACCTGAATTGCGGGCCGTTGGACCCGGAGAGGTTCACACCGTAGGCCGCCACTTGGGTGATCGCTGGTGGTACGTGGATGGCGACGCGGAACTGCTCTTCACCCAGAACGAAACCAACGCGGAGCGCCTCTTTGGTGCACCGAACCCCAGCCCTTTCGTCAAGGACGGTATCAACGACGCGGTCGTCGACGGACGCCGGGACCGTGTCAATCCGGAGGGTGTCGGCACGAAGGTTGCGGCCCATTTCGTGGCTACGGTTGCCGCCGGGGACAGCTTCACCGCGCGCATCCGGTTCTCGAACGTGGCGCGCCATGATCCCTTCGGCGATTTCGAGACAGTTTTCGCCCGACGCATCGAGGAAGCAGATGACTTCTATGCCGCCGTCCAGCGCCCGGGCCTGACCGAAGATGAGCGAGGGGTTCACCGACAAGCGTTGGCAGGCGTGATGTGGAGCAAGCAGTTCTACCACTACAGCGTTGAGCTCTGGCTGGACGGGGATCCGGGACAGCCGTCGCCACGGGAGGTGCGTAAAGGAGGACGTAATGCAGACTGGACTCACCTCTACAACTTGGACGTGCTTTCCATGCCCGACAAGTGGGAATACCCTTGGTACGCAGCCTGGGATCTGGCGTTTCACACCTTGTCCATTGCCCTGGTCGACCCGGAGTGGGCCAAACGCCAACTTATCCTCCTGCTACGTGAGTGGTATATGCATCCCAACGGCCAACTTCCCGCCTACGAATGGGCCTTGGGGGATGTCAACCCGCCGGTGCACGCCTGGGCAGCCTGGCACGTCTACCGGATCACGGGCCGAGATGACACGGCATTCTTGGAGCGCGTCTTTCACAAGCTGCTGTTGAACTTCACGTGGTGGGTCAACCGGAAGGACACTGACGGCAACAACGTCTTCCAGGGCGGATTCCTGGGACTTGACAACATCGGGGTCTTCGACCGCAGCGCCACCCTACCTACGGGTGGCCATATCGAGCAGGCAGACGGCACGGCTTGGATGGCGATGTACAGCCTGACGCTGATGAGAATCGCCCTGGAGCTGGCGCGCACCAAACCGGCATATGAGGACGTCGCCACGAAGTTCTTCGAACACTTCATCTACATCGCCGACGCCTTTGGCGACATGGGCGGACAAGGCGTGAGTATGTGGGATGATCAGGATAGCTTCTTCTATGATGTTCTGCACGAGCCGGGTGGCGCTTTCGTCCCGCTGCGCGTTCGCTCCTTTGTCGGGCTCCTTCCGCTCATCGCCGTAGAGACCTTGGAGCCCCAACAGCTACAAAACTTGCCCCATTTTCGGCGACGAATGGAGTGGTTCCTGAAATACCGACCGCAGTTGGCCGCGAGCGTCGCTCCGCTTGGCGAGGAGGGCGCACACGGGCACTACCAACTGGCCATCGTCGGACGTGAGAAGCTAAAGGCGATTCTGTCCCGGATCTTTGACGGAGATGAGTTCCTGTCCGAGTACGGCTTACGATCGCTCTCGCGTTACCATGCCGAACATCCCTTCGTCTGCAGAGTCGGCGATCAGACCTACACCGTGCGCTACGAACCGGCTGAATCGCGCTCGGGGCTCTTCGGTGGCAACTCCAACTGGCGCGGCCCGATCTGGTTCCCCGTTAACTACCTGCTGGTTGAGGCGCTGCGCAAGTATCATCACCATTACGGCGACGACTTCACCATAGAAGTACCTTCAGGCTCCGGTAACCATCTGACACTTGCTCAGGCTGCCGATGAGCTCTCGCGGCGTCTGGTCCGGATCTTTCTGCAGGACGAAGTCCATGGCGGACGGCGTCCTGTATTTGGTGGAGCACAGATCTTCCAGGAGAACCGAGCTTGGCGAGACCATCTCCTGTTCTATGAATACTTCAACGGCGATGATGGTGCCGGCATTGGTGCCGGTCATCAGACGGGCTGGACCGCCCTGGTCGCCAACCTGCTCCAGCGGCCCGTTGCTGCCCCATGTCCATACTGCATCAAGGATATGACTGCAATCACGTGATGAGGTATCTCTGAATGATGACAGAAAGTTTCCTCGGCAAAAGTCCGGTGCTGGAATTCGGTCGTGAGGTGTGCGGGGATCTGGGAGTCGCTGAACAGCGCGAGTGGTTGGTGACCAACGGGCTGGGCGGCTATGCATCGGGCACCGTCGCCGGTCTGCTGACGCGCCGGTATCACGGCTTGCTCGTTGCCGCGTTGTCGCCCCCTCGCAACCGCGTGCTCTTGCTGACCAGGCTGGATGAGACGGCGACCTATGCAGGTGTCACGTATCCGTTGTTTGCCAACCGCTGGTCAGGTGGTGTCGTGGATCCCAACGGCTATGAATACCTGGAACGGTTCCACATGGAGGGAACGACGCCGGTCTGGTCCTATGCCATCGGGGACGCGTTGATCGAGAAACGCATATGGATGGAGCCGGGCGCAAACACCACCTATGTGCGCTATGCACTGCGTCGGGCCACGGCGCCCCTCGAACTTGCCGTGAAGGCGCTCGTGAACCACCGCGACCACCACGGTAACACCCGTGCCGGTACGCTGGACCTCGATGTGGCCTCTATACCAGACGGCGTCCATGTGGGGCCCGACCTCTATCTGCTCAGCTCAAATGCCGTAGCGACAACGGCATCCGAGTGGTACCGAGGTTACTGGCTGAGCCAAGAAGCCTACCGGGGCCTCGACGCGGCGGATGACCATCTCTACGCGGCTCGTTTTGACGTGCGCCTCGCGCCCGGCGACGCCGTGACCCTAGTCGCCGGCGTCGCGCCCGCCGATAAGGATGGCGAGGCGGCTTGGACCAGACGGCAAGCCTACGAGGCGGAGCTGGTGCGCCGGAGCTCTATGGACGCGGCGCCGGATCGGGTGCGGCACTTGGTGCTTGCCGCCGACCAATTCATCGTGCGACGCAGGGCTGCGGAGGATGCCGGGGAGAGATCGGCGGAGGCGCTCCCGGACGACCGGCGCTCTGTCATCGCCGGCTACCCCTGGTTCGGGGATTGGGGGCGTGACACGATGATCTCCTTGCCGGGACTGGCATTGGCGACAGGCCGACCGGAGGTGGCTGCCGCGATCCTGCGCACCTATGCGGATTTCGTGGATCAGGGCATGCTCCCCAACCGCTTCCCCGAGCGTGGCGAAGTGCCAGAATACAACACCGTCGACGCCACACTCTGGTATTTCGAGGCAACGCGTGCTTACCACGCCGAAACCGGTGACGACGCCCTGCTGCGCGAGCTCTACCCTGTGCTGCAGGAGATCATCCGCCGGCACGTGGAGGGCACGCGCTACGGCATCCGGATGGACCCCGAGGACGGGTTGCTGGCATCGGGCGAACCCGGGGTACAGCTCACTTGGATGGATGCCAAAGTCGGCGACTGGGTCGTCACGCCGCGCACGGGCAAGGCGGTGGAGATCAATGCGCTGTGGTACAATGCGCTCCGGACGATGGTCGGGTTCGCGCGGGCGCTGGGCGAGGACGGCGCGTCGTATGAAGAACTGGCGGATCGCGCGCAGGCAGGGTTCAGCCGCTTCTGGAACAAGGCCTTGGGCTACTGCTACGACGTCGTCGACGCCCCGACAGGCGATGATGCCAGTCTCCGCCCCAATCAGTTGCTGGCTGCATCCCTGCATTACAGTCCGCTAGACAACGACCAGCGACGAGCCATCGTCGACGCGTGTGCTCGCCACCTGCTGACGTCCCACGGTCTGCGAAGCTTGGCACCGAGCGATCCAGCCTACACGGGTCACTACGGCGGCGACCAGCGGCGGCGCGATGCCGCCTACCATCAAGGCACCGTCTGGGCCTGGCTCTTGGGCCCCTTCGTCGACGCGCACCTGCGTGTCTATGGTGACCGTGCGCTGGCAAGGTCCTTTCTGAGACCGATCCTCGATCACGTGTCGGGGGCGTGCGTGGGCAGTATCAGTGAGATCTTCGATGGCGATCCGCCCTTTGCGCCCCGTGGCTGCATCGCGCAAGCGTGGAGCGTGGCCGAGGTGTTGCGGGCGTGGCAGGCTACAGCGTGACGGAAGACCCACAGGTGGGACGGATGCCGTCCCACCTGTGGTAGATCACGGTAAAGGTCAACGACGGGGGCGGGTTAGGCCTCACCGATCTCCACGTCGGCGTCGGGCGGCAGGTAGGGCTGCATGAGGTCGAAGACCTTGGACGTCGCCCACTTAACAGCGGCCAGGCCTCCCTCGCCGGCGAAGGCCTTGGGGCTCTTCAGATAGCTGAGCGTGATCCCGGTGACGCCCGGCGCTTGCTTTCCACCGGCCCAGTTCGCCAGGATGGGCCAGGTCAGGCCCCCGGGCGCGGCGCCCTTATAGCCGCGGTGCATCACGCCGATGCCCTCCCGATCCGGGAGCTTGAAGGCCAGCGCGCCGAAACAGCCGCAGGATGTGTGCGGCGCCTCGTTGACGGCGTGGATGCGTACCCGGTCGAGTTGGCCGCCGCTGAACACGTGTACCGCAGCATTGACCCCCTCCCACTCCCCACCCTGCGCATCTATGACTGTGCCCTTGGCGACCGTGTGTTGGAGATCCGCGCCGCCTACCTCCCGGCGGGTCCACGGGCGGTAATCTACACCCCAAAGCGCCGCGGCCTTGATCTCGTTACGGCTGCGCCCGCACTGGGGCGGGCGCCCGGGCGTGACCACACAGACGTGCGAGTGGCTAAAAGGCTGACAGTCGATGCAGATATGGAACTCCTCCACCGTCTCCTCACTCTCAGCCAGGATCGCCGCGTCGCGTCGGCGATCGAAAGCAGCGGCGTACCCCGCTTCGTGATCCAACGCCTCGTCACCAAAAGCCACCCGCACGTGAATCGTCCCTATACGCGGATACCTCCGCCTCAGCCCCGCCCGGATGACTTCGCCCAACCGAGTGCCGTCCATCTGTACGCCCTCAGCCAGCTCGACGATATAGGCCCCCTCACGATCCAACCGTGTCCTAATACCGCGTAGGTAGGATCCGAAACCCGCTGCTTGACGCTCCAGGTGTGCGGAAACAGGGAGGTCAATTTTGGGATCGGCGACCTCGATGATAACGGTGACGCGGTCAGACTGCCCATCGCCCGTGACGGTCACGCCGTCTCGAATCTCGGAGGCACTAGGGCGAAGTTGCAGACGACCTTGTAGAATGCGGATGGGTTCCACCCTTTCCCGCAGATAGGTGGGGTCAGCGCCTTCAGGAAGCACGTAGGACTCACCCCCCAAAACCCGTACCCGCATATTTGGGAAGCGACCCAGGGCCGCGAAGACCTCGTCGTCAGTTGTCGCAACAGCCCGCGGTCCAATCTCATAGGGAAACTGGGGATCGACGACCGCCGGGCAGCCCATCTTCATCAGTGCCAAGAGCAGCAGGCCTTCGACGGGCCCGACCTCGCCGCGCACGACCATGGCGCCCGGCATATCCTGCTCCAGGAAATGGCCCATCTCGTGGTCCTTCCCCGGGGGGATTTGGCCCCAGATCATCGCGTACCGGACCATCAACTGGAGAAAGGTAACCGCACCGGTTTCCCGTGGCGCGAGCCCCCGATCTCGCAGCTGCTCGTGGCGAGCGGAGAAGATCATGTACTGCTGTTCCTTGAGTTGCTTCACCAAGTCGTCGGTAACACCGTCACCGGCCACCAATACCCAGCCGGCGCGCCACTTAGCGCCGCTGAAGACATAGGAGCGGACCTCATCGTCGGACATGAAATAGGCTTCCCGATTAGGCCGTTGCGACTCAATGACTTCAGCCGCCACGGCCACAGGCTCACAAGCGTTCTTCAATGCCGCATCCTTCGATGCTTCCAGCCACGCCCGAAGCTCTACCATATCCGGCAGCTCTCCCAGCATCGCCTGTGCCACGGGCATCGGATACTCGGTACCTATAAAGGGCTGATATGTGTCAGGTAAACGCCGTAGAACCTCTTCAATTGCTGCGATCACGATAACGACTCCTTTGGGGCGATATGGATGCACTGAACCCACAAACAGAAACGAGCGCACCGTCAGACACAAGAACATCAGGCGCCGCAGGGTCAAGGGCATTATAGGTCATCGCGCAGTTTGGGCAACGGAGCCCGTCAGGTTGACTGCCCATCAAAAGCGCGGAATGCGGGCTCACGAATAGCACAGAGGCTCGGCATATGCCGAGCCTCTGTCGCGTCTTCTACATCTGGTGGGTATCAGCCACCAAGATCAGTGGGCGTGTTGTTCATAGGGCATCTGCCAGTTGGGCATAAACCCGTAGTTAACGCCCGGCTCTGCCTCATAGGTCATCTCCGGGCTCGGGTGCGGCCCACCATCCATCGTAAAGGAGGTCCGCGCGATGTGCTTCAGCCAAACGACCTTGGTCGGATGGAGTTCGCCCGCTGCGTTCACAAGCTCATGGTAGTGCACGAAGCCCCGCGCGGCGTAACGCTCCGCCTTCTCAAGGGTCCACTCGTCAATCCGCGCGTCGACGATGTACAGCAGCTCACCGTCCGGCGCATCGCTGCTCCACCACTGCGGGGCGCCAAACGGCCCTGTGTTGTAGTGCTTGCCCTGCAGGCGGCGCGGCCCGGTCTGCACCCAATAGTGCCCCGGGACATCCGGCTTACCGTTCGGCGCGTCCGGTGGACCCGCCAAATAGTAAATCTCACCCTCAACATCGATCGCCAGACCGCGCGTGAAGCCCTCCGCGCCCACCGGCGCCGCCACCAACAACAGCAGCGCTCCCGCCATCACCAAAGCCCAGCTTGCTCTTAGGAACCTCGTTACCGTACGCATGTCAACTCCCCTTTCGTGCTAACTATTTGACGTGCTGCTTCTTACCTTGTGCTGTCCGACTTCTATTGACTAGATGCGCGTCTAGTTTAATAGACCGGGTGAGACGACGATTTCTTACCTGGGAGTTTCTAATGACACGCTTTTCACCAGCCGCGATGAGGCTGCGAGGCGCGCGCGAGATCCTTCGGCGAGCTCAGGATCACAGTATTGCGTGTCGTGACGGCCCGAGAAGCGCGCGTCGGCGCCCGATGGAGGTGATCGGATCTAGTAGGTCGTTACGTTAGAGCTTTCACGGTGGAGAGGACACGGATGCCAGTGGGCACCGCATCGGAGGCGCCGGCCCTGCTGGCGGCGGTCAAGGAACAGGTGGTCGCCGCGCGGGTCGCGGATCAGCTCGCTGCCTTCATTCAGGCGGGGGGAGAGCCTGTCAGCGCCGGCGCTGTCACGGCGGGCTGCCTCTCGGTCGTGTGAAAGATGAGGATATGCCGGAGCTGTGCGGACGATGGGGGATGTGAGTGGAGAACTGCCGCAGCCGACAGACCCTTCGACGATCGACGTCAGGTCGACGCGCTGGATCGTTGAGCTACGGCCCCGCTGTGGATGCCATAACGATCAGGACAGTTTCAGGGCGGACAACAGCGCTTCATACTCCTCGCGGCAGGCCGCGCATGCTGTCAGATGGCGATGGACGAGGGGCATCACCCGAGCGGCGTCTTCGCCTGCCAAGATCAACTCGACATACCGATCTATGTGTTCAAAGCACGTGTCGCAGCCAATCTCCTCCACGTACGTGTGAAGAATACTTAAGAACAGATTCGCCCATCGCTTGGATCTTGGACTGGTCATAGCCCCTCTTCAGTTCACTCAACGACTAGACGTTGAAGCCGACACCCATCTTACCTTTCCGGTGAGAAGGCGGCCATAAACTCCTCTACGGTGACGTCCTGCGCCTCAAGACGCTCCTTCAAACGCTTGCGGGCATCATGGAGGAGCTTGTAGAGCGCATTGCGGTTGCTATCCATGCGCCGGGCGACCTCCTCCGGCGGCATGCCGCGCAAGAAGACAGCAATCATCGCGGTCCGCTGGAGTTCGGTCAGTTCCTCCTGGATGAGCCGGGCCAACAAAGCGCGCAGGCTCTGCTGGGTTATGTCCTGCTCAGGAGACACCTGATCCGAGGGCATCCAACCCAGTGGCGATGCGTTCGAGGTGTCGTTCTCGCTGCTGTCGGGGACCAAATCCTGTAGCGAGACATTCTCCCAACGTTTGCGGCGCAGTTCGGAGAAAGCCTCGCGGATCGCGATCTTCTGTGCCCAGGTCGTGAACTTGCTCTCCCCCCGAAAAGTATCGAGGTTGTCGAGGATCTTCAGAAGTGCGTCCTGAACGAAGTCCTCGATATCGAGTTCAGTGACGTGATAGCGTTGCTTCAACCCGTAACGCAGGCCGCGGATCAGACGCTCTTGCAGATCCATCAAGGCAGCCGGGGAGGGCTCTCCCCCCAAGTCGCGTAGCCACAGGTCATTTGTTCGTTCGTCTGCCATTGAAGGACCTCGCGTGCATTCACTATGAGTGTAACGTTCATTATAGGGGGCCAAAGTATGCCGTCAACACCATGCGTTTGTTTGGGATTCCACAGTAAAGGGCAGGCCATGTCCGAGGGGCGTGAGCGAGGGCGGGG
>JBNGDU010000257.1:0-11046 GCA_049975025.1 Anaerolineae bacterium
TAGGGTGCAAGCGTGAAAGGAAGGGGGCACGGGCGAAATACGAGAACAAGAGCGACTTTGTGGGGCAGCGGTCATGCAACGCAACGCGACCCGAGCCGATCGTTAGGCCGGGCCGCGCTGATGAGAATGGGTTACGTGGCTGATCGGGGGGTCAGAGCAGCTTGGAGAGCCTGTCCACGGCGCGACGCATTTCCAGGAAGACGAGGCCCAGTTTGGCCCGCGTGCGGGCCAGGACCGTCAGCACGGCTTCCTCGCCGACGTTCATCAGGATCACGTAGCCCCGATCACCCTTCACGTAGACTTGCTCCAGCACACCGCGCCCCAGCTCAAAGGCAATGCGCTCGCCCAGGGAGAGCATAGCCGCGGACATAGCAGCGACCCGATCCTCACCGGCCTCGCTGGGCAGCGCCGAGGCGATAATCAACCCATCCACGCTCACAATAGCAGAAGCTTCGATGTCGTTAGCGCTGCTCTGCAAATTGAAGAGAGCATCGGTCAGTTGGTCAACACGTGTTGTCACCATATACCCGCTCCTTGATCAGAGAAGGACGATCTGCTGATATTCATAGCACCAGGCTTCACATCAAGGCATGATGTGGCATAATGTCTATACGGTTACGGACTCAGAGGCTTATCGATGCGGCCGAGTCTCAAACTAAAATCCAACCAAACTACTACTACAATATCATGTTTAGGGGTTCTTGTCAACATGGACGATGAAGCTCGTGAAGATCTCGCCGCGCGAAGAGGCAATCCCTCCTTCGTGTGGCGGGCGGGACAGGAGCGCCGCCTGAATATGGTGCGGCGATACGTCCCTCTGGCGGGAAAGCGCATTCTTGACGTCGGCTGCGGCGTCGGCATGTACACCTCGCACTTTGCCCGCTACACCCCCCAGGTCGTCGGCGTTGAGGTCGAGCTGGATCGCGCCCTGGAGGCCCGCAGCCTGACGCCTCGGATCGCTCAGGCTGTGGGCGAGACGCTTCCCTTCGTGGACGATGCATTCGACGTGGTTTTCTCCCACGAGGTTCTCGAGCACGTCAGCGAGGATCAGTGCTGCGTCGATGAGATGGTGCGTGTCACGGATCGGGGTGGGCACATTGTGATTTTCGTGCCCAACCGACTCTATTTCTTCGAGACCCACGGCATCTACTGGCGCGGCAACTATCATTTCGGCAACGTCCCGCTGGTCAACTGGCTGCCCAACTTCCTGCGCAACCGGCTTGCTCCCCACGTTCGAGCTTACACGCGGCGTAGGTTGCGCCGACTGTTTGCTAACCATCCGGTCCGCATCGTCGTTCACACGGAGATCTATCCCGGCTATGACAACGTCGTCGCGAGGAGGCCCGGCTTGGGAAGGGCGCTTCAAACCATCTCGTATGCATTTGAACGCACCCCTCTCAAGCGAATCGGCCTCTCCCACTTTGTGGTGCTGGAGGTCACGGGTTAGCGTGAGCACTTCTCTCGTGACGGTCCTGTCAAGCGCCTCAAGAGTTCAGGGACTTCGTCCATAAGGTACACGTATGAATCAGGAATTCCTTAACGGCATCCGGACTCCGCGGCCCGGCTATCGCGTTCTCGTGGCGGTCAGCAACGAACGAGATCTGAAGGCATTGCTGGCAACAGCGTATGCGATGGCGGCGTCTCACGATGGGGAGATACGCCTGCTTACCGTGACGCGCCGGGGCAATGCGCCTTCCTGGCTGGTCATACCCGATATCTACGGTGACGTCGAGATCACGCCGGTCACGCGGGCCGGCAGGAACACTGGGGGGATCATTTTAGCCGAAGCCCGCGCATATCGGCCTGACGCGCTGATCCTCGGGTGGAGCGGGGGGTTCGGTCGAGGGCGCTACCTGTTGGGGCGGACGCTTGATCCGGTGGTGCAAACGGCGACCTGTGACGTGATCGTCCAACAGGGCGAGATCAGCCAAGACCTACAGCGCATTCTAGTGCCGGCGGCCGGTGGCCCCAATGCGCCTCGGGCGCTCACACTGGCTCGCACCCTCGCGCCCAACGCCGAGGTTGTCGCGCTCTATGTAGCGAATGAGAAACTCGGCAGGGCGGAGGTGCTGGTGGGACAGGCGCGGCTGGACCTGATGTTGCAGCGCCTGCCATCTTCGGATCGAGACCACATACGCCCCAGGGTTGTTCAATCTCCTACGCCGGCCCAGGGCATCCTTCAGGAGGCCCAACAAGGCTACGATCTTGTCATCCTCGGCGCGGGTAACGAAGGGCTCATCGATCGTTTTATATTCGGCGACATCCCTCAGTCGATTCTAGTCGAGGCGCAGCTTCCCGTGATGGTTGTGCGTCGCCGTCTCACCTCTCTCAGATCGTCGTGGCGGCGTATCTGGGGGCGTATCTTTGGTCTGGCCCCCCCTCTCACCATTGAGGAGCAAGCTGAGGTTCAGAGGAATGTACGTCGAGGGTCTCAGCCATCCCCCGACTTTTTCATAACCCTCACGCTTGCGGGTGTGCTTGCCGCGCTGGGCCTTATGATGGACAGCGCAGCTGTGATTATCGGCGCGATGATCGTTGCGCCGCTCATGGTGGCCATCCTGGGCATGGGCCTAGCTATCGTCTTGGGCGACCCTAGGCTTTTCTGGCGCGCAGCGGCGACCACGCTCCGTGGTATGGGCCTGGCTCTGGCTATGGGCTTTGTGGTGGGCTTAATCGTGCCGGGCGCGCAGCCGACCAATGCGGTCATGGCGCTTACAAAACCGTCCCTCATGGATCTGGCCGTCGCCCTTGCGGCGGGTGTGGCCGCGGCCTATGCAACCAGCCGGAAGCAGGTTTCCGCTGCCCTGGCCGGCGTGGCCGTCGCAGCCTCTCTGACCCCACCCTTGGTCACCATCGGGTTGGGCCTGGCCTTTCAAGACTGGGAGATCGCCTGGGGCTCCGGCCTCATCTTCCTCGCCAACTTAGTGGCTATTGTCGCCACCAGCGGTTTCGTCTTCCTCTGGATGGGCTTCCGTCCGCAGCCCGGCGATCCGACCCGATCCACGATACGCCGTCGTGGCTTTGTCACGTTCAGCATACTGTTGATCTTGATCACTATCCCGCTGGCGGCACTGACAGAAGAGTCCCTCCGCAGGCTGCAGTTTGAGAGCACCCTGGAGACCGCCATCCGGGAGGAGGTCAACAGACTGCCCGGCGAGGTCATCAGATGGGAGTATACGGTCGCCGCGGACAACACGCTCAACCTCGACGTGACCGTTCGGGTCGTGGAGACGGTCACGTACCAAGCAGCCCGCGATCTGCAACAGGAGATCGCGCAACGCCTTGATCGAACCGTGGCTCTGTCCTTGGGCATGGTCCCCACGAAGCAGCTTCGAGCCTATGTCCCGCCTACGCCGACATTCACGCCGACGTTGACGCCCACCGGCCTGCCGTCTGCTACACCCACCTCGACCCCCACCGCCACGAGCACGCCGACGAACACCCCCACGCCGATTCCGACATCGACACCGGTGCCGACGATCACGCCTATGCCCTCCGCTACGCCCACGCCAACGCCCTGGGTGCTCACTGTGGTCGACGTCGGCAATAACGGGCTCCGCGTTCGTTATGCCCCCGAAGGTACCGTTATGGGCCGGTTAGCGGAAGGTGAGTCCGTGGTGGTGTTGGAGGCGCCTGTGGAGGTCGAGGGCAACGCCTGGTATCACGTCAGATCGCTGAGCTCTCATATCGAAGGCTGGGTTACCGGCGAGTTCCTCGGGCCCGGCTCCCCCTAGGGCCTTTCGGATAGCGGGCTCTACCAACAGGAGGTTCTATGCAAGCCTACGGTGAAGGTTTCGCTTACATCTATAATATGCGCTGGACGCACTTCGCCCAGAACGTCGCGCCAAGGATTCGCGAGTTCTACAAAGCGACGCCTATCGGCGGCGCCAACCAACGGGTGCTGGACCTCGCCTGCGGCACAGGGCAACTTGCCGTCTACTTCTTGGACCACGGATATCACGTCGTCGGCGTCGACCTCTCGCCGGGGATGCTCGAGCACGCCCGCCGAAACGCCGCCGATTACGTGGAACAGGGGCAGGCGCGCTTCGTCGAAGCCGATGTCGCTGACTTCACTCCCCAGGACGTCGATGCCGCGGATCAACCGTTCGGGCTCGCCGTGTCGACCTTTGACGCGCTCAACCACCTCCCGGACTTCGCCGCTCTTGAGGACTGTATGCAGGCCACCTATGACGCGCTGGCACCCGGCGGGTGGTTCATCTTCGACTTGAACAGCCGCTTCGGCCTGCGGCGCTGGGCGTCCATCAACATCGAGGAGTATGAGGATCTGGTGTTGATCGCCCGAGGTGTCATAGTCGAGGATGAGGATCGTGCTTATACGCAGATATCGGGCTTCCTGCAAGAAGAGGATGGACGCTACAAGCGGTTCAACGAGGTCGCGTACAACACTATCTTCGACCTGAGCGACGTCAAAGAAGCGCTGGAGGACACGGGATTCAGCCACGTTCACTTCGGTCTCGGTGACGCGCTGGAGGAGCCTTTGGAGAGCCCCGAGGACCACAGTCGCGTCTTCATCGTAGCTCAGAAGTAGCTGCCCCGATACGTAGGGCAATCGCACTTAAGGCTCAAAGCCCCGTCCTCGGGGCGGCTTGAGCACAGGCTGGCCTTTGCAACGGGGCTTCCCGCGCCCAAAACGCCGAGGTATGTTCCAAAATGGGGCAAACGTGTGCTACATGGGCCAGCGAGCAGCCTCCATCCGAGATCTGCCCCCATTTTGGAACATACACTCTTGCCGCAGCGCCGTTTCGGGCTATAATGACGTCACATCGAACAACTGTTCAACTCACGCCCCTATCTCCTTGGCTTAGCGTTGGGGCGTCCATGGGTGTAAAGTCCTCAGGCGACAATCCAGTTCACATCAGGAGACAGATAGCGTAGGTAGCGTATGCCAGACTTCCAAATCGTATCGAACTTCAAGCCCACCGGCGATCAGCCGGAGGCCATCAGGCAGCTTGTCGACGGTCTCCAGCGCGGTGACCGGCATCAGGTCCTGAAGGGGGCGACGGGCACGGGCAAGACCTTCACGGTCGCGAACGTCATTGCAGAAGTTCAGAAGCCCACCCTGATCATCGCCCACAACAAGACCCTCGCTGCGCAGCTCTACTCCGAGTTCCGGGATCTCTTCCCCAAGAACGCCGTGGAGTACTTCGTCTCCTACTACGACTACTATCAACCCGAGGCCTACGTGCCGCAGCACGATCTCTACATCGAGAAGGACGCCGATATCAACGACGAGATCGACCGGCTGCGACTGGCAGCGACCGCCGCGGTGCTCACCCGTCGGGATGTGGTGGTGGTCGCCTCCGTTTCGGCGATCTACGCCTTGGGCAATCCTCAGGAATGGGGACGGGTCATCCTACCCCTACAGGTGGGTCAGGCGATCCGGCGCGAGACGGTGATGCGACACCTGGTCAGTATCTATTACGACCGCAACGACCTCGACTTCCGCCGAGGCACCTTCCGCGCTCGGGGAGACGTCCTGGAGATCCGACCGGCTTACACGGAGACCGCGTTCAGAGTCTCCTTCTGGGGCGACGAGATCGAAAGCATTATGGAAGTCGATCCCTTGACGGGCGAGATCCTGGACAAGCCGGAGGAGATCCAGATCTTCCCCGCCAAGCATTACGTCACATCCGAGGAGCGCGTCGAAGAGGCGCTGGTCGCGATCGAGGAAGAGCTGGAGGAACACCTGGCGGAGCTCGAGGCACAGGGCAAGCTCCTGGAGGCGCAGCGACTGGAGCAGCGCACCCGGTATGATCTGGAGATGATCCGTGAGATCGGCTACTGCTCCGGTATTGAGAACTACTCACGCCACCTCGATCAGCGGAGCCCGGGGGAGCCGCCGTGGACGCTGATGGACTATTTCCCGGCGGACTTCCTGCTGGTCATGGACGAGTCGCATATGTCGGTGCCTCAGGTGCGGGGGATGTTCAACGGCGACCGCAGCCGGAAGGAGACCCTCGTCGAATATGGCTTCCGGTTGCCCTCGGCGCTGGACAATCGCCCCCTGACCTTCGAGGAATTCGAAGAGCGGATGAGTCAGACGATCTACACCACCGCCACGCCCGCGGACTACGAGCTCAACCACGCGACCCAGGTTGTGGATCAGGTCATCCGGCCCACCGGCATCGTCGACCCGGAGATCATCGTGCGGCCGGTCGAGGGACAGATCGATGACCTCATCGGTCGCCTCCGGGCGCGGATCGACCGTGGTGAGCGGGCACTCGTGACCACGCTCACCAAGAAGATGTCCGAGGATCTGGCGGACTACCTCAAGGAGCTGAACTTCAAGGTTCAGTATCTCCATAGCGAGATCCAGACCATCGAGCGCGTCGAGATCCTGCGCGACCTGCGCCTGGGCCAGTACGACGTCGTCGTGGGCATCAACCTATTGCGGGAGGGCCTCGACCTGCCCGAGGTGAGCATGGTCGCGATCCTGGACGCTGACAAGCAGGGTTTCCTGCGCAGCGCCACCTCCCTAATTCAGACCATAGGGCGCGCGGCTCGGCACACCAACGGCACCGTGTTGATGTACGCGGACACGGTCACCGACGCGATGGACAAAGCCATTGACGAGACGAACCGACGGCGCGAGATACAGCAGGCGTACAACGAGGAACACGGCATCGAGCCTCAGGCTATCGTGAAAGCGATCCGTGACCTCACCGACCGCGTCCGCGCCCGCACCCAGGAGGAGAGCGCGCTGGACGTCCAGCCCGAGGATATGGAGCCCGCTGCGCTGGACAAGTTGATCCGCGAGCTGGAGAAGGAGATGAAATCCGCGGCCGAGGCGTGGGAGTTCGAGAAAGCGGCGGCGCTCCGCGATCAGATCTTCGAACTCCGCGGGGTGCTGGAAAGCAAGGCGCCGCTGTGGCAGCGCGATCGAAAGAAGTGAGTTCCGACGCACGGCGCGACCGTCAAGAGGCGCTATTTACATCAGGCCACCTCCAACGAGGTGGCCTGATCGCTGCTTCCGTGGTCGGTTGCGGCTTGCGCGCCGAATGCCTGACCCAACTTAGGCGGGGACTTGCCGGATGGATACCGTCGGGTATCATTGTGTATGAACATACACTCATCCTCTATCCGCTCCCTAGGGGCCGGATAGGTTTCATAACATAACGGATACTATAGCGCTATGACGAATTCAGAGCAGATGCAGCAAGAGGATCAAGCGCCCAACGTCGTGGGCGTACGTTTTCAGCAAGCCGGCAAGCCCTATCACTTCACGGCTCCTGCGGACCTCGACGTCGTCCCGGACGACTGGGTTGTCGTCGAGACGGTCTACGGGGAGCAGGTAGGTCAGGTCACCCATCTTCCCTCCGATTTATCTGTCGAGATGGCGAGCAAGCTCCGTCCCGTACTTCGCCGCGCCAGTGGACTGGACATGGCGAAATACTCGGTGATGGAGCAACGAGCGGAACGCCTGGTCGAGGTCGCCCGCGAGGAAGCGCGCAACAACGATCTCGAGCTGAAGGTTGTGAGCGCGGAGTTCACGCTCGACGGAAACAGCGCCATCGTCTTGTGCAGCGGTAATGTCGGGAAGAAGCAGTTCTCGGCGCTGCGCAGGCGGGTGGGCTCTCGAATGAGTTGCCGGGTGGAGTTGCGGTCTATCGGCCCGCGTGACCATGCCAAGGTCTTGAACGGTCTGGGCGTATGCGGTGAGCGGCGTTGCTGCGGGCGCTTCCTGACCGACTTCCAGGCGGTCTCCATTCGAATGGCGAAGGATCAGGCGATCTCCATGGCCCCTTCGGATATCACGGGCATGTGTGGACGCCTGCGCTGTTGTTTGGCCTACGAGCATGAGGTCTACAAAGAGGAAGCCAAGAGCCTGCCCCGCATCAAGGCCCGCGTCAAGACGGACAAGGGACTTGGACGGGTCATCGACCTGGACATTCTCAAGGGCGACGTGATCGTGGAGATCCCGCCCGACGGGCCGCGCCGCGATCGCCAGCGGTTCCGCTATGCGGCTGAGGACGTCGAGGTGGTGCCTCGCAACAGACGAAGCTGATGCCGTGGCAGATAGCCGTGGCAGATAGCCGTGGCGAATCGCCACGCTCAGCAGCAAGCGTCGGCAAGAGAACAGCCTGAGCGCGTTCCGTTCTCGGTACGAGCTGACCTCAGTCGCCGCTCACCTCGATCGTGGTGAGTCGATAGGCCTCACGCCGGTCAGCATCACCGGTTTCGACGCGCAGATGCTCACCTGAGACCGGCAGATAAAGCCCCACCGTCAGGTGGTAATCGCCGGGCGGCAGGTCGGGCGGGATGGCCAAAGCGTGGACATCCGTCACGACCTCGTCGGCAACCCACAATGAGGTCGGGTAGTCGCCGGCTTGGGGCATCTCATCCACCTGAGCCACGAGCTCATCGTCCTCGGCAGCCCTGAGGTGCAGGAAGACCCGGTAGTCGACGGGCGTCTCCTGCACCGATTGCCAATAGAGCGTCACGCTCAAGGGCTGTCCGGCCTCCAGCGTATCGAGATCATAGCCCAGGAGGCGGACGACGGCGCCCTGCTCCCCTCCGAAGGGGACGTCGAGCGGATGAGCGATATCGGGCACGGTGAAGGACCGATCCGGCGACTGCACAGTCAACTCGACCAGGCTGAGCACCTGTGCGTCGTCCAGGTAGAGATCCAGCCCATAGGTACCGGCAGCCAGGTCCCGTGGTAGGCGCGCACGGTATCGCCCCTCGATGACCTCGCCCGGCCGCCACTCGGAGAAACCGTAGTCCTCCGCCGGAGAGCCTGCGAAGAGGATGTGAGCTGTCTCCCCTGTGAGGACCAAGCGCACCTGCTCATAGTCCGGCGCGGACACCAGCGCCTGCCAGCACAAGCGCACCTCCAGCTCGCGCCCCGAAAGAACCGCACCCGAAGGCGTCACCGATCGACCGAGAAGCGCGATCCCGTCAAGACGGGGCCCGTCTTGACGGGCGACGTCTTGATGGGCGCCGCCATCCTTGGGCACGCCGTGACAGACGTCTCTCACCTCCCCGATCTCGGGCGGCGCGTCCATCGGCGCCAGGCTGAAGCCGGCCTCAGTCTGCGGGAAGAGCACCTCAAGGCCTGCAAAGCGTTCGTCCCGCAGCCGGGAGAGCGCGTTGCCGCTGTTCGTATCAAAAAACGCCACACCGACTTGATAGCCGTCTCCCGGGGGCGTTCCGACCGGCGGCGTGACCACGAGCTGATCCAACACCAGCTCCCCCGCCGACCATTGGTTCGACGCGTAGTGGAAGTCCATGGTGCGCGTCCACTCCCCGGTCTCGGGATGCCGCAGGCGCACCACCGGCTGGAGCGCCTCCGCCGGTACCTGAGGCTCCCAGACCACGAGGATGGGGCAGGGCTCGGCTACCCGACACGGGAGAAGCGGCGCGGCGTCGTGGACCAGAACGATGTGAGCGAAGTCCGCAGTCGTGCGCTCCACGGCGCCCCCTGGATCCCCGAGCACCTCCCCCCTCAGCTTGGTCACCTCGTCCTCGGCAAGCGTATGCACCCTGAGCGCAACGTGGCCTCCCGGTCCGCGGCGAGAGCCGGTGATCCACGCCTCGGCGATCGTCTCGGGCCAGGGCGCCGGGGGCGCCAGCGCCTCCGGGACGAGATAGACCGCCCGGCCTTGGGACGGGAGCACCAGCGTGGCCCCGCCGGTCAACCAACGTGCCTGCGGATAGCGGGAGGCCAGCGCCGCGACCGTCGGGTGACGGTAGTGCTCGCCGGCGATGTAGACCGTCGTATCCGCGGACGCCGTGTCATCCAGCGCCTGAGCAGCGAGGACCATAGCGCCATCCGCTGCCTTGAAGAGCGCTTCCCCGCTCGCCCACTCACCGTAGATCCAGGCCGTGCGCGCGCCGGCTGTGACCAGCAAGCCGACGGCGATGATGGACCGCAGCGCCTTGTCCGTCAGCCACCGGAGCGCCGCCACGATCCCCCAAGCCGGCAGGACGCCGAGGAGCGGAAAGAGGCCCGCCATGCGCAGATTGCTGGGCGTGATCTCCCCGGTAGCGAGCGCGCTGGGCAGGATCATCACCAGGACCGCGCTGACCACCAGGCAGCGTCCGGCGCTCTCCAACGCGTCCACCCGGCGGGCGCCCAAGAGCGCTGCCAGGCCGAGCGCGGCGAAGAGCGCTGAGGCGACGTCCATCACGGCCAATCCGGGACGGTTGAACCGCACGTAGGGATCGCCGCCGCCGGGCCAGACGAGCGCGCGCAGACAGAGCCCGATTCCCCGCGCAGCCTCCGCCCAGGAGGGCGCGGCGACCTGGGCGATCCGCGTCAGGAAGGCATCCGGGTGCCGGAGAAAATAGAGCCCTAACGGGGCGAAGACCACCGCGGCGACCACCAGAACCGTCACCACCGCCCCCATCCGCCGAACCCGCAGGGGTGGCGACGTGCCCACCAGCAGCCAGGCCAGCGCCATCGCCAGGGGAACCGGAAAGAGGCGGGCCGCCAGATAGGTGTAGGCCGTCAGGCCCAGGACCGCGCCGGCAGCAGCCAGCCACGCCGGCTTTCGGGTCCGCAACCCGCGCCAGAGCGCCGCGATCGCGAGCCCCTGGAGCAACGGTTGGGCGATCGCGCGGAACCCATAGCGGCTCAACAACACGTGGGGAAACGCGACTGCTATCCAACCCGCTGCGATCAGCGCGAGCTCCTCGGATCCCCGCCGGCTATGGAAGAGGCTGCGGACGGCGGCGAAGGTCGCGGCAATGGTCAGAAGCCCCAGCATCGCCGCGCCAAGGCGCAGTCCCCAAGGCGCTCCCCCGGTCATCCACACCCAGGGCGCCGCCGCGTAGAAGAAGAGCACCTCCTTGCCGGTGTACCCGCGGATGAAGAGCGGGCGGGCGCCATCGACGATCTGCCGGGTGAGGATGAGATTGGCGGCCTCATCGTAGTGCAGGCCCACGGGCAGGTCCGGCAGGGCGCCCAACCTCAGAAGCGCCGCGACCAGCAGCACGAGCACCATTCCCCGGCGAGTTGAAGGCTTCACAGGCGCATTATACCCAGCGAATATGAAACGTGAAGCGTGAAGACGTGAGGGGGGC
>JBNGDU010000258.1:0-10968 GCA_049975025.1 Anaerolineae bacterium
GTGTTGCTCCTTTGCTCGTGAAACGTCACGGTATGAAACGTGAAAACGTGAAGCGTGAGGGCTTGATGGCGGCTTGATCCATTGGGTTCGTCATCCGATGGTGGACCTATCTTGGTTCAGGTAGATGCTCTCCTGGGTGCAGTAACGGTCGAAGTGGAGGGCGCGGGCGATGTTGTAGGAACCGATGTTAGTGACCAGACATCGATATTGGGCGATGATGGCGCGCTCGATGCACCAGGTGCAGAGCGCGCTGACGACCGCCTTGCCTAGCCCTTTGCCGCGGTAGGCCGGATGGGTTAAGACCCCGATATCCATAAAGCCCGTGAGCCAGAAGCCCGTCGCCACCGAAGCAAGGGTATGACCGTCGAAGCAGCCAAACCCGATCTCGTCCTCGACGGAGACCTCGCCCATATCGACCTCGTCCGGTGTGCACGCTGCCTTCATCTCGACGAGCGCTCGGGCATCTCCCATCTCTAGCCGGCGCACCTCGATTGAGACCGGCGGATCGTGCGGTTGGAAGTCCGGCGGGTAGAGATAGAGGAGCACGCTCTGCTCGGTCTGGCGGATGCGGTCGCCACCCAATGCTGCCCTGAGGTGCTCTTCGTTCAGGACTGCGATCCTGGGCAGGTGACGCCGAGCGTGTTCGATCTCGTCCAGAACCTGCGGATCCATACGCGCGAAGGCGCGCTTGCCAATCTGCCAGACATGGACGCCGCCGGATCCGGCGAATTGCTGATCGGGGATCAGCACGGTGCCTGCTCGATACAGATCCTCAACGGTGCAGTCAAAGCGCTGCGCCCAATTCTCGTAGACAGCGCGATCGAAGTCCTCTCGATCCATCGCTTACGCTTTGGATGTCTCGACCGGAGGCACAATCGCGTTGTGGGCCCGCAGTAGATCGCGGATGTCGGCCAACGGTACGTCGCGCGAGGGAACGCCATGCTGTACGCCGAGGGCCGCGGCTGCGCCGGCAGCCTGCCCCATTGCCATACACGAGGCCTCAACCCGCAGCGCCGAGTTGGCGAGCCGATCGCTGGAGACAGACCTGCCGGCGACTAACAGCCGCTGCGCGTCCTTGGGGACCAGCGCCCCGAGCGGCACGGTGGGGATCCGTCCCGGCGGGACGAACTCGTGCTCCACGCCGTGCTCTGTGTGCACGTCGATGTAGTACAGGCTGTAGCAGACGGCGTCCTCGAAGATCCGCCCGGCGATGTAGTCCTCGTAAGTTATCGTCTTCTCGCCGACGATCCGGTATGTCTCACGGATCGCGGCCATCGTGCACATCTCATCCAGCGTCGCGCCTTGGCAACCCGGCAGGGTCCGGATGAAGCGCAGCAGCCGGAGCGCTGCCTTACGGCCTTCGATGTTGGCCTTGGTCTGCGTCTCCGACGTAGTGGAGTCCGCTCCGAAGATGTGCTGGGCGTTATGCCCGCCGCTTCGCAGGAAGTTGATAAAGAGGCTGTCCTCGGCGCGCCAGAAGTCGCCCGGCTGTAGGTCGCCCGCCTCCATCGCGGTCTCGAAATGCTCCTGCACGATCTCGACGTCCAGCTCCTTGGGATCGTAGCCGCCGAAGCGGAAGATCAGTGTGCCCGGCTGCCGCGTGGCCCCGCGCTCCCGGGGCATGCCGAGCATGCCCACGACATCGGCGTCACCGGTGCAGTCGATGACCTCCTGCGCCTCGACGGTCCGGCGCAGGCCTTTGCCCACCGTCTCAACGCGCCACCCTTCCTCCTGGGCCTCGACATCGGCGAGAATCTCGTGGTAGTGGAGTTCGACGCCGGCGTCGAGACAGGCCTCCTCGGCGACCAGGGCATAGACCGCTGGGTTGATGGGGATGTGGTAGCTGGGGCGCCTTGGATTCTGCTCGCTGAAATCGGGCATTGGGGTGCCGTCCAAGGCCTTGGTCTTCAGGATCAGTTCCCAAGGGATCCCGGCGATGATCTGGCGATCGGGGCTGAAGAAATAGGCCGGCGCCGACACCCCGCCGGTGGTCATCGTTCCGCCCAGTTGACCGTTCATCTCCACAACGGCGGTTCTAGCGCCGGCGCGCGCCGCCTGGAGCGCTGCGATCACGCCCGCTGTGCCGCCACCGATGACGAGGACGTCAACTTGGTCGTTGTGTGTTTTCATAAAGCCTCCACGCTATGACTGTGACATCGGATCGCGATCTATTGTACACCGATCGTGCTCGAATGCCTCGCGCCCGGACGTGTGTCGCGTTAGCAAGCTGGTGAAGGGTGATGTACAATGAGTTTGGGACAGTGCGTGTGGACTGAAGCTGACCTATATCGAATGGGGAGATAGATCTATGGACTACGTAGAGATCGGTGGCGTCAAAGTGAGTCGTTTCATCCTCGGCAGCAATCCCTTCAGTGGCTTCTCGCATCAGAGTCCGGAGACGGACCTCGAGATGAAACGGTACTACACGACCGCCAAGATCAAGGAGACCCTGCGTGAGGCCGAGGGTCTGGGGATCAACACGCTGATCGCGCGCACGGACCTCCACGTGATGCGGGTGTTGCTCGAGTACGGAGATCAGGGCGGCACCCTCCAGTGGTTTGCCCAGACGTGCCCGGGCGTCGGCCCCCACGAGATGTGCATCCAACGCGCCGAGTCGGGCGGCGCCGTCGCATGTCATATCCACGGTGGGGTGATGGACCACGCGCTCGCCCAGGGGACCATCGATGAGATCCCGAGCGTCGTGGCGATGATACGGGAGCGCGGCATGCTGGCGGGCATCGCGGGCCACAACCCTAAGGTCTTCGAGTGGGCCGAGGAGAACGTGGACGTCGACTACTACATGTGCTCCTACTACAATTCCGCAAGCCGGGATGAGCGCGCCGAGCACGTCCCCGGCATGGAGGAGTGGTTCCTGGAGGAGGATCGCGAGATCATGACGTTGCTGATCCAGCGACTCTCGCGGCCCGTGATTCACTACAAGGTGCTGGCGGCGGGCCGAAACGATCCCGAGAAAGCGTTCGCCCGCGTGGCGCAGGCCATGCGCTCGAATGACGCCGTGTGTGTCGGCATCTACAGCCGGGACCATCCCGAGATGCTGCGGGAGGACGTGGCGCTGCTGGAGAAGAGCCTGGCTGGGGAGCGGGTTAACCTCAAGGCATAGCTGCCTTAGGTGGACCAACGTGGCGTGACGCTGCTATTCGGATATAGCTTTCGGTCGTTGTCCCAGGTGCCAACCGCTATTGACTATTCGATTACCTCGTCCAGAACTCGGAGGCACAGGGTTGGACTGATCCAGATATCATCTCGGCTCGTGATCTGCCCCAAATAGAAGCGTAGTTGATCGGTCTCAATCATGCCCTCGCGATAGGCTGTTACCAATATGCCTAGGGTTCCAAGAACAGTCAGACCGAACTCGCGCGCTCTCATGCGGCCGCGTTCTTCGTCTATCAATATTAGGGCTTCCAAAGACTGAGCCAGAGCCAGGCTTTCTTGCTCGCCTCTGTCCAGTCTCAGCGTTCCGATCTCCGATGGAACAGAGACTGTTGTAGGTACCCAATCAGCTTGCTTCAGAAAAAGCTTAAGGATGTGGGCATCCTCATAGCCTCGGCGTAGACCGACCACGATCGTTTCTTCATAGACAGCTTGAGGAATGTAAACGCGATCGTAGAGTCGCTTCAGTAGATGTAGGATGTTGAGCTTCGCCAAAGCCAACAATGGCCCGGCGTTACTCACCACTGGTTGGGTCATGTCCTAGGTTTTCCTGATTCCTCGCGCACAGTCTCCTCTGAGAAGTCTGGCTCAATACCTTGGCGCCGCGCTGCCTCGATGAGTTCCGGCTTGGGTATGCCCATTTGCTCTGCTAGATACCCCAATGACCCTGCATCATCCCTGTATAGAGCCAAGGCGCGTTGCACTTGATACTGAGTTAGTCCGAGTCTGAAGATCTCACGTAAGGTGAGGGATTCCTTGGGAATATTCTCAAGCCACTCTTCTGGGACTTGGATCACGATTGATTGTTCCATCTTCAAGTTCCTAACTATCTGGATAGGGTGCTGACGTCAGTCCTGCCATACGCTTCAAGTATAGCACATGCTACGTAGAGGGTGAAAGCGAGTTGCATCCGGGGCGGTTTTGCCTGTTGTGAGGGTCGCAGGCTCTCCGGTGGGGCTAATCGTCCGAGTCGGTCGGGTTGGCAACCTGGGACATCGCGCGCCGCACGATCTTGAGCACGGCGTCGCCGTATTCCTCGAGCTTGCGAGATCCCACGCCCTTGACCGCGAGCAGCGCCTTCTCCGACTGTGGCTTGGCCATCGCGATGTCTCGCAGGTGGTTGTCGTGGAAGATGACGTAGGGCGGCACGCCGCGCTTCTTGGCCTCCCGCCGCCGCCACGAACGCAAGCGGTCGAAGAGCGCTTGATCGATCTGCTTTCCCGGGTCGTGAGCGGGTGACTTCGGCACTTGGGGCGAGGGTGGTGGGGGCTCCGTTATCTTCTTGAGCGTCGCCGGTCGCTTGACAGCCGCCCGTCCAGCTCTCGTTAGGTCGAGGACCGTGCCGCCGTGGTCGAGCTGGCGCGGGGCCAGTAGATTGTGCTCGAGGAGGATTTCAATCAGCTTGTTGATGGCGCTCTTCGACCGGAAGCTCAAGGCGCCGAAGCCGGGATAGCCGCCGGCCTTCGCCGGCGCGTCGTTGTTGCCCTGCAGGATTGAGACGAGTGAGTAGCGCCCCCAGCTCCACGGTGCCTTGCCGGCGCAATCCAGAATCGTCCCCAGCTGCTCGTGGTCCTCGGGAAACACCTCCTTTTTCGCGGTCGACAGCAGGACGCAGTTGTCGCACGCCCCGCATTGGTCGATCTTCTCCCCGCCGAGGTAGGCGCTCAGGTAGCCGTGCCTACAGTGATCGGCGGTCGCATAGGACGCGATCTCGTCGATGCGTTGCTCTTGAATGGCCGCGAAGCTGTCGACCCAAAGGCCGATGCGTCGGGCGACATCGCTGGGCGCCTTCTTGCGTGCTAACAACATATCTCTGCCCGAGAAACGGGCCCGCAGCAGTCCGGCGTCCTGCCAGGCCAATACCGTATCCTCAATCACTTCCGCGTCGAGTCCGATCTGCTGAGCGACGTCCAGAAGGTGAGTCTGCTGCCATTGTTCGGGCCGACATCGCGCAGCATCGCAGAAGGCACGAAACCCCTCTGGCACGGGTGTCTCTGAGCTTCTCGGAGTCCGCACGCGCACCAGCGCCGTCCTCGGGATATCAGGACCGCGCCGGAGGAGGTCATTTTCCTCCAGGATACTCAAGGCCACCCGTACCCGTGTGTCGTCCACCTGGAGCTCGCGCTCGAGATCGGCGCAGGCGACCTTGGCAACGGAACTTTGCCCAAGATGTCGGTAGGCGGCGGCGTAGACCTGCCTGAGGAATTCGATCGTCGGCAGATCTCGGCGGACGCGGCGGGTTAGCACACTCCGGTCGCTCTGCGCGTACATCAGCAGGCAGCGGGCCGGCAGTCCGTCGCGCCCGGCGCGACCTGCCTCCTGGTAGTAGGATTCCAAAGAAGCCGGCGGCCTGAAGTGGACGATAGACCGGATATCGGCCTTATCGATACCCATACCGAAGGCGATGGTCGCGACGATGACCCGCGTTTCGCCGGACATGAAGGCGTCCTGGACCTCATCGCGATTGGAAATGCCCGCGTGGTAGTGCGCAGCGTCGACCCCCTGGCTGCGCAGGATGCCGGCCAGCTGTTCGCACCGATCGCGGGTGTCAGCGTAGACGATACCGCTGCCCGAGCTGGATTGACAGAAGGTGACCAGGCGGCGTATCTTCTCGTCCACGTTGGCGGCGTGGAAGACCTCGAGCTGGAGATTGGGACGGAAGACGTTCCCGACGACGATGGCCATCGGGCGATCTGGGCTCAGGTGTTGGATAATGTCTCGCCGAACGCGCGGTGGTGCGGTGGCGGTCAGTGCCAGGATCGGCGCTTCACCCAGAGTCTGCCAGGCCTCGAATAGCTTCAGATAGTCGGGCCGGAAGTCGTGGCCCCAGACACTGACACAGTGAGCCTCGTCAATCACCAGGCGGTTGACGCCGGCGCGGCGTAACGTGTGAAGAAAGGCAGGCTGGCGGAGGCGCTCCGGCGCGGCGTAGAGCAGGCGGTAGTCGCCGCGAGCTGTGCGTTCCAGGCGCCGGCGCAGGACGTCGCCCTCGAGGCTGCTGTTGATCGTCGTCGCCCGCTCGCGCAGCTTCTCAGGCAGTGAGTCGACCTGGTCCTTCATCAGGGCGATCAGCGGCGAGATGACCAGGGTCGTTCCCTCGTCGGCGAGCAGGGCCGGCATCTGGTAGCAGAGCGACTTGCCCCCACCGGTCGGCAGGATCGTGAGGACATTCTCGTCGCGCATAACCCCAGCGATGGTCTCCAGCTGTCCGGGCAGGAGGCTCTCGAAGCCAAAGGTGTCGCGAACGGCCTGCTCGATCGCCAACCTCTCCTCCTCCGACACGGTGATCTCTATCGCGGGTGGCAGCTTATCTGTGACCTCCGGCGCCGCGCTCCCACGCGCCTCACGTTGTCTTGCGACGCTGAGGCCGTCGGTTGTGCTGCCCAGCAGCTCCTTGATCTCGGCCAAGTCCTGCGCGTAGCGAGTGTCGAGCACCTCGCCGAGCTCGCGAGCCCGAGTCTCCTCCTCGCTCGCCTCGAAGTAACTCAGGAGCTTGCGCAGGTAGGTGATCGGGAGCTCCTCGGGTCTCTCCGCGGTGTTAAGGAGCCGTACGGCATAACCGCTCGCCGTCACCCAGTCATCCTGGGCTTGGTGGAGCGCGACCATGCCCATCAGATACCGGCGCTCGCTGCGCTGGAGGTCGCGCAGGCGCTGATAGGCGACGGCGGCTCCGGAGAGGTCTCCGCGGGTCAGGGCCGTCTCGGCTTTGGCTTGCCAGGCTGTGACGCTTTCCGGCTGTTCCTCGACGAGTGCCTTCGTGATCTCGTCCGCCGTGTCGACGTCGCCCTTTGCCAGGTGGAAGCCTACCAGAAGCGCCTGCGCGCTGAGGGTGGATTTGAGACCAAGGCGTTGCCCCATCACGGCAATAGCTGTATCGCTATCGCCTCGAGCTGCCAATGCGCGGGCCTTGAGATCGAGCAAGGTCACGCGATCTGGCGCCCCGGTCATGAGTGCGTCCAGACAGGCGTCGAGCGCATCAAGGTGTTCCCATTGAAGGAGGAAGGTGAGAAGGCGTCTCCGTTGCCGGCTTGAGAGGCTCTTAACGCGCTGAGGCGTCAATCCTAGGTCCCTTAGTATGTCGGCTGTCATTCTCGCAGTCACCTCAGAGACATTGCAAATCGACACAGGCGTCGTAGTCCGGGATCACGTGCACGGCGTGAACCAGTGGCCAGTACTCATCTTGATACTTTCGGCTGAGACCGACAGTCAGATAGAGCGCGTCGGCCTCAAGCTGCTTCAACAGGGCATCGTGATCAAGCTCCAGCACGCCCCCCTCCGGGCCGAGCCACGAGCGACCCAGCGCCCGCCACTTAAGATCCGTCACGGCAATGCCGCGTGCGCTTTGCGCTCGCGGATGCTGTTGCTCGCAGTCCAGCGTGAATCCCATGCGCGCTTTGTAAGCGCCACTGTAGCTATCCAGCGAGAAGCGCGCCCAGACTTCCATCGGCTCGACCAGCGCGAGGGAGCGTTTGTGGCGGCAAAGCACCTCCTCCGGAGCTTGGTCCAGATACCTGGGGAAGAAATCGGCTCGCTTCGTGCCCTCCAGACGCCGCAGGCGTCGGGGGCGCCGGTGCACAAAATCGACGAGCCAGTCCTCGACGTGGGGAGGATCGGGCCGTGCGCTGATGAGTTCAAGTTCCACCACGTCGCAACACTGGATGAGGTGCCCGTCAGGATCCGTCATGTCGCCCGGCAGCACCGTGTCGAAGTCACGGACGGGACGGACCCACCGGAGCCCTGTCACAGGGGTAGATTCGGGTATGAAGCCGGCGGTGCAGATGCCGCTCAGCATCTTTGTCATCGCGAGGATCAGGACTTCCTGTGTCGCCATAGCATCACTCCTGGTGTGGGTCAAGAAGCCAATGACAAGACGTTCGGAGACGTCCACCTAAGCCCGTGCAAAGAGGTGTGATGTGCTCGCCAACAGATACTGCACAGGATCCGTGAGTACATTGGCACACCTCTGTGCGGCAGTCCGTACAGGATCGAATCGCGTTGTGCCTAGTTGCCTAGAGATGGACGACGCCGAGGTCGGGATCGTGCTTGGCCCAGTATTCCGCGACCAGGCGCCTGTGACACCGGTCGGCGGTTGGCTCGCTGCACAGAAGACAAGGGGCGTTATAGCGCGCTAGAATCTCGGCGCCGATCCCCTCCGCCTCCCGTGTGGACAGCAGCGGCAGAAATGCAGCCTCGTAAGCCGTCCAATCGCCGCCTTCCTCGCTCTTGTAGGCCCTGAAGATCTCATCGGTTGGGGCCAGCTCTGGATGGTGCTCGTAGGCGATATCGAATCCCTCTTCCAGGAGGAACTCGAGCGTGTCCTTCTTGGCGTAGCCGGCCAGTTGTGAAGTGTTGTGCAGCCGAACGTCGATCACAACGTCGATCCCAGCCTCGCGGAGCTGATCGATGAAGACGCTGAGCGGCTTCCGCAGATACCCGATTGTGTAGACCGTCGGCATAGCGCAGCCTACCCGAATCCGAACAGGGAGAGCTGCTCCGGCTCGGCTGTGCCCTCAACCAGCGTACCATCGGGCTGAATATGCCGGACTCGGCAGCCTCGCTTGAGCAGCGTCTGGGTGATCAGGAGGTGGCGATGGCATTTCGCGTGATCTCCCTCACTGCACATCACGGCGACCGTCTCTTGGGCCGCTATGGCGATCAGGTCATCAATCGCTTGCTGGTGGCTCGAGGATTCTGCCATTCGCCTGTAGTTGGGACGTTCCTCGCCGGGGTCGTACATATGCGGGTCATTCGGCCTCCCGCCAAGCCTGTCGCCCATGAACCGGTATCCGATCCCGGCTTCGATCAGATCCTGCCGAAGGACCTCACGGTTGAATTGATGCGTCCACTGACTGTAGGGCTGGCTGCGGACGTCGATGAGCAGGTCGATGCGGTGCCGGCGAAGCAATGCGATGAAGGATTCCGTGGCGTGGCTACTGTGTCCGATCGTGTAGAGGCTGACAGTGTGCGTCATCACACCTCCGATGGTGAGTGGGACTTTTTCTGTACCGACGGATTGTACTGCTTTTTCTGCAGATATGCAAACCCGTGGTTGTTATACGAGAGCTTTGAGCTCTTCCCTAGCGAGGCTATAGCTAGCAGGTGGATGACTGTGACGATCCTCGATGCCCCCGCTTCGGCGGACCGGAGAGCTCAAAGCTCCTTACGACGTCAAAGGCTACGCCAGCGCGTTGGCCGCAATCTGCAGAGCGCCGCACGGGAAGACGGCGACCTTGGGGCAATCGTGTCGCTTTCCCAAGTAGGCGACCACCTCCTCCCATGCCCGGAAGGTATCCAGGTTGCGGGCGTCCTGCGGCGTGATGTGCGGGGAGAAGTAAGCGATGGGCCGTCCTTGATAGTCAGGGCCTGCGAGCCGCCAATCGCCCTCGCGGCGCCCGTAGACCATGCCTGGGCTGTAGAGCGCGTGGTGCCCCCGTCCCTCAGGGCTGGCGGTCACGACCACGACGGTGCCGTCCTCTTTGACCACGAAAGGAGAGCCCTCGACCAGCGCCGCAGTCGACAGGACGTTGAGGGCGAGGCCCGACTGCAGAAAATCGGTGTCCTTGGGATAGGCGCTGCAGATCGCGATATCGACAGGGGCTTCGGGCATCTCAGTAGCATACACCTTCTTGGCCAACGCCACGGCTGCGCGATGGGCCTCGATGAAGTGACCGACGAAGGCCCCGGCGATCCCGCGACGCGAGGTCAGCACGACGTTGATGATCGCGTCCAGCCCCACCTTGCCGACCATGTCCTCGATATCGGCACGCAGTTCGTTGTGGTCGACGTTGAGAAGTCCGGTCTTCAGGCGCCCCGGCTTGTGCATCGCCGCAACGGTCTCGAAGCTTGCAACACCGGGGATGACAACCTTGGCACCACCCCCGAACCCTGGGCCGCCGTGGGGCGCGATCGAACCGACGCCGATCTTGATATCGGCCTCCGCGAAGTGGGATGAGACCTTGATTGGGGTGCCGCGCTCGGAGACGCCATAGTCGGTCAGGTTGCCGTGTGGATAGCTGTTGTAGACGTCGAGGCGATCGACCACGGCCTCGCCAAGCTTCTTGACCATCTCCTCCTTGGTCATCAGCCGGTGCATGCCGACGCCCAACACCACGCGGACATCGTCCAGATCGACGCCGCCCATCTCGAGCCGGCGCATGAGCTCGGGAAGTAGGCGGCGAGCCGGGGTGGCGCGCGAGATGTCGTCAACCGCGATGGCCACGGTGCGCTTGCCCTCGGCTACCTTTTCGCGGACGAGCTTCTCGATGGGCGCCGTGCCGATGGGATCGTCGAAGGCGGCCTCAATGGCTTCTTCGTCGAGGTCGGGTGCGTCGTGTGGCCAGTAGGCCTTCGCCTTCCAATCATCCGGGAAGGTCAGGGTGAGATCTTCGTCTCCGTACCACGCCTGCCAGGGAATGCTAATCCTCATTGTATGTCTCCCTATCTTGATCCGCCATCTGTAGCTTTGGCCGGGTAGCCTTAACCAAAGAGCCTCTTAGTCAACTCCGCCACGCGCACACCCATCGCTCGGCCCTGTTCTAAGGCTTTGTCCCCGGGCTTGCCCACGGCGAAGGGACCGAAGTGTGGGCCCTTGGTCGTCCCCTGCACGACCATGCCGCTGACCAGCATTGCGGTGATGATCGACATGTTCGTCAACTCGTGGCCGCAGCCGGCGCAGCCGGAGGTGGTGAAGGCCGCGCCAACCTTTCCCTCCAGCTCTCCGTAGACCCTCTCGGTGATGTCGAACATCTCTTTGACGTCCGCCGCCATCTGCCCGAAGTAGGTGGGCGAGCCCACGAT